>DASWBL010000047.1:0-6664 GCA_036390615.1 Steroidobacteraceae bacterium | reverse complement strand
GCCGGCGACGCCGCTGTCGATCGTCAAGCCAGGCGAACTCGATGCGGTGGTGGCCTCGCTGTCGGAGGGAGGTCAGCACATCGCGGTACTGGCGCAGCGGCAGCCACTCGGCACCTACCGGCACGTCACGTGGGTGAATGCCGGCACTCGCGTCGATGGCTACGCCCACGACCTGTACGCGCACCTGCGCGGACTGGATCGATCCGGGTGCGTGCGCATCCTCGTGCAGGCGGTACCCGAGGAGGAGCGCTGGGATGCGGTGCGTGACCGACTGAACCGCGCCGCCGCCGGCAGCTTGTTGTGAGCAAAGGGTTTATTGACCCGTTCGAGCCGGCGCACATCAAGCGGCTCGCGGCCGAGTTTGGTTCGCCGCTTCTGGTGCTCGATTGCGCGCGCGTGCGCGAGCAATACCGGCGGCTGCAGCGGGCGCTGCCGCAAGTGGCTCTGCATTACGCTCTCAAGCCCTTGCCACACCGCGCGGTGGTGCAGACGGTGCTCGATGCGGGCGGCTCGCTTGACCTCGCCACGACCGGTGAAGTGCAGCTGGTCCAACAACTCGGCGTCGATCCGGCCCGCTGCCTGCACACACACCCGATCAAGCGCGACGTCGATATCCGCAATGCGGTCGCCTATGGGCTTAGCACTTTCATCGCCGATAATCCGGACGAGATACGAAAGTTCGCCGCCTATCGGGCGCGGATCAGGCTGTTGCTGCGCGTGTCGTTTCGCAGCCCGGGCGCCGTGTGCGACCTGTCGCGCAAGTTCGGCTGCGACCCGGAGGACGCCGTGGAGCTGGCACAGCTGGCGGCGGGCCTCGGCCTCGATGTGCGCGGCTTTGCCTTTCATGTCGGCTCGCAGGCGGCCGATGCACTCAAGCACGTTGAAGCGATCGAATCGTGCGCGCTGCTGCTCGCCGCGGCGCGCCGGCGGCGGCTCGGCAGCCTCGACACGCTCGATATCGGCGGCGGCTTTCCGATCGGCTACACCCAGCGCGTGCCCGACATCGGCCGCTTTTGCGCGCCGATTCGTGCGGCGCTCGCCAAGCTGCCGGCCCGCATCAAGGTGCTGGCCGAGCCCGGCCGCTTCATCGTCGGCCCCGCGGCCGTGGCGGTCGCAACCGTCATGGGCCGCGCGCGGCGCGAAGGGCGCTGGTGGTATTACCTCGACGACGGCCTGTACGGCAGCTATAGCGGCCAGCTGTTTGATCACGCGCGCTATCCGGTCGAAGCGCTGCGCGGCGGTGAGCCGCGCCTGCCGTCGGTGCTCGCCGGTCCGACCTGCGACAGCATCGACGTCATCGCCGAAAACATCATGCTGCCGGAGCTGCGCGCCGGCGACCTGCTGGTCGGTCGCGCGATGGGCGCCTATACGCTCGCCAGCGCGACCGATTTTAATTTCTTCCCGCGCGCCACGGTGGTGGCGGTTAACCGCCACCGTGCTGACAACGGCGGCGTGCAGTAAAATGTGCCGGCGATGACTACCGCCGAAATACTGCAGCGCTGGTTTGGGCCCGGTGGCGCGAGAATCGTGCTGCTCGTGGCGGCGGTGCTGTTGGCGGCTGTCATTTTAGGCTACGGCGTACTCATCGTCCTCGAGGCCCTGCGGGCCGGAATGCCGTGGCGGGCGTTGTTGTCTGGCGTGCTCGATCTGCTGGCACTCGGATATTGGCTGCGGATCGCGCGCACGCAATGGCGGCAGCTGCGTCCATTGTCGCCGCCGCCGGACAGTGCTGGCGAACCGACCGGTATCTGGGGCGTCGGCGGGCCCAGCGTGCGGGTGCCGGGCGGCACCGGAAAATTCAGGGTCGACCGCCGCAGGCCCGCGGACGACGATACCGAAAGCGGCACCGGGCCTTAAGCGATGGACGCGGTGGGCGGTGCCGCCGGGGTTGCCCCGGGGGCGCCTCTGCCCGGCGCGCCACGCGACCTGGCCCCAGGCCCTGGAGTGGCCCTCGGGCCCCGAAGCTGCTATAAAATTCGGCGTGGCCGGCGGTGCGCCGGCGCATGCCCTGATAAATAACAACGAATCGAAGAGGCAATAACAATGAATCTGAATAAAATTTTGGGCTTGATCGGTATCGCGCTGGCCATCATCGGGGCGTTTGTCGCCAGCCCCTACATCGCCACGGCGCTGGTCATTATTGGCCTGATTGTCGGTTTTTCCATCGCGGCCGACACGCACGTGCGGGTGATCGTTTCAGCGATCGCACTGTCGTCGCTGGCCGGTGTCCTGACCAGCATTCCGGGTGTCGGGCAATACCTGACCGCCATTGTGGCTAATCTTGGCGTCATGGCAGCGGGCGCGGCGATCACGGTTATCCTCTGCAATATCTACGGCCGCTTTAAACCCTGATTGCGATTGCAAATGCGGGGCAGGCTACAGGTGCCTGCCCGGCATTTGCATCGGTTGTTTTCAGGCGTAGGCCGGCTGCAGCGCGGTGCGCGCGCTGGGCGCAGGGGCAGCAGCCTGTTGCATGGCGCGCCACCAGGCCGGCGTCAGCAACTCGCCGTGATGGCGCACGAACACTTCTCGCAGCGGCTCGGACATCGACAGGAACTGCAGCCACTGTTCCGGGAACACGTCGTGCTGGCCGACGTAAAACCACGGCTCGGCGCTGAACGCTTCCTCCTCGGTCGACGGTGCCGGTAAGGCGCGAAATACGCAATCGGACACCAGGCACAGTTCGTCGTAATCGTAAAAAATGACGCGGCCACCGCGGGTGACGCCGAAGTTCTTCAGCAGCAGATCGCCCGGAAAGACATCGCTGGCCGCGAGGTCGCGCAGCGCCTGGCCGTAATCGATTACGGCGGCTTCGGCGGCCGCGGGATCCGCGTCGCGCAGGAACAGGTTCAGCGGCCGCAGCCGCCGTTCCATGTAGCAGTGCTCGATAATCAGGTCCTCGCCCTCGATCCGGCAGCTCTCGCCCGCTTCCTGCAGCAGTTCATCGACCAGCGCCGGCATGAAGCGCGAGCGCGGCAGCCGTAAGCGCCGAAATTCCTGAGCGTCCACCAGCCGACCGGCGCGGTCGTGATGGAACACGAACCGGTAGCTGGCCATGACTTCGGCGCGGCCACTGGTCTTCGGCGCGCCGAAGCGGTCGCGGATCACCTTGAAGACCAGGTCATGCGACGGCAGCGTGAACACGATCATCACCAGCCCGCGTTCGCCGGGCGCGTGTACAAAGGAATCGATGGACGCATCCAGATGGCGGCGCAGCGCGAAATACCGCTCGGTCTTGCCCTGCTTGGCGCGGCCCAGCACCGTGTAGAGCTCATCAACCGGCTTGTGCGGCAGGAATGAGCGCAGCAGCGTGACCGCGGCGCTGACCACCGGCAGGTCCACGTGAAAATAGGAACGCGCAAAGCCAAACAGCGAACTGAGCTCGCTCCGGGTGAGCAGCGCAGGTTCAACGCGTACGCCTTCGGGCGTGCTGCGCAGCGCCAGGATCAGCGGCGTGATGGCCCCGCCGCCGATCATGCGGCCAACGATGAAAGCCTCGTGGCCACGGTAAAACGGCGGCGCAATCATCTCGATGGTCTCGGGCCGTGCGCTGTCCCGGCCACTGTCGAGGTAGCGGCCGACTTGGGCGCTGAGGCTGCGCACCGCCGCCTCGGTCTCCACGATGGCATCGGCGAAAGGCAGATCGGCGAGAATTTCCCGCAGCGCGACCGGCAGTCCCGCGCCAACCGGGTAGACATTGATCGGCACCATACCGGAGGCGCGACCTATGCTGGTCGCGCAGAACTCGACCTCCGGATTGACGCCGACAGTGGCGTGCAGGTCGCGCGTCACCGAATTAAAGAAGGTGCGGTAGAAGTCGCTGTCCGGCCGGCGCTGCACCTGTTGTTCGTAAGCGTTTTTGATCTGCACCCAGTGCGCGAGGTGCTCGGCGCCGTGGGGTACCGCATCGCGCAGCCGCTGCACGCACAGGCACACCCGTTGTTCGTACAGATCGATGCGGCCGACGGCATCGTGGTGGGCGGCTTGCCAGTCGCCGCTGCGGAAATGTTCACCGGCCCGCCGCGTGATCCGGCCGAACTCCTCGTTATAGCGGCTGAAGTGTTCGGCGATGCATTGCGCGACCTCGGCAGCATCGAAGCGCTGCGCGGCGGCCGCAAACCGCGTATTGGTGTCGGTCTCGACGGCGTTTCCGTTCAGATGTTGCACTGCCATAAAGTAATTTCTACTTGCCAGGGTCCGGGCTTAGAGCCTAAAGTGTATCCGTGAAGATTTACACAGTAGAAATTTCACACTGTGAATTTCACTCATGGCGGGCCTGATCCGGCAAGGGCATTTTCTTGGCGCGAAGCTGCGCAACCTGCGCAAGCGCAACGGCCTGACGCTTGATGAGCTATCGGCGCGCTGCGTGCAGCAGGATGCCGAGAGCGCGCCGTCGGTCTCCTATCTGAGCATGGTGGAAACCGGCAAGCGGGTGCCGTCAGCGCGGATGCTCGAAGTGCTGGCCGGCATTTTTAGCAAGGAGCCGCGCTGGTTCCTGGATGAGAACACCGAGCTCGAGGCGGCACCGGAGCGTTCATCGCGCGGCGGCCTGGAGGCGATGCCGCTCGAGCCGGCGTTCCTGTTTTCCCACGAGCTGCTGCAAAACGCGCTGCCGGAACTGCTGTCGCAGACCGGCACCACGGGGCGCCAGTTCGCGCAGCTGCTGATCCGGGTCTGGCAGGAAACGCGGCACAATGATTTTCCGGATATCGAACGCGCCGCCGAGGAAGCCGGGCAGCGGCAGCTGCCGCTGCGGCTCGAGGCGCTGCTGGCAATCTGCAAAGCGCACGCGCTGCAGATCAAATGGTTCGACGCCAGGGCGCGCCGCGACGACCAGCCGCTGGTGCGGTCCCACTACGAGCCGCCCGGCACCGTGGTGGTCAACGAGCGCCTGCGCGATCAGGAGGCGCGGCTCAAGTATGAGCTGGCGTTTTACCTCGGCCACAAGATCCTGCATAACGGCGACGGCATGATCTCTGCGCACCACGCGACGCAATCGCTACAGACGGAAGACGGCGCGGGACCGGCGCCGATGGGCGCGCAGGACGTGCTTTACGCCTGGCGCGATTTTGAATGCAGCGTTTTCGCTGGCGCGCTGCTGTGTCCGCGCCAGCCGTTCAGGCGGTTTCTAGTGCGCGAGGCGCACCGGATCGATTCCTGCGACAAACTCGGCGTCACCGCGGCGGTCGTCATGCGGCGCATGACGGCAGTCTCGCCTTACCGGCACTGGCACTTTTTTGACGCTTATCCGCCAGGCTACCTGCGAGCCGTGTATCGCGGCAACGGCATTCCGCTGCCGTGGGGCAACATGACGCTGGTGCCCGATCCGTGCCCGCGCTGGGCAGTATTTCGCATGCTGCATCTGCCGCCCGGACAGCCGCCGGCGGCCCCAAAACCAAAGTCGCAGATTTCGATCATGAACGACGGCAAGCGGGACCGCCTGTACTGCTGCCACTCGCTGGTGACGCACGATGCGGCCGACGCCGTGCACGTACTCTCGGTCGGCGTGGACCTGGAGCCGGCGCTCGATGCGCAAGGCTTCGACGGCGCAACGGTGGTCGGGGCGATTGCCGCTTCATGCCGGCAGCGCGGCGGCGACGGTCCGATCAGCGCCGAGGCTGCGCGTCAGATCCGTGCCGTCTCGCAGGTTCTCAATATTGCCTGGATCAGCGAAGCACTCGAGTCCCAGGCGAGCGTAATCTGTCCGCGCAGCGGCGCCTGCCCGCGCCACCCCAAGCACTGCGGCTCAACGCCGCCCTGACTTGGGGCTGCGACCTAGCGCGCCGCGCTGCCGGTCGGGTGCGCCGGTACGATGTGCACCGATGTGCCATTGACCGCAGATTCCGGCGGATTCAGCACCACCCGATCCTCGGGACTGAGCCCGCTGACGACTTCCACGAAAGTGCCGAAATCGCGCCCGACGCTGACCGGCTTGATCAGTAACTTGTTGTCGCTCGTCACCGTGACTGCGTTCATGCCATCGCCCTGAAACAGCAGCGCGTTTGCCGGCAGTTGCAGGATCGGTATTGCGGAACCGACTTTGAGGTGCACCTCTACGTACGCGCCAGGCAGCAAGGTGCCGTGGCTGTTGTCGAGCTCGAGCTGCGTCAGCAACGTGCGGGTAGTCAAATCGAGCGCATCGGCTGTGCTGACAACGGTCGCAGGATAATCAGGAATCAGGCCTTCGCTCAGGTGCACGCGCGCGGCCAGGCCCTTGTGGATCGACGGCGCATAGGATTGCGGCACGCTGATGTACACCCGCATTTTGTCGGCGGCGGCAATGTGGAAGAGTGCGGTGCCGGCGCTGCCACTGGCAATCAGCGCGCCGACGTCGGTCTTGCGCTCAGTGATAACGCCATCAAATGGCGCACTAATGATTTTAAAGGATTCCAGGTCGCGCAGCCGATCGACATTGGCGCGCGCCGAAGCCTCGGCGGCGGCTTTGGCCTCGGCGTCGCCGACGTAGTTATCCACGTCCTGCTGGGCGACCAGTCCGCTGGCGAGCAGGCTCTTCCAGCGGGTTGCGGTGATCTGCGCCAGGCGGTTATTGGCCTCCGCGGTCTTCAGGTCGGCCTCGCCCTGACGCAGCTGCTGGTCCACTTCGGGCGTGTCAATCTCCGCCAGCTGCTGGCCTTTCTTGACGCGCGAGCCGATATCGACCAGC
>DASWBL010000046.1:0-7332 GCA_036390615.1 Steroidobacteraceae bacterium | reverse complement strand
TTGATCATTGCCAGGGCACGGATGAAGCCGCGCGGCAAAGGCCGCCCACTGATCGCGAAGTTCTGCACCGCGCGCTGCGTCTGCGCGCCCCAGAGGGCATCGGCAGGCACTCTAAGCTCGCCCATGCTGTCGCGTTCGATGCGAAAAGATGATGAGCTCATGACGATTCTTCACTCCGGATCACCCAGGCGCGCCGCGAGGACCGCATGCGCTATCATGAGCATTCTAACACTTCAGGATGCGCCCCAAAGCTATGCCTTCCGACGCGCTGCAGGCCATCTCGCCCCTCGACGGGCGCTATGCCGCCGCGACAGCGCCGCTGCGCGAATTCTTCTCGGAAGCAGCGCTGATCCGTGAGCGCATCCGCATCGAAGCGTTGTGGCTGCTGCACTTGTCGGCATCTGCCCCGACGCTGGCCGGCGCGAAGCTGCCCGCAGCAGTGGCCGCCCAGGCCCGCGCGCTCGTCGCTGAACCGGCCGGCGGCGCGGCGGCGGCTGTCAAACAGCTCGAGCAGAGCATCAACCACGACGTCAAGGCCGTGGAATACTACGTGCGCGGCGTGCTGAGCGGTGCCGGCGCTAATGCGGCGACGCTAGAACTGGTGCATTTTGGCTGTACTTCGGAGGACATCAACAATGTCGCCTACGCCCGCTTGCTGCTCGGCTGCCGGCAACAATTGCTGTTGCCGGCGCTGTACCAGCTGAGCGGCACACTGGCTCAACTGGCGCATGAGCATGCCGCCCTGCCGATGCTGGCCCGCACGCATGGGCAGCCGGCGACGCCAACCACCCTTGGAAAGGAATGGGCCAATGTCGCGGCGCGGCTGCAAAGAGCGGAGCAGCGCCTGGGCGCAGTCAGCATCTTTGGCAAATGGAACGGCGCGGTCGGCAATTACAACGCGCATCTGGCAGCGGTGCCGGCGCTGGACTGGCCCGAACTGGCGCAGCGTTTTGTCGAATCGCAGCAGCTTGCCTGGAATGGCTATACCACCCAGATCGAGCCGCATGACTGGATCGGCGAATACTGCGATGCCTGCGCGGCCGCAAACGTCATCCTGATTGATCTGTGCCGCGACGTCTGGGGTTACATCGCGCTCGGCTACCTGCGCCAGCAGCCGGTTGCCGGAGAAGTCGGCTCCTCGACCATGCCGCACAAGATTAATCCTATTGATTTTGAAAATGCCGAAGGTAATTTCGGCATTGCCAACGCGCTGCTGCGCCACTTTGCCGACAAGCTGCCGATCTCACGTTGGCAACGGGACCTGACCGACTCCACCGTGATGCGTAATCTTGGCGTCGCCATCGGCCACACGCTGATCGCCTGCCGCGCCCTCAGCCGGGGTCTGGCCAAGATCAGCCCGGATCCCCAGCGCATCAGCGCGGATCTGGATGAAGCCTGGGAAGTGCTCGGTGAAGCGATCCAGACCGTGCTGCGCGCCGAAGGTGTTCCGAACGGCTACGAACTGCTGAAAGACTTCTCCCGCGGTCAGAAAATCGATGCACCCGCGCTGCGTCGGTTCCTGGCGACGCTGCCGCTCAGTGCCGCCGCACGCGATCGTCTTGGCCAGCTTAGACCCCGTGAATACCTCGGTCTGGCAGCGGAATTGGCCCGCAATTTGCCCGTCCGGGGCTGAAGCTGACCCAAATTGCGAGCCCGGTCACACTGCGCCGGCCGCCAAGCGTGACGCAATTGGCGCTGATTCTGTACCTGCCTGCCTACCATCGTCCGGCCGTCAATCCGATGACAGTCAGGCGATGGCGTGGCCGAACTGAAGGACAAAAAGCCGACTACTGGCGCAAGGTTAGCGAGTTTCGCGCTGGAGGATGGCCCGAGCCCATCCGTCGCGTTTCCGTTACCCATTCCGGCGGTCGAGGAACTGCAGGTACTCACTTCACTGGATGAAGTGCGGCGGGCCACCGATATGGTGGCGGCCAGCGGTCAGCGACTCATATCTATACTCACTCCGGATCTGGAACCGACGTTGTACGACCAGTCGCCGTTTCTGGAGATCATCAAGCGCTTCGTGCTCGGCCACAGTTTCGCGAAAGTGCGGGTCCTGATCCGGGACAACTCGCGCTTCATCGGCACCAGCAACCGCTTTGTTGCGATGGCGCGCCGTCTGACCAGTTACCTCGAGATCCGGCTGCTGGCGGCACAGTATCGCGAACTGAACGCCTCGTACTGCATCGCTGATGACCGGGCCATCGTCTACCGGCTGAACGCCGATCGCTGGGATGGCATCGCTGCTGCCAACAGCCCGCCGATCGCCCGCCAGTACCTGCTGGAATTCGATGCGCTGTGGCAGGCCAGCGCCGAGCATCAGGAACAGCGTATCGCCCGCTTCTGATCCGGCCGCGCCGGCGGCCTCCAATCGAGCGTCGGGAACGACGCGAACCCGCGGCGGCGGGTTGCGCCATAAAGTGGAGCCAAGCTGCCTGCTGCCAATGATACTGGCCCATGCCGCGCCCGTTCCTGCATTTCTTGGTGATTGCAATAGATATTCGACTCATCGGTCAGCCTGCACTCGAGGTAACTTCGGCCATTGAGTCATGACGATTCCGATTCAGCCCTGTATTCGCACGCTGCGCCTGAAGGTGAAGCCTGAGGGGCGCGCTTGGCTCAATGCGGCAGCCATCGAGGTCAATCAGGTCTGGAACTACGCCAATGAGATCAGTGGCAAGGCGGCGCGTCCCTTTGCGGGGACCGCCAAATGGCTCTCGGCTTTTGATCTGAATAAGTTGACGGCGGGGGCTACCGAGGAATTTGAACTCATCGGGTCAGCTACCATTCAGCGAGTCAATGCCGAGTTTGCGGCCAAGCGTAACCAAGCCGGGAAACCCAGACTCAGGTGGCGAGTCAGCCGGGGTGCTAAGCGCTCCCTCGGATGGGTACCCTTTAAGGTGGAGCAGCTGAAGCTCAAGGGTAAGTGCATTCGGTTCTCGGGTAAGGCATTCCGGGTCTTTGAGCAGGAAAGGCTTTTGGGGGTTCGTTGGAAGTGTGGCTGCTTTGCCCAGGATGCGGTCAGAGACTGGTGGCTTTGCGTGCCGATGGAATACGCAGTGGCTCAAATTCCAGCCCCGAAAGAGTCGGTCGGAATCGATCTGGGACTCAAGAGCACGGCGGCTACGAGCGATGGGCTTAAGCTTAAAGCCGGTCGCTTCTACCGCGGCATTGAGCAGAAGATCGCCCGAGCGCAGCGCCGGGGTCATAAGGCTCAGGCCAAGCGTCTACATCGATGCGCTGCCCGACGCAGGCAAGATGCCTTGCATAAGTTCTCATGCCAGATCGTGAAGGAGTATCAGAGCATAGTCATCGGCGATGTGAGCAGCCTAAAACTGGCCAAGACGCGGATGGCTAAGTCCGCGCTGGATGCGGGCTGGGGAATGCTCAAGACTCAGCTGCAGTACAAGGGCCAGCAGGCCGGCAGAAAAGTCCAAATCGTCAATGAGCGAAACACCACGCGCGCATGCAGCAGCTGCAGGGCCCTTACCGGTCCCACAGGTCTGGACTTGCTCGTTGTAAGGACCTGGACGTGCACTGAGTGCGGTGTCACTCATGATCGGGACGTAAACGCGGCCCGAAACATCCTGTTCGCGGGGAGGTCGCCCCCGTCCGTTCGCGGGAACGAGCCATCGCTTTCAGTTCGGCAGCCGAGCCAGACATCCTATCGATGTGAGGCACGGATCAGCGCGCAGAAAGAGGCGGCATGAGCACCGGTCGTATTATCCTCAGCGCCACCGATGAGCTGGCAACCCGAGCTGACCGTGGCCGCGATCGTCATGCGCGACGATCGCTTCTTAATTGTAGAGGAAAGGATCCGCGGGCAGCGCGTGTTCAATCAGCCCGCGGGACACGTCGAAGCAGGCGAGACGCTGATCCAGGCCGTGGTGCGAGAGACCGCCGAGGAGACCGCCTGGCGGTTTGCGCCGACTCACCTGGTTGGTGTTTATCTGTGGCAAAAGCCGAGATCCGCTCGCACTACGATCCGGTTCGCATTTGCCGGCACGCTCGGCAATCATGCGCCCGGGCAGGCACTGGACGCCCCGATTATTGCCATTCACTGGCTGCGCGGCGATGAACTGCGGCTGCGGGCTGCGCAGCTGCGCTCGCCGCTGGTGCTGCGCGGGATTGACGATTTTTTGAGCGGCCAGCGCTGGCCACTCGACACGATTGTCGATCTGCGCGGCCTCTGAGGCGAGCCGACCCAGCCGCCGGCGCCTGCGGGCTCGCCGCCCAAAGTGTAAGCTTCGGCCGCCTATGCAGCGGGCCAACGGCACACGTGTCATTGCAGGTCTTTCCGGTGGGGTCGATTCGGCCGTCGCGGCGTTGCGGCTGCGCGATGAAGGCTTCGACGTCCAGGGCCTGTTCATGAACAACTGGGACGATGAAGACGCGTATTGCACCCGGGCGCAGGACTACCAGGATGCGCGCAGCACCGCCCGCGATCTCGGCATCGTGCTGCACCGGGTCAGCTTCGCGGCCGAATACCGCGAGCGAGTCTTTGCCTACTTTTTGAGCGAAGATCAGGCCGGAAGGACTCCGAACCCCGACGTGCTGTGCAATCGCGAGATTAAGTTCGGTGTCTGCCTCGCCTACGCCCGCCGGCTCGGTGCCGAGGGCTTCGCGACCGGTCACTACGCGCGGCTCGAGCAGCTCGATGACGGGCCAGCGCTCTACAAGGGCGCCGATCCGGGCAAGGATCAGTCCTATTTCTTGCACGCGGTCGCGCGCGACGACTTTGCCAGAGTGCTGTTTCCGCTCGGCACACTGACCAAAACCGAGGTGCGCGCGCAGGCGCGGCGCGCGGGCCTGGCGGTGCATGACAAACCGGACAGCACTGGCATCTGTTTTATCGGCGAGCGGCCGTTCGCCGATTTTCTCGCCCGCTTCATACCGGCTGAGCCGGGCCCGATTGAAACCGCCGATGGGCGCGTGCTCGGCACGCACCGCGGACTGCCCTTCTACACCCTGGGGCAGCGCGGCGGCCTGCACATCGGCGGGGCCCGCGGCCGGGCCGAAGCTCCCTGGTACGTGGCGCGCAAGGACCTGAAGCGCAACACGCTCATCGTCATGCAGCGCCACGAGCAGGCGCAGTGGCGCGCGACCGGGCTGCGAACCGGCGCTGTCAATTGGCTGACGCAGCCGCCGGCGGCACCGTTCCTCGCCAACGTGAAGATACGTTATCGCCAGGCCGACCAGGCCGCGCGCATCACACTGCTGCCCAACGGGGCCGTTGCGGCGCACTTTGTCGAGCCGCAGCAGGCCGTGACGAGCGGGCAGTTTGCAGTTTTGTACGACGGCGAGCGCTGTCTGGGCGGCGGCGTGATCGAAGAAACCTTATAATTATCCGCGAGGTGACCGCCAGGCGTGGTGCCGGGGCCCGCACGTGGAGAGCAATGATGATGGACAGCTTCAAGGCGCGCACACAACTGCAAAGTGGCGGCCACAGCTACGAAATCTGGAATCTCAATGCGCTCGGCGCCGACCGGGTTGCGCGCCTTCCCTATTCTCTGAAAATCTTGCTCGAGAATCTGCTGCGCTTTGAAGACGGCGTCAACGTCACGCGCAAGGATATCGAGGCGCTGCTCAACTGGGACCCGAAGGCTCAGCCCTCCTACGAGATCAGCTTCACGCCGGCCCGGGTGCTGATGCAGGATTTCACCGGCGTGCCGGCCATTGTGGATCTGGCCGCGATGCGCGAGGCCATGGTGCGGCTCGGCGGCAATGCGGATGAAATCAACCCGCTCGCCCCGGCAGAACTGGTGGTCGATCATTCGGTGCAGGTGGATGAGTACGGCACGGCGCGCGCGCTGGCTGACAACAACCGGATCGAATTCGAACGCAATGGCGAGCGCTACGCGTTTTTGCGCTGGGGCCAGGACGCATTCCGCAATTTCAAAGTGGTGCCGCCCAACACCGGCATCGTGCACCAGGTCAATCTGGAATACCTGGGCCGGGTAGTGTTTGACCGCCAGGCCGGCTCAGTACGACAAGCCTACCCGGATACGCTGGTCGGCACCGATTCACATACCACGATGATTAATGGACTTGGCGTACTGGGCTGGGGCGTTGGCGGCATTGAAGCCGAAGCCGCCATGCTCGGACAGCCGGTGACCATGCTGATTCCGCAGGTCGTTGGCTTTAAGCTGAGCGGCAGCCTGCCGGCCGGCGCGACCGCGACCGATCTGGTGCTGACGGTGACCGAGATGCTGCGCAAGCGCGGCGTGGTCGACAAATTCGTCGAATTCTTCGGTGATGGTCTGGCGAGCCTGCCACTGGCTAACCGCGCCACGATCGGCAACATGTCACCGGAATTTGGCTGTACCTGCGCCATGTTTCCGATCGATGAGGAAACGATTCGCTACTTGGAATTGTCCGGGCGGCCAGCCGAGCGCGTTGCGCTCGTCACCGCGTATGCCAAAGCCCAGGGACTTTGGCACCAAAGCGGTCAACCCGCGGCGCAATACAGTGACGTGGTCGAGCTCGATCTCGGTACTGTCGAGCCGAGTCTCGCTGGCCCGAGCCGCCCGCAGGACCGGGTACCACTGCGCAGCGCTCGCAGCGCCTACGAGACTAACCAGCGGCGGATGGCCGCGGAGCGCAGCAAGAAAAGCCCGACCGCGACTGGGCACGCGCCCGTCAGCGTCGCGGGTCGCAAATTCGATTTAAAAGATGGCGCGGTACTGATCGCGGCTATCACCAGCTGCACTAATACCTCAAACCCGTTCGTGATGGTGGCTGCGGGCCTGCTGGCCCGCAACGCGCACCAGCGCGGCCTGAACTCCAAGCCCTGGGTCAAAACCAGCCTCGCCCCAGGTTCGCGCGTGGTGACCGATTACCTGAAGAAGGCCGGATTGCTGGAAGAGCTCGCCGCCATCGGATTTGACCTGGTCGGCTACGGCTGCACGACCTGCATCGGTAATTCCGGGCCGTTGAATCCGGAGATCTCAGCCGGCGTCAAGGCCGGCGATATCATTGGCTGCGCAGTGTTGTCAGGCAACCGTAACTTCGACGGTCGGATCCACCCGGAGGTCAAGATGAATTTCCTGGCCTCCCCGCCGCTGGTTGTGGCCTATGCACTCGCCGGGACGCTCGATATGGATCTGAACAACGAGCCACTGGGTCTTGGCAAGGACGGCAAGCAGGTGTTCCTGCGCGACATCTGGCCGGAGCCGCGCGCTGTGGCCGACTGCGTCCGGGCCAATATTAGTTCTGCCATGTTCCGGAGCAATTACGCCAGCGTATTTGCCGGCGATGAGCGCTGGCAGGGGATCCGCGTGCCGGACAGCAAGATCTACGCCTGGGACGCGCGCTCCACCTACGTGAAGAATC
>DASWBL010000045.1:0-11282 GCA_036390615.1 Steroidobacteraceae bacterium | reverse complement strand
CACCACCCCTTCGCCAACATCGCGCTGACGGATAACGTCGTGCGTTTCGCCACCGCCCGTTACTGCGACAACCCGTTGATCGTGCAGGGGCCGGGCGCGGGCCCGGCTGTCACCGCCGGCGGGGTGTTTGCCGATCTGCTGCGGCTCTCCGCCTACCTCGGAGCGCATCTGTGAGCGGCGGCCGTGACCACGCCAGCGCCTTTGCGCCCGCCTCAGTCGGCAATGTCGCTATTGGCTTTGACATTCTGGGTTTTTCGGTCAACGCGCTCGGCGACCGGGCGACCGTGTACCGCAGCGACACGCCCGGGGTGCAAATCCGGGCAATCCGCGGTGTCGTCGCAGACCTGCCGCTCGATCCGGCCAAAAATACTGCCGGGCGCGCGCTGCAGGCCATGCGCACGGCCCTGGCTTTGCCGTTTGGACTCGAACTCGAGCTGGACAAGGGCATTCCGCTCGCTTCCGGACTCGGTGGTTCGGCCGCTTCGGCGGTGGCTGCAGTGATGGCGGGCAACGCGCTGCTCGAGCAGCCGCGGCCGATGTTGGAATTACTAAAGTTTGCGATGCACGGGGAAGCCGTGGCGAGCGGCTCGATGCATGTGGACAATATTTCGCCGTCACTCTTCGGCGGCCTGGTGCTGACCGTGGGCATCGACTACCCGCGCATCAAGCAGATCCCGGTGCCGCCTCAGGTTCGGGCGGTGATCGTGCATCCGCACATGTTCCTGTCTACGCGCCAGGCCCGGGCGATTCTCAAGGGCAGCGTCGCGATGAAGGATTTCGTCTGGCAGACGGCTAATCTGGCCGGCTTTATTTCCGGCTGCTACACCAACGATCTTGACATGATCCGCGAATCCTTCGAGGACGTCGTGATCGAGCCGCAGCGCGCCGAACTGATTCCAGGGTTCAACGCGGTGCGGCGCGCGGCCTTGTCGGCCGGAGCGCTGGGTTGCTCGATTTCGGGCGCTGGACCGACGCTGTTTGCGTGGTGCCTGGATTCGCACGCGCACGCGGTACGCGAAGCCATGGTCGTGGAATTTTCCCATCATGGCCTCAAGGCCGATCACTGGACGACGGAAATCGAGTCAGTCGGCGCCCGGGTGACCGGCTGATGGATTTTCTCAGCACCCGTGACCCGCAACATCGGGTCGGTCTCAGTGCGGCGATGCTGCGCGGCTTGGCGCCGGATGGCGGCCTGTACGTGCCCGAGCACTGGCCGCCCATTGACCGCAAGGCCCCCGGCGCCGCGGCCTCGCTCGCAGCGCAGGCGAGCGGCCTGCTGGCGCCAGTGGCAGCCGGGGATACGCTCGCGGCCCGGTTGCCAGCGATATGCGCTGAGGCGTTTGATTTTCCTGCGCCACTTCGCGCCCTGACCGCCGAGCATCGCCTAAGTGTCCTGGAACTGTTTCATGGTCCCACGGCTGCCTTCAAGGATTTCGGCGCACGATTTCTGGCCGCGGCACTAAGCCAGCTGCGGACCTCGGGCCAGCGGCCGCTGAAGATCCTGGTGGCGACATCCGGCGATACCGGAGGTGCCGTGGCAGCAGCGTTTCACGGGCGGCCAGGCATCGAGGTGGCAGTACTGTTTCCGAAGGGGCTGGTCTCGCCGCTGCAGCAGCAGCAGCTAACCTGCTGGGGCGGCAACGTGCAGAGTCTTGCCGTCCGCGGCACATTTGATGACTGTCAGCGGCTGGTCAAGGAGGCTTTCGTCGACCACGCCACGCGGGCACACTTCGAGCTGTCGTCGGCCAACAGCATTAATGTCGGCCGGCTGCTGCCGCAGGCGGCGTACTACGTGGCCGCGAGTCTCGAGGTTTGGCGCCGCACCGGCGAGCCGGCATCGTTCATTATCCCGAGCGGCAATCTCGGCAACGCCACGGCCTGCGTCTGGGCCCGGCTGTTCGGCGCGCCCATCGGGCAGATCGTACTGTCACACAACGCCAACCGGACCGTGCCGGATTATCTGCGCGACGGCGTATTGCGCGTCAGGCCGAGTGTCCCGACGCTGGCCTCAGCGATGGATGTGGGAAATCCCAGCAATCTTGAGCGCCTCAGCTCGCTTTATCCGGATGCCGCGAAGCTGCGCGGCGCGCTGAGCGCGGTGTCTGTCACCGATGCGCAGATCCGCGCCCGAATCAGTGCCGATTATCGCCGTTACGGCGTCATCTGGTGTCCGCATACGGCCACCGCCGCGGAGGTGTACGCCGGACTCGAATCGCAACGCCGCGAGCAGGGTCGTTGGGTACTGGTGGCGACGGCGCATCCGGCTAAATTCTCCGAGATTGTCCAGCCGCTGATCGAAGCGCCGTTGCCGATGCCGGAAAACCTAGCGCGCTTGTATGCGCGGGCCTCAAAATACACTGAAATCGACCCTGATCTGGCGGCGCTGCGCCGCGAGCTGTCCGGAGTGAGCGCATGACGACCTGGCCCTCGGCCGACCTGGAGACGCTTGCCACCATCGGCGTGGCAGCCGCGCTGATTGCTGTACTGCTGCTGTTTTGGCGTTGGTACCGCCGCGCCAAGGCACGCGCGGCACTGCTCGCGGCCGTGACAGGCGGGGCCTTTGAATATCTGCGCGACGTGCTGGTGCCGGACGGGCAGGGTACGCTGCTGCACCTTGATTTTCTGCTGCTGACCGCGCGCGGGGCGGTCATCATCGATTTGCGCAACGTGGCGGGCAACATCTTCGGCGGCGATCAGATGACCGAATGGACCGTCATGCACCGCGACCAGCGCACGACTTTCACTAACCCGCAGCCGGGCCTGTACGATCGGATTGCAGCAGTACGCGCGCTGGTGAACGAGCTGCCGATCGATGGCCGCGTGGTGTTCCGGCCCGCCGGGCGCTTTCCCAAGGGACTGCCGCGGCACACCCTCATGCTTGAGTCGCTGGCCGCCGAGTACCCGGCAGTGGACCGCCAGGCGCTCGGCCCGCTGCTCGACAGCTGGCTGCCGGAATGGCAGCGTATTCGCGCCGCCTGTGAACCGAGCAGCATGGTCGCGCCGCGCGCCGCCATTTAAAGCGCGGGCGGGTCGGGCAGGCCAAACAGCTCCCGCGCGGCAGCGCTCGTCTGCGCGGCGCATTGCGCGAGACTCTCTGAGCGAAGCTTCGCGACCAGGGCCGCGATGTGCGGCAGGAACGCGGGCTCATTGCGCCGATTGGCGGGTTTTGGCAGCAGATCGCGCGGCAGCAGATACGGCCCGTCGGTTTCGAGCAGCAGCCGTCCGGCCGGTATGCGGGTGACGAGTGCATGCAGGTGCTGCCCGCGCCGCTCATCGCAGATCCAGCCGGTGATGCCTATGGCCAGGCCGAGCTCCAGATAATCCTCCAGTTCTGCTGCCCCGCCGGTAAAGCAATGGGCCACGCCGCCGCGCAGCCGGTCGCGGTGCTCGCGCAGCAGCGCGACAAAATCGGCATGGGCATCGCGTTGGTGCAGGAATACCGGTTTGCCCGTGTCGCCAGCCAGCGCGAGTTGCTGTGCAAAGGCGCGCAGCTGGGCTTGCCGCGGCGCGTAGTTGCGAAAATAGTCCAGCCCGCATTCTCCGGCCGCGACAACCTGAGGCTGCGCGAGCAGTGCGCGCAGCCGCTCAAGCTGCTCGGCGTCGAGTTCGGCTGCGTGGTGCGGATGCACGCCGGCGGTGGCGAACAGTCGACCCGGACGTGCGCTGGCCAGCTCAATCGCCGCCTCACTGCCAGCGACCGTCGCGCCAGTGACGATCAGCTGCGTGACGCCGGCGGCGGCGGCCCGCGCGATGACCGACTCGCGGTCCGCGTCAAAGCTGCCGTGCGTCAGATTGATGCCGATATCGATCCATTCCATCTTGGCGCTGAAAATACCATGCCACGCGGCCGCGCGGCCGGCTGCGAGGTCGTGGCCTGATATGATCGCCAGCAGCAGGTGAGCGGCAACGGGAGCGGCGGATTCTGGGTAATTTATCGGCATATTCCGGACAGCTGTCGCTGTGGGATGCGGCGACGGCTGAGCCGCAATGGCGCGTCCGCCAAAGCACCCGGGCCCGCCGCCTGTCCGTGCGAGTGTTCCGCGACGGCATGGTCGAAATCGTCGTGCCACCACGGACCGGACCGCGGCAGATCGGCGACTTCGTGCGGCGGCATCGTGGCTGGATCGAGCGGCACCTGCGACGCAGCCGGCCCGCGCCGCTTGAGGCGTTCCCGCCGCCGGCGCTGCACTTGGCGGCCCTTAACGAGTGCTGGGAGTGCGTGCCCGATCCGAATCGCGGCGGGGTTCGGGTGCTGCGCGAGGCCACGGCGGCCGCGGCCGGAGTGTTGCGGATTGGGACTATGACTACGGCTGACCGGGCGCAACGTGCGTTGTTGAATTGGCTGATCCGCCGCGCGCGCGCGGCGCTCGATCCGCTGCTGGCCGCCGCGGCGCAATCAATGGGCCATGAGTTTCGGCGACTGCAGGTGCGCCGGCAACGCGGCCGCTGGGGCAGTTGCTCGGGCCGCGGCACGATCAGCTTAAACTGCTGCTTGTTGTTCCAGGAACCGGCCGTGGTGCGCTACTTGCTGGTGCATGAGTTATCGCACCTGGCGCACCCGAATCATTCGCACCGCTTCTGGGAGCATGTGGCACGCCATGAGCCGCTTTGGCGTGAGCTCGACCGGCAATTGCGGCGCGGTTGGGAGGCGGTGCCGGCCTGGGTGCTGGCGGTCCCGCGACCCTGAGCCGGCATCCTGCACCGACAGATCTGGAGTTCGCCGATGAACGAAGTACCCGAAAACCATGCCGGCAGCGTCGATCTGAGCGATGAGCCGGTTCACTGGGACCTCAGCGACTCGGTGTCGTACGCTGAATATCTGCATCTGGAGCTGCTGCTCGACGCCCAACGCCCGTTGACCGGCGAACACGACGAGATGCTGTTCATCATCGTGCATCAGGTGTCGGAATTGTGGCTGCGGCTGATGCGCCATGAGCTCGAAGGTGTGCTCAAGTGTGTGCGCCGCGACGACCTCGATCCGTCGTTCAAAATGTTCGGCCGCATTGCCAAGGTCCAGGCGCAGCTGCAGGCCGTGTGGGAAGTGCTGGCTACGATGACGCCGGCTGATTACTCGGCCTTTCGCAATGCGCTCGGCCGCTCCTCCGGATTCCAATCACACCAGTACCGGGTGCTGGAGTTCATGCTGGGCAATAAGAACCCGGATATCGTCAAGGTCCACGATCGCGATCCGCCGGCGCACGCGGCGTTGCTGCGCGCGCTGGCGGCGCCGAGCCTGTACGACGAAGTGCTGCGTCTGCTGTCCCGCCGTGGTTACGGCATACCCGAGGCGTTGCTGAATCGCGATTTTTCGCAGCCCTACGCGGCGAGCAAGCAGGTCACTGGGGCCTGGCTCGGCGTGTATCACAACGCGGTCAAGGATTGGGACCTGTACGAGCTGGCCGAGCGGCTCGTGGATCTCGATTACCGCTTCCAGATCTGGCGCTTCCAGCACATGAAGACCGTCGAGCGCGTCATCGGCTCCAAGCCAGGCAGCGGCGGCACGACGGGCGTTTCCTACCTGGCCAAGGCGCTGCGGCTGCGGTTCTTCCCGGAACTGTGGGAAGCACGCACCTCGATGTGAGCGGCCGGCCGGCAGGGGCGGCCGGCCGCTGTATAAACTAGGCGCTCGGTTTCTTGCCCGAGCCCAGATGCTGTACAACCTCAAGTGCTTTTTGCACGTTTTCCGGGGGCGATACGCCACCGATGACCGTCGCAATTTTGCCGTCCGGAGTCACAATGAAAGTGGTGCGCTCGGCAAAATCGTGATCGATTGGCGCCCCGCGCGAATCGGTCATGCCCGGGCCACCGGCACTGACTTTCAACTCATAAGCCTTAGCGGTCTTGCCGCCGACATCGGAGGCCACCGGGATTTTTCCGGCGCAATACTGCGGATCAGCCGAGAAATCCGTGAGCCGGGCGATGCTGTCAAGCGACACGCCGATGATAGTCGCGCCCGCCGCCGTGAATTTATCCTGATTGATCGCAAAAGTATGCGCCTGAATATTGCAACCTCCGGTATAGGCGGATGGGTAGAAGTAAACCACGACGGGGCCATGCTTCAGGGCGTCCTGCAGCGCGTAGGTGAATTGTTTGCCGGCCAGCGCGGCCTGTAGCGAAAAGCCAGGAGCAGCATCTCCGCCTTTGAGTGCAGCAAGCGCCGGCGCGACCAGCGAGGCGGACAGGGCAATACCAAAAATTAATCGTTTCATGTCGATGCTCCTCCGTTCAAGTTCCGCCAGGGATGCGAGTCGGCCGCTTCAAGTCGGCTGGTTCGCGACGATGACTTGTCAGGATAGCCGGGTTGCAGGCCGACTACCACCTTCGGGGTGGTCTGGGAGTGGCGCAATCTGACCGTGTGTGGCCGATGGTAAGTGACGGCTTTAGGGGGTATGCCATTGGTGACTGCGCCGAGCTCTACGGGATCCGAGACCGGTGCAATGAAACGCGGAGTTGATACTTATTCGTTTTCCAATACTTTTAGGCCGAGCGCCAAAATAGGGTCGTCGCCGCGAGCGTGGACAAGATCGACCAGCAAGGAAGGCATGAAGGTTTCGCGTGGTGTGCCATTCACTCTGTAAAGTCGCTCGACAGGAATATGTACTGAAATCTTTGAGTTCGGCAGCGTGAATTCACCGGTTCCACCGCGCAGCCCCGCCATCGCAGTACCGACGATCTGTGCACGGCGAAGGGCATCGAAGCCGATGGCGATGCCTTCGCCCATGCTACCGGTCCAATGATCGACCAAAACCACCAGTTTGGCCTGCACGTAAGGCGCGCGCGGGATTGCGGTCTTTAACCACGAGTCCTTGGGATAGCTCTTGCCTGGGCCGGGTTCGAAGACCCGCTGATACGGCGAGCTTTTGTTGATGAAACGCCCTAGGATCGGCTCGGCAACATCGGTGCTGCCACCGCTCGGTGTGTTGCGCAGGTCAAGTATCAGCCCGTTGGCGCCATTGAGGCTATCGAGAGCCGCATCGAACGCGCTGACGGTGTCTGTATCGCCCAAGCTGTTTTCGATTCGGATGTAGCCAATCCCGGATTTGATCCAGCGCCATGTGATGAGGTTCTCCGCACGTGGTACTTGGTACGGAGCAAGTCGAACCTCCTGAACTTTGTTGTCTAGTCGCCGGATGCTCAGCACCCGCTCCCCCTGGTGCGTGCCGGCAAGGACCGTGCGTAAGGCAAAGTTGTCGGCTTCGGGGTCGGACTCGGCCAAGGTCTTCGGCGCGGCTCGTGCCACCGCGTCCGCAATAGCAACTCCGCCAATCGAGACCACCTCGTCGCCAGCATGCAAGCCCTCGCGGGCTGCGTCGCCAGCCGGCCGAATCTCTACCAAAAGTGCACGGCCGTCCTTCATCTCGGCCCACAGCTCCGTGCCGGTAGGAATGAGTTCTGGTGAGCCGTCGTTGTTTGTGCCTAGCGTCGCGTGATGGTCATGCAATTCGCCGACGACTCGCTCGATCACCTGCAGGAACGCGCCTCGTGTCGCAGCCGCCGCTGCCAGCGGCCCATACATGGCTCTGAGCTCTTTGAGATCGAGATGCCGTTCCGGCAGATAGGCGTAGTGAGCGGCAATCTGGTCGACGAGAAAATCCAGGTCCGCCTTACGCTCGGTTGCGTTCGGCAAAGTATCGGCCACCACGGCCAACGCACCTGAGAACACAATCGCTGCTAGTGCAGCCGACTGCAACGCCAAAGTGCGTAAAAAGCGCGGGGAAGTCGCAGTACCCGGAAAGATCATCACTCATGAAACCGGCGGGATCGGGCACTGAAAGTCCCACCGGAGGTGGGTAGAGTGCCAGATTGACGACAGTCTCTTCACGGTGAACTCCGGTCTACTAGCTATCAATTTGCCTATCGGAAAAGCTGACGCTTGGAACAGCGGCCTAATCGAGCCAGACCTGATCGCCTACAGATACCGAGCCCTCTTCCAGCACAAAAGCGTAAGTGCCAAGGCATGGCTCTTTGCGACCCAGCACAGGAGTGTAGATCATGTTGCTTCTGGCGATCATTTTCAGAATCCTGGTATCTCTCGGCAGATTCGCTTGGGCTAATGTGGGCATTGCGCACCTCGGGCATGGGTCCGTCACTCGCACCCGCGCTTCGCCCAGTCGAAGCTCGCGGTCAGTCCACGCGTTCTCCGGGAACGCTTCCGCTGCGACGTGCCGGATCAGCAAATTGGGTCGAAAACGTTCGACCGCGATGACGGATTGCGGCATTTGCGATGCCAGCGATGCCAATGCCGTGTCCGTCAAAAGGTGCAATGGTGCGTAATCGAAATACGTACCGGCCATGCTGTACTTGCCAGCGGCCGGCCTCGCGCTCTCATCATCCGTCACGGCACTAATCGCGGTCGCTTGTCCAAACCAGGACGAAAGTAATTCGCAACATCTATCCTCGTCGCTGCGGACTTCGCGACCATCCGGAAACGTGATCTTCACGGTGGGAAGAGTCTGCGCTCCATCCGCTTCTGAAAGATAGCGAGCAGTAAACTGGAGCAGTCCGGGAAACCGCTCCACATTCTTCGCGCTGGCTGCCTTGCGCTGTGCGGGATCAAAGAGCACGAAACCACGATCCCCTGGAATTCCATTCTTTGTGACGACGGCAGAACGCAGTGCCTCGCCACGCATCGACTTAACCGGATAGCGGTATATGGCGGCGACCGTTCCAACTTGCATGCGCCAGCCCCTACGTCATAGATGAGCAGCGAGGGTGATCCGTTTTTCCCACGACACGCGGCAGCGTAACACGCATGGACGCGCAGGCTACTTGAGTTCAGCACGTCAAAAGGCTTGCCGCCGGCGGCCCCGTGAAACGGACGGTGGCGGAGGGACCACAGTGGGCCAGATTGAGACACTAACCGCTGCCACGTACTGTTTCGGGTCCGCATCGGCGGAACGACTGGGTCATCGGCCGCTCGCCGCCGTGCGTGGCGGTCAGCCTGCTTGCGAAACGTGGGAGGATTAGCGGCCGGGTTTTAAATCCCAGACTGCCATCATATCGGCCGACCCTTGGGCTCGAACGTCATTGTCGCCAAGAATAGTTTGCGTTGCGGCAAGCGCATCAGCGCGCGGCAGGACTATGGCCTCGCCACCACGTTGTTGATCAAATTCGAAGCTGACGAAATTATCTTTCAAGTCGCGCAGCAGACCGACCAGGTGCCGCAGGCTGCGCACTGGTGTGCCGTTGACCGAATAGAGCACCGCATAATTAGGATTGCTGTAGCCCTTGGACAGCGCGTCGGGAAATAACGGCGAGGCGATGACGACCAGTTCGTCCCGCTGCGCGTCGGGCGCCTCGAAGCGCTCTGTCAGCAGCGGGCTGCGCACAAAGCTCATATAGTTTAACCACTGGGAATTGTTCGAGATCTGACTCAGCAAAACTGTCGTCGCCTTGGTAAACACCAGCGGGCCGTAGATAAAATAGGGTGGATATTCACCATTCAGATCTGGGATCAACAACGGCTTCACTGTCAGCACGCCAAGTTGTAGTGGAATTGACTTGCCGGCGCGCACTACGGTCAACGGCACGAGCCCGTTCTTGGCGACCTGCTGCACCAGATATTGGAATCTGACGCGCAAAGTGGCGCCGATCCTGACCATGCCCTGATCATCAATCGGTGTATCGCCGATCTTTGTGATTACGTCCCATTCCTTCAGCTGGTAAGCCGAATCCGTTCGGTACGGTCTGTGCACGACCACGCCCTCGACAGATTTGTCGAGCTTAAGGAAGGCGCGCAGAGCCGGGTTTTCGAGTGTCTGTGTCTCGTCGTACATGGCCGGCTTGCCACCGTAATGACCGGCAGCAATGCTCTTCAGGAACAAATCAATTTCTTCGTTCGGGATAATGTAGCCAATGTTCTCAGCGCCGCCGAGATGGCTGAAGACCAGGCCGATCATCTTCTCGCCTGCAATCGCCGGCCCGCCGCTGTTGCCGGGATTGATCGCCGCGTCAATCTGGATGCGCAGGCCGGAAACCGAGGTGTTGTAGGCGGTGAATTCGATGCGCGACACAATGCCTTTGGTGATCGACAGCGATGTGCCACCGACCGGGTAGCCGTAAGCGAGAACGGGTTCTCGGTTGTCCGGCAACGAATCGGCGCGAACCAGCGGCGGATGCGACTCAAAGAATGAATTGTCTTCGACCGTCAGCAGCGCGAGGTCGATGCCTGGAGCTACGGCACTGACTTTCGCCGCGATTTTGTCGCCCGCGTGGTTGGCTTGAATCTGAATCTGGGTGGCATAAAGCACCACGTGGGCGTTGGTCAGGATGCGATTGCCGTCGATGATTACGCCCGAGGCCGTCACTTCAGTCGGCGCTTGCTTGGTCCAGGGACGAGACGTATCCGGGTAACGCATCGTGGCAAAAATCTTCACCACACTGTTGGCCACCGCGTCGGTCGCCGAGGTATCGGTCGCCGCAGGCGCCGCAACGGCCGGCGCGGGCGGTACGGGCAAGTCGGGAGGCGAGTCGGCGCCGATAACGACGCTGGTCCATACGAGTAGCAGGCCGACAAGGCTCGGGCGCCCGGTCGAAGGCAAAAGTCGGTTGGCCATGAGTGGCGGCCCTTCTGGTTTTTGTGCTGGTGCTGACAAGCGGCGCGGGCAAGTCTGCCACAATTTCATGTGGCAATTGATGAACGCGATATTACGGAGGCGTGGAGCCCGTAGCGGCGGCGGACGTTGTGGCCGGCAGGCAGAAAGAATATCCGGGCTGCTATCGATCATCCAGAAATTTGGGTATATTGTACCAAAAATGAGCCGTACGGCCGTGACCCGATGACTGGCATGCAGCTGCATTCGGTCCCGCCTCGCTGCCAGCGGAGCACCAATGCCACCCCCATCCATGAGCCACGGTACGCAAGGGCTGATTTGGGCGCTGGCCCTAACTGGCGGCGGCGTGGCCGGCGGATTACTGCAAGCTCGCGGTGGACTGGCGTCGCTTTGGCGGTGCGTTGCTTGGTGGATACCGCTAACCGTTGCCAGTGCGTTGGCGGGAGCGGTTCTGCGTATGCTGCTGCCGGCTGGACTGGCATCGGGTGGTTTGCAGGTTGCGCGGGCGGGACAGCTAGTGCTGTTTTCGCTGGTAGGGTATTGCGCAGCACGGTTGCTGGCCGCGCGCGAACGTGGGGTGGACAGTCATCACCGCGGCGCGATCATCCGCGACGGCCGCTACCTGCAGGCCGAGGCACTGCGGCACGGGGCGCCTTTGTGCCTGGCGGGAGTTGCGGTGAGCCCAGCCGACGAGACCAAGCACTTCAAGCTCATTGGCACCACTGGCAC
>DASWBL010000044.1:0-5664 GCA_036390615.1 Steroidobacteraceae bacterium | reverse complement strand
CGCCATTAACTTTAGCCGGCCAACCGCAGCCTAAAAGCCTTGCCATCCTTCAAGCGCGCAACCGGTACCCGGTCTTGAAGATCCACGCAATCACCAGCAGGCAACCGACCAGAAAGACGCTGATCATCAACAGACTGATTTGCACGCCGACGTCGGAAATGCCGTAAAAACTCCACCGAAAACCGCTGATAAGATAAACGACGGGATTGAAGAGCGTGACCTTCTGCCAGAACGGCGGCAGCATGTTGATGGTGTAAAAGCTGCCGCCCAGAAAGGTCAGCGGCGTCACGATGAGCATTGGCACCAGCTGCAGCTTTTCAAAGCCGTCAGCCCAGATTCCGATAATGAAGCCAAACAAACTGAAGGTGATGGCCGTCAAAGCGAGGAACAACAGCATTGCTGCCGGGTGCGCTACGTGCAACGGCACGAACAGCGCGGCGGTTGCCAGGATCAGCAATCCCAGAATGATCGACTTGGTAGCTGCTGCGCCGACGTAACTCAGCACGACCTCGATGTAAGACACCGGCGCCGACAGCAGTTCATAAATCGTGCCAGTGAACTTCGGGAAATAAATGCCAAAGGAGGCGTTGGAAATGCTTTCCGTCAGCACCGAAAGCATGATCAGCCCGGGAACAATGAACGCCCCATAGCTAACGCCGCCGATCTGCGTCATGCGCGAACCGATCGCCGAGCCGAACACGACAAAATACAGCGAAGTCGATATCACCGGCGAGACAATGCTTTGAAACAGCGTGCGCCACCAGCGCGCCATTTCAAAGCGGTAAATTGCCTCGACGGCCGGATAGTTCACGTGCGTGTGCTCACCAGGCTCACAAAAATCTCCTCGAGCGACCGCTCGCTGGTGTGCAAATCCTTGATATGAATTCCCGCCGCACTCAGACCGTCGAGCACCGAGGTGACGCCGATCTGGCCATTTTGGGTATCGTAGGTATAGGTAAGTTCCTGACCGTCACTGCTCAGGGCCAGCCGGTACTCGGCCAGCGAGGCCGGAACGCGCTCAAGCTGCTGCCGCAGCTGCAACGTCAACTGCTTCTGGCCGAGTTTACGCATTAACTCGGCTTTGTTCTCCACGAGGATGATCCGGCCCTGGCTGACGACGCCCACGCGCTCGGCCATCTGCTCGGCTTCCTCGATGTAGTGCGTGGTCAAAATGATGGTCACGCCGGTGTCGCGCAGTCCGCGCACCAGTTGCCACATATCGCGGCGCAACTCCACATCGACGCCTGCGGTCGGTTCATCGAGAAACAGGATGGAAGGCTCGTGCGCCAGGGCCTTGGCGATCATCACCCGCCGCTTCATGCCGCCGGAGAGTGTCATGATCTTGCTGCTTCGCTTCTCCCACAGCGACAAGTCCTTAAGGAGCTTGGTAATGTAATCGGGATTGGCACGCCGGCCGAACAGCCCGCGGCTGAAACTGACCGTCGCCCAGACGCTCTCGAACGCATCCGTCGCCAGCTCCTGCGGCACCAGGCCGATTTTTTCCCGGGCGCGTCGGTAATTTTTCACGACGTCGTCGCCATCGACCAGTACCTGCCCGGCAGTCGGATTGACGATGCCGCAGATGATGTTGATCAGCGTAGTTTTCCCGGCGCCGTTCGGTCCCAGCAGCGCAAAGATCTCCCCGCGGCGAATCTCAAGATTGATGTCTTGGAGAGCCTTTAAGCCGGACGCGTAGGTTTTCGACAGGTTTTGGACGGCGACGACTGCAGACATCCGGCAAACGGTAGCCGATCTGTCACGGCTTGGGAAGCGCGCCAGCTTGCACTCCCGTTTCGCCAGGCCTGCTGTGTCTGGCTGCCGCGGGCGCGAATGCGCCCCGGCAGCCAGACACAGCAGCAGACGCCGTGAAGCGCGCTGCTTGAAAGCTCAGAACGTGTGCTTGTATTGCACCATGACCGTCAGTGGCGGCATGGTCCCCACCTGCGGAATGACGGGCCCCAAGACATAGTTCGCGTACTGCGCGTAACCCACGTAGCCGATGTCCCCGAGGTTCGGCCGTGCATTGGTCAGATTCTTGAGATTCAATGCAAGTTCGGACTTGCGCCAATCGAGGCCGATACGCGCGTTCACGAGCGAATAGGCCGGGCGATTCCATAGCGCCCCGTAGCCACCACCTGCCAGCAGCTGCACGGCGTTGCCGGTGTAGCTGTAGTCGACCGAGGCAAAGGCTGATCGGTCGCCAGACAGCGGCACTGTGAATACGCCGCCCGCGGTTGCGGTCAGTGCCGGCGTCGTCAGAATCCGGCTGCCCGGCTTGATCCCTACGTCGATCAGCGCACCCGGATCGGTGATGTCGGTCTTTTCGTAACCGGCACCGGCGCGAAGCTGCAAATGCGAGGTCAGGTGGCCGTCAACTTCCAGTTCGCCACCTTTAATCGTCGCCTTGTTGCCGTTAATGACGAAATAAGCGCCGCAGGGCAGCGCCACTTCCTGCTGAATGTTATTCCAGTCGATGTCGAACACCGCAGCCGTGACCAGCAAGCCCGGGTGCGGCGCCTGGATCTTGGTGCCCAACTCGTAGGTCCACAGGGTATCGGACTTAAGGTGGGTGATCGCGAGCGGATTGATGTTCGGATCAGCGCAGAACGAGAAGTATGGCTGCGCGCCGCCGGCACGGAAGCCCTTGGACGCCGAACCGTAAATCATCGTGTTGTCGTCGGCCTGGAAGGCGATACCGAGTTTCGGGTCAAAGCCGGTCTCACTGTTGTTTTCCGGCGGACTGGCAAAGAATCCGTCATTCATGTAGCCATTGGCGGTGTAATTGGTGTCCTGCTGCAACCAGTACTGCCGCGCCCCGAGGGTCAGCGTCCACTGGTCGATGAACCTCCAATAAGCCTCGCCAAACAGCGAGAAGTCCCGTTCCGTGCCCGGCCCATTCTGCGTCCAGATCAGGTCCGGACTTACCCCCACATTGACGACGCTCGACGGCCCATAGGGCGGCGCCCCCGTCGGATTCATGACCAGGCCGGCCGTGGCCGCCTCGAGACCCGTGGCATAAGTAGGTGGAATGCTGAAATCCGTGCGGGCGTTGGAATAAAACGCACCGACCGTGCCACTGACGTTGTGAATCGGATCAAAGGAGAATCGCAGCTCACTGCTCAGCTGCTTCTGAATGTGGTCGCCGTCCCACAGGTAAGGTTGGTTGGGCATACCCGGCACCAGGTAAAAATTGGTCAGCACCTGCTGCGTGCCGTAAGTGGAATCTTCGACATCGACCGCGTGCCGGTAAAAATAGCCGGTGGAGGAGACGATATCCCAGCCCGTACCGCGGTAATCCAGATCCAGCGATGGCAAGGTCCACACATCCGAGGCCCACGGCTGCACGTCAACGGCCCTGTTGAGCGTGTATTCCGGTGTAAACGCCGGGAGCGGCGCAAAGGCGGCCGGGAAACCGTTGTCGTATTGATCCTGCTGCATCAGGCGCAGGCGCGCATCGAAATTATCGGTGATCTGCCACAGCGCCGAAATCGAGCCACCGTAGCTTCTGACCGCAGCCTGGTTGCCGACTGACGTTCTCGGGACGACCAGATTCGGATCACTTACGCCAGGGCTGGCGGGGTCGGTCGGAAAGGTCCGCGTCAGGTAGCCGGCATCGTAACTACCAAAGCCGACGATATGGATCGCCAGCTTGTCCGGTACCACCACGAAATTGCTGATGATGCCGGCACCGCCGTCCGGATCCTTGGCGCCCGAAGTAAGGCCCGCCTCGGCCGAAATGCTGAGCGAATTTTCGGTCAGGCTCGGCTTTTTAGTGATCAGGCGGACGTTACCGCCCAGAGAGCTTTCGCCGTACAGCGTGCCCTGCGGTCCCTTGAGGACTTCAATGTTGTCGATGTCGAGCACCCGCGGATCGACCGATCCCGGCAAGGGCGTGTCGTCAATATAAAAACCGGTCGCGCCGGCCGTACCGTTGAGGTTTTGTCCGGTGATGCCGCGAATTGCAACCGTCCGCGCTTCCGATATTCCGGTCGGGCCGCCGCTATAAGAGAAGGATAGATTCGGCGCCTTATTGGCATAATCGTTGAAAGACTGGATGTTGTAATCCTCGAGATTGGCGGCCGTGAATGCAGTGATGCTCTCGGGTACGACTGCCAGCGACTCATCGCGCTTGCGGGCCGTGACGACGATGGTCTCGAGCTCAGTGGCTTCCTCGCCTGCCGTTGCGGTCTGCCCAGTTGGCCCGTCGGCATATGCAGCGCCACCGCTCATGACTACAAAAAATCCGGCCAGCACCGCGACGGCGCGCGATCCGAATACGGCTAGGTGGCGACGTTCGACTGTCATATGCCTGCTCCCCCGTTATCCATTTAATTAAAAGGCAATGGGCTCAAACGCTGGCTGCGCCAGATTGACAGCTGCAATATTGATGTGACCCCTGCGGATTAATGCTCCGGCCCCGCGCCTTTGGGTCACTAATCCCCCTCAACTTCATTTGTCGCTCAGCGCGCCGGCAAGGTGTTGAGTTATTTCGACAATTGATTGACACTATTCGACAAGTGCGTTAAATGCCGAACACATAAAAAGCATGGCACCTTTCTCATTTAGTTCACGACCCCGTTGCGGCAGCGCGCCGCAACCGATCGATAACCACGGCTTGATCGTTGCCAGCGCACTGCCGAAGCGCTGGCGATGAACCGCCCGTTCGACGCCTTGCGTCTGCCACGTGGGCTCATCCCGCCGATCCTGACCAGCAACCCCGTGCGCCGGCCGGAATGCATCGGCTTCTTGCTTGCGCCCCGTTTCTCGATGCTGGCCTTCGTCTGCGCCCTGGAGCCGTTGCGCGTCGCCAACCGCCTCGCGCAACGGGAGCTGTACCGCTGGGAGACCATTTCAGTCGAGGGCGAACCGGTCATTGCGAGTAACCGCATGGCGGTGGTTGCCGATCGCTCGATCCGCGAGCGGACCACCTATGACCGGCTTGCGGTATGCGCAGGATTCGAACCGGAGGCGCTATACGACGAGCGCGTCCGCAAATGGCTGCGGGCGCACGACCGCGCCGCCGTGCCGCTCGGCGCGATCGATACCGGCAGCTTCGTGCTGGCCCACGCCGGACTGCTCGCCGACTACCGCGCCACGACGCACTGGGAAAGCCTCGAGAGTTTTCGCAGCCAGTTTCCGCGTATCGCCATTGAGCCCGGCCTGTTTGTAGTCGACCGGTCGCGTTTTACTTGCGCCGGTGGCACAGCTGCGATTGACATGATGCTGCATGTCGTGCGGCTGCAGCACGGACACCGCCTGGCGGCCGCAGTGGCCGAGCAGTTCATCCACGCGCGGCTTCGCGAGCCGAAAGAGCACCAGCGCATGGACGCGCAGGATCGCCAGGGCCTAAGCGATCCCAGCCTGGCCAAGGCCATCGAGCTGATGGAAGCCAATCTTGAGGAGCCGCTCTCGGTGCGGCAGCTGTGCCGGGCCGTTGGTGTATCGCAGCGGCGGCTCGAGCGCGGGTTCCACCGACAATTGCAGACATCGCCCCGCCGCTATTATCTGAATCTGCGGCTGCAGCGCGCCCGGGCACTGTTGCAGTACACGAACTTGCCGGTGCTCGAGACCGCGGTTGCCTGCGGCTTCAAAGGCGCGCCGCATTTCTCAAGATCCTATCGCGCCTGGGCCGGCAAGGCGCCGACGGCCGACCGCCAGCTTATG
>DASWBL010000043.1:0-5867 GCA_036390615.1 Steroidobacteraceae bacterium | reverse complement strand
TCCGAGCCGCGTTGTTGCAGTTGGGCGTACATGGGGAGCGCAGAATGAAGCAGATTTGCCGCACAATCAACCGCCGGTCGTCATAGCGAGCTGCGGCCGGGTGGATTGAAGTACATGCGACCGCGTTTCATGCGGCTCATGGCCGCCAGCAGTTCGGCAAAATCCTGCTCGTTATTGACGGGGTCGATCGCGGCAGCATTGACAATCAGCAGTGGTGCCGCGGTGTAGGCATGAAACATCCGGGCGTAGGCATCATTGAGTTTTTCCAGATACGGCCGCTCGATGTATTGCTCGTACTTGATGCCGCGCCGGCCAATCCGCTGCAGCAGCACGTCTACAGGCGCCTGCAGATATACCACCAGGTCAGGAGTTGGCACCGGCGGCGCAAGCTTGGCGTGCACCTGCTCGTAGAGCTTGAACTCCTCGTCCTCGAGCGTCACGCGTGCGAACAGCCGGTCCTTGTCGAGCAGATAATCGGCGATGCGCAGCGGCGCAAACAGGTCATGCTGCTGCAGCGCTGACAGTTGCTGTGCGCGCTGAAATAAAAAATAAAGCTGAGCCGGCAGCGCCCCGGCGCGCGGGTTGCGGTAAAAGCGCTCAAGGAACGGATTGCTTTCGGAAGGCTCGAGTACGAGCTCAGCGCCGAGTGCTGCGCCGAGCTTGACCGCGAGGCTGGTCTTGCCGACGCCGATTGGCCCTTCGAGCACGATGAACCGCTGCGGCAGATCTGCTTCTGGCATAAAGCTTTAGCCTGCTGCCTCATTCATTGCCGAGATCCCTTCGCTACTGACCTTGAGCGCAAGCTCACGCACTGGGCCCACGCCTGGAATTACCAGCTCGGGCGCTAAGTCCAGCAACGGCAGCAGCACGAAGTTACGCACCGCAATACCCGGATGCGGCACGGTCAGCTGCGGCAGATCGATGCGCAGGTCAGCATACACCAGCAGATCCAGATCGATGAGGCGCGGACCCCAGCGCTCGCCCGCCGGATCGCGCCCGAGACTAAGCTCGAGCGCGCGCAGCGCCGCATGCAACGCGACCGCATCGAGTCGCGTCTGCAGCGCGGCCACGGCATTGCAAAAATCGGCCTGCACCACCGGCCCCAGCGGTCGCGAGCGAAACAGACGCGAGTACCGCAGCACTTGCGTATCCGGTACCGTGCCGAGCGCCTGCAGCGCCCGGCGGATCTGCCGCGGCGGCTCCTCGAGGTTGCTGCCGAGGCCGATGTAGACCGGTTGCCATGACATCAGCCCGAGCCCGCCCGGCGACGGCGACGACGGCGACGGCGGGGCGCCCTGCCCGGTTCAGGACTGCTGGCGCCTTCGGCTGCCTCGGCATCAGCCGGCGTCGCGTCGACCAGCTTGGCTCGCTCTTCCGGTGTCGCTTCCTGCACGCGCGTCCACCATGCGGCGGCGGCGGCCGAAGCCAGTCCCAGGCTTGCGCGTAGTGCCAGCAGGTCATAGGCGGCCCGGAACCGCGGCTGCTCCAGCAAGCGTAACGCCCGACGTCCGCGCGGCTGCTCGAGCCGCGGCTGCAGCGCAAATAGTTCGCGCACGCCGAGCGCCACACGCCGCGGTATTGTCACCCGCGCCTGTGCTTCGCGCAGCGCGCGGTCGGTGGCTTCAAGAATTGCGTGCGGCTCGTGCCAGTGTTCGGGTGGCCGCGCTTCGATCGCGGCTGCGATCGGACCGTACAACAGCAGCGCAAACAGATAGGTCGGCGTCACCGGCCGGTCCGCCTGCACCCGATCGTCGGTATTGCTTAAGCCGTGCAACAGCAGCTGCTCGACCAGGCCGCCGGGATGGTGCTGCAGGTAGCGCTCGACCGCCGGAAACAGCACTTCGAGCAACCCCCGGTGACGCAGCGCCTTGAGGCTTGCCGCGGCGTGACCGGTCAGGAACAACTTATTAGTTTCATCAAACAGCCTTGCCGCCGGCACGCCGGCGAGCAGCTGGCGCAACTGTGGTACCGGCGCTGCACCGGCCGCATCGAGCTCGAAGCCGAGCTTGGCTTCAAACCGCGCCGCGCGCAACATGCGTACCGGATCTTCGCGGTAACGCGTTTCCGGATCCCCGATCAGCCGTAGGCGATGCGCGGCCACATCGTCGACGCCACCCACGTAATCCCAGATCGAGAAATCGGCGATGTTGTAATACAGCGCGTTGACGGTGAAATCGCGCCGCCAGACATCCTCATCGATATTGCCGTAGATGTTGTCGCGCAGAATGCGGCCGCTATGATCGTGCGCCCGCTGGCTGCTGGAGGGCGGCCGCTCCTCCTCCGGCTCCGCGGCCTCGCTATCCTCTGCGTCGCCGTCTGCGACTGGCTCCTGCCCCGGCGACGGCGCGCTCGCCGCACGGAACGTGGCCACTTCAATGATCTCGTGACCGTAAACCACGTGCGCGAGCCGAAAGCGGCGTCCGACCAGGCGGCAGTTACGAAATAGCCGGCGCACCTGTTCGGGCAGCGCATCGGTGGCGACATCGAAGTCCTTCGGGTGCCGGCCCAGAATCAGATCCCGCACGCAGCCGCCGACCAGAAAGCCCTGAAAGCCGGCTTCCTTGAGCCGGTACAGAACCCGAAGTGCGTTGGGCGAGATGCTTTGGCGCGATACCGGGTGCTCAGAGCGCGGAATGATGCGCGGCGCGCCCGGGGCGACCGTCAATGCCGATATTTCAGTCAACTGAACTGCGAGCCTCTTGAGCAAAAAACAAGGCCGCCTATACTACTGCGCCTTTTCGCCTTGCTCGCCGGAGAATTGCTCCCGTCGTCTAGAGGCCTAGGACACGGCCCTCTCAAGGCTGTAACACGAGTTCGAATCTCGTCGGGAGCGCCATAAATTCAATAACTTAGAGAATTACACTCGCGCGATTTCTAGCGCGTATCTGCTGACAGCGACCGGCGCGCAATTGCACCCATTAGCGAATAGGCGTGTCCGAGGCCGGGGCCCGGTTCTGTGCTAGGGCACGCTGGTACGCGCAATTTTCTAGGTATCTTTTTTAAGGATCAGTGTTCCCTGTGAGCTAACGGCTGTGCCCTATATCATCGCTTGCCTGCAACCAGACCGTTAGAGATCGCTTATGAATCGTCTTGCCACTGCGCTGAGTTTCGTTTTGGTTTTGGTGGCGAGTACGCGGGCCTGCTCCCAGTATGATCAGCACGTAGTGTTCGACAATGTGCGGGCCGACCACTGGTTTTACTACAGCCACGGCGGCGCCGTGGCGCCAAGTACGGTCGAGCTCGATCACGGGCATTTGCCCCTGGCTACTGATCAAGTGCACTCCCCGCCCAACAGCCTGCGGCTGAGCTGGCGCTCGCTCACAGGCGGCATTTGGGAAGTGGCCATCGATACCGTGCGTGGCTGGCGACCCGTCCCGCTGGCGGGCGATACGCTTAGCTTTTGGGTACGCGCCGACGCGCCGCTTGCCGCGGACGACGCTCCCCGCCTGTCCATATTGGACGACATGGGCGTGTCCCCGCCGGCGATCTCGCTGCTCGGGACCTTGAAGACCCTGCCTGCCGGCGAATGGACGAAGATCACCGTGCCGTTCTCATCCTTTGTGGGCATCTATCGTGGCACTTCCGATACCAGCGTCACAGCCGAGCACCTCGCGAAGCTGATAATCGCTCAAGGTCTGGACGACGGGGCGCCGCACACACTATGGCTCGATGACATTCGCGTCGACGACAGCGCTGTCCAACCCGGTCCACCGCCCGCAGCGCCGAGGAATCTGACAGCGCGCGGCTATGAGCGCCATGTCGAACTCGAATGGGCCGCGGTGCCGCAGGCCGAGTCGTACCGCGTGTATCGCGCGGACGCCGCGGGCGACTTTAAGCTTGTCGCGCTACAAAACGGCCGCTATACCCGCTTCGAAGACTTCGTCGGCGCGCCAACCCGCGCGCAGCGCTACCGCATCACCGCGGTCGATGCCACCGGCGATGAGTCGGTACCATCGCCTATCGCTGCGGCGACAACGCGAACGATGAGCGACGACGAGTTGCTTACCATGGTGCAACAAGGCAATTTTCGTTACTACTGGGATGGGGCACATCCCAACGCTGGGATGGCAATCGAAATCACACCTGGTGATCCCGACTTGGTGGCGGTCGGTTCCTCCGGCTTTGGCATCATGGCCGTGATCACCGGCGCCGAGCGCGGGTTCATCACCCGCGATGCGGCGCGCGAGCGCTTGGAAAAGATCTGCCGATTCCTTGACCACGCAGATCGCTTCCACGGCGCCTGGCCGCATTACCTCAACGGGCGAACGGGACACGCCATTGCGTTATTCGGCAAGTACGATGATGGCGGTGATTTGGTTGAAACTGCGTTTCTCACGCAGGGCTTGCTTGCCGCGCGCGGCTATTTCGACCGCGACACGCCTGCCGAACGCGAGCTGCGCCAATCCATCACCCGACTGTGGGCGGGCATCGAATGGGACTGGTATCGGCAAAAGCCCGACAGCGATTTTCTCTATTGGCACTGGTCGCCTGATCATGACTTTTACATCAACCACCCGCTGATAGGATGGAATGAGACGCTGATTGTTTATTTGCTCGCCATTGCTTCGCCGACCCATGGCGTGCCGGCATCGCTGTGGCACAGCGGCTGGGCGGGGCAATCGCCCGAGGCGGTGGGCTATCGCCGCGGCTGGAGCCACACTCGCGACGGCGACCATTACGTCAACGGCCACAGCTATTACGGCATTCCGCTTGCCGTCGGCGAGGGCAACGGCGCGGAAATGTTCTTCACCCAGTTCTCATTCCTTGGTTTCGACCCGCGCGACAAGCGCGATGCGTACGCGAATTATTTCGACAACAACCGCGCCATAGCCCAAATCTCGCAGGCCTACGCGCTGGATAACCCGCGCCACTTTTTAGGCTACGGCGCGGATGCCTGGGGACAGTCAGCCGGCCAGCACACGGCCGGCGGCCGCGCCCGCCCGGCCGACGACAATGGCACGCTGGTGGTTCACGCGGCCCTGGGTTCCATGCCGTACACGCCCGAGGCGTCGCTAAAGGCGTTGCGGCATTACTATCGCGACCTCGGGGCAAAATTGTGGGGTGTTTACGGCTTCAGCGACTCCTTCAATCCGAGCGATGACTGGTACGAGGAAGAGTACGCAGGGCTCAACCAGGCGCAAAGCGTGGTGATGATCGAGAACTACCGAACCGGCCTGCTGTGGCGTTGCTTCATGGCCAATCCCGAGATCGCGCCCGCATTGCAACGCATCGGATTTCATCCCGATCATTCCTAGCCGCGGTGTATGCCGCTCGAAAAGAAGGCACGGCAATTCATGAGCGACACGGCCCGTCTCGAAGTGATCGAAACCAAGCTTGCCCATCTGGAACGCGCGGTCAGCGAGCTGAGCGATGTGGTTTACCGTCAGCAACGCGAAATCCAACTCGCCTTGCTGCGGAACCAAGAGCTGAAGAGCCAGCTGGAAGGCTTGCAGACGTTGCCGGAAACCAACGTCCTGTCAGAAGAGAAGCCCCCGCATTATTAAAGGCGATGGCAGCGCGTTCCGTCGCAGCGGCGGCGCCCGGCTCAGGAATCGAGCAGGCCGAATTCGCGCAGCGCCGGTACGAAATTGTCGTTGTCATGCCCCGGCTGGCTGAGTTTCAGCAGTGCAAAGCGTTGCAGCGGGGACAGCCGCCGCCACTGCCGTGCCGTCGGCGCCGGAACGCCCACCTTGGCCGCCCACGCGATAACCTGCTCGGGCACGCGGCCGGCGTGCTCCCAAGCCGGCCGGGTTGCAACTGGCAAGCGCACCGCCGGCTCATGAGAATGCGCATCGATCAACGCCAACAATAATGACCCAAACGATGGCAGCTGCTCGTAGCTGCCGCTTGAAAGGTTCAAAAGTTGC
>DASWBL010000042.1:0-9558 GCA_036390615.1 Steroidobacteraceae bacterium | reverse complement strand
AGATTGTGCACGACATTGCCACTGCCCAGGATCAGCACCTGTTCATCGCGCAGCGCGCCTAGCCGCCGCCCAAGGTCATAATGCCCGGCGCTGGCGCGCATGCCGTCGAGCGACAGTTGCACCACTGGCACGTCGGCGGCTGGGAACAGGTGTAGCAGCACCGACCAGGCACCGTGATCCAGCCCCCACTCGTGATCCAACATGACCGCGGTGGGGCTCAGCAGTTGCTTGATTTGCGCCGCCAGCGCCGGTGCTCCGGGCGCCGGGTAGCGACACTGATAAAGTGCCGGCGGAAAGCCGTAAAAATCATGGATCGTGCGCGGCTCGGGCATGGCGGTTACGCCGGTGCCCTCGATGTACCAGTGGGCTGAAATCACGACAATGGCGCGCGGTTTTGGCAGCCGCTCGCCGAGCTCGTGCCAGGCACGACTGAAGCGGCTGTGCTCGATAGCCTGCATCGGCGAGCCGTGCCCGATGAACAGGGCCGGATAGGGGCGGCTCAAGGCGCTCCGAGGCTATGCCAGGTACCGCCGACGGGAATGCGCGCAAATCCTGCGCTCGGCAAATTAACTCCGCTACTATTTGACGCTAGCTGCGTGGCGAGGTCGCTCAAGCCCGGATTATGGCCGATCAGCAACAGGCGGCGCACATACTCAGGTACGGATTGCAGGTGGAACCGAATTACCTGGGGCGTGGCCAGGTAAAGCGCCGCGATCTCGCGCACGCGGTCGGCACCAATGCGCATCGTGGCACACAGTTGTTCGGCGGTCTCGCGGGCGCGCAGCGCCGGGCTCAGCAGGATCAGCTCCGGCACCAGGCCTGCGCCCTGCAGGCTGAGGGCGGTGCGCTGGGCTTCCTCCCGGCCACGCAAAGTTAGCGGCCGATCGACATCGGGCGCATCGATTCCAGCCGGCTCGGCCTGGCCGTGCCGCAACAGGATCAGCTCACGCATGACCCTTCTCGGGCGTCTTGCCGGCGCCAACGGCCAGTGCTTCGCATCCGGCTATTTTAACCGACCTTGCAGCGCGCCGGGAGTTTGGCAGGCCCGTCGCGGCAGACGGGTACCCGCCCGCATCGGTGCTAGTACATCATTCCGGTCTGCAAACGCGCGGCTTCCGACATCATCGATTGGTTCCACGGCGGATCAAACACCAGATTGACGTCGGCAGTACTAACCGTCGGAATCGCCAGCAGCTTTTCCTCAACGTCCTGCACCAGCACTTCGCCCATGCCGCAGCCGGGCGCGGTCAGCGTCATATTGACGCGTACCGCGCGTGTACCGTCCGGCTTGGCCTCAACTTCACATTCATACACCAGACCCAGGTCGACGATATTGATGGGTATTTCCGGGTCATAGCAGGTGCGCAACTGCGCCCAGGCGAGTTCCCGCACGTCGGTTTCGGTGGCGTTCGGCGGCAGCGTCGGGGCGCGTACCGGCTCCTTGCCGATCGCGTCGGCCTGATCGCCAGGCAGCCGGTAAAGGTTGCCTTCGACGTACAAGGTGAATGTGCCGCCCAGGGCCTGGGTGATATAACCGGCCACGCCCGATTTGAGCGTGATCGCCGTGCCGGACGGGACCATGATCGCTTCGACGTCGCGCTGGATCACAAACGGCTCGTTCTCGCGACCGCGCATCGTCACTCCGTCGAGACCGGCTGCTTGGCCCGGTCCAGCGCCGCCTGCAGTGTGCGCCAGCACAGACTCGCGCATTTGACCCGGACCGGAAATTCGTGCACGCCGGCCAGCGCCTGCAACTTGCCAAGATCCTGCGGGGGTAGATAGTCCGGTTGCGTCAGTAGCGCGTGCACCTGCTGCTGCAGCCGTTCGATGTCAGCGCGGCCAAGGCCGGTGACCGCCTCGCTCATCAGCGAGGCTGACGCCATGGAAATAGCGCAGCCCTGTCCCTCGAAGCGAACCTGCTTGAGGCGCTCACCGTCCATGCGCAGCGTCAGCTCCAGCCGGTCACCGCACAAGGGATTGTGGCCAGTGGCGGCGGCATCAGCCGGTTCCAGTCGGCCAAAATTTCGTGGACTGCGGTTGTGATCCAGGATCAATTGGCGATAAAGATCGGAAAGTTTCATCAGCCGAATACCTCGCGCACCTTATGCAGCGCGCGGATCAGCCGTTCGGCGTCTGCTTCAGTGCTGTAGGCGGCAAAGGAGGCGCGCGCGGTCGCGGCCAGGCCGTAGTACTCCATCAACGGCATTGCACAGTGGTGCCCGGTGCGGATCGCCACGCCTTCATGATCGAGGATCGTGCCAATATCGTGCGGGTGCACGCCGTCGAGCACGAAGGAGATCACGGCCCGGCGCCGCTGCGGCGTACCGACCAGGCGCAATCCGCGCACGGACTTGAGCGCCGTGACCGTGTTGGCGACCAGCTGCTGCTCGTGAATGCCGACAGCTGCGGGCCCGACGCGTTCCAGGTACTGCAGCGCCGCGCCAAGTCCCACGGCGCCGCTGATGTTCGGCGTGCCGGCCTCAAACTTGTATGGCAACTCGTTCCAGGTGCTGCGCTCGACGCTGACGGTGAGAATCATATCGCCGCCGCCCTGCCAGGGTGGCATCGCCTGCAGCAGCGATTCGCGCCCCCACAGCACGCCGATGCCGGTGGGTCCGTAAACCTTGTGCCCGGAGAAGGCGTAGAAGTCGCAGCCCAGCTGCTGCACATCGACCGGTTCATGAGCTACCGCCTGCGCGCCATCGACCAGCACCAGCACACCACGCTCATGTGCCGCGGCGACGAGCTCGCGCACGGGTAATACCGTGCCCAGGGCATTGGAGACATGCGCGATCGCCAGTAACTTGGTGCGGGGGTTGATGCGCGCCAGCACCGCCTCCGGCTCGATATCGCCCGCGGCTGTGGGCGGCACTGCGACCAGCCGCGCGCCGCGCTCAGCGCACAGCAGCTGCCAGGGCACGATGTTGGAGTGATGTTCCAGATGAGTAATTAAAATCTCGTCGCCGGCCATGATTTGGCCGCGCCCCCACGACTGGGCCACGAGATTGATTGCCTCCGTCGTACCGCGAACGAAGATAACTTCGCGCGTCGAGCGCGCGTTGATAAAACGGCGCACGTACTCGCGCGCGCCTTCGAAAGCGGCAGTGGCGCGTTGTGACAACGTGTGCACGCCACGGTGTACGTTCGCGTGCAGCGCAGTCTCGTACTCCTCGATGGCTTGCAGTACCGCAAGCGGCATTTGGGCCGACGCCGCGCTGTCGAGGTAGGCGAGGGGATGGCCATTGATCGGTCGCGCTAGCAGTGGAAAGTCTGCACGCACGCGTTCCGGCAGCAGCCGCCCGCTGGCGTCGATGTAGCCGACGCCCGCTTCGTTGGGTCGGGCGTTCACTTGAGCTCTCCAGCGGCGGCCAGTTCCGCCTCGGCCCGCAACGCCGGCAAATCGATCGCGCTCAAAGCATCGCCGAGAAACGCTCGCTTGAGCAGCACGCGGGCGCTGTCCCGGTCGAGCCCTCGCGACAGCAGGTAAAACAGCAGCGCTTCATCCAGCTGCCCGGTCGTCGCTCCGTGTGTAGCCTGCACATCATCGGTATGAATGGCCAGGCGCGGCCGCAGATCGATCTCCGCCCCGCGCTCCTCGATCAGGCCACGAAGCGACTGCCGGACGACGGACCCCGGCGCCTTGGCATCGACGTACGCATCCGCGCTGAACGAGATGCGTGATTGCCCGGCCGCCAGCCCGCGAAACAATTCCTCGGTGCGGGTTCCGGGTGCGTGATGCTCGGTACGCAGCAGCGTGTCCGCGCGCTGCTCGCCGCTGCCGGTCGCGAGTGCAGTCCAGCGCAGCTGCGCGTCACGGCCCTTAAGCTGCAGAAGTGCGCTGGTTCGAGCCGTGCCGCTCCCCAGGCCGACCTGCCGCACATCGTAGCGGCTGCCCGCGCCTAGTATTGCCGTCAGGGTTTCAAACAGCACCGTGCCGCGCTCGCATTTCTGCAATCGATAGTGATTCAGCGTCGCGCCATCTCCGAGCGTGACGCCGATCCGCGGGCACAGAAAACTTGGCGCGCTGCTGAGCTGTCGCTCGATCAGCTCAACCCGCGCACCCGGCGCCAGTTTGATGTCGAGCTGCGGGTAGCTCGCGCCGCCGTCGCCGAGCAAGATCACCTCGAGAGCCAGATGCTCGCGCACCTCGATCACAGTGGATTCATTTGCAAACAGGTCGCCGAGTACGCTGAGGTGCGTCTCATGGCTTGGGTTAAGCGGTGCGGCGGCGGGCGCGACGCGGGTGGCCTTAAGCGCATCGCCGTCGGAGCCCACCGTGCTGCGCCGCCCGTCGCGGATGAGCAGACGCAAGAAGCCTGGCGCTAGCGGCGGCAGCTTGGCCGGCAGCGCCTGCACTGTCGCATGCGGCGCAAAATTAGGGATCTGATCCAAGACCCGCAAGTTGGCGTGACGCCACCGCTCATCGCGCACGGCCGGCAGTCCCTTTTCAAGCAATGCCCGCGCCGCGACAGCGGATCTGGCACCACCCTGATGCTCATAATCGCCCAGAATGCGTTCGATGGTGGCGGCGCTGTTCATGCCACGGCCTGTTCCTGAACCCAGTCGTAGCCGCGCTTTTCTAACTCCAGGGCGAGCGAGCGGTCGCCGCTGAGCAGCACGCGGCCACGGGCCAGCACGTGCACGTAATCTGGCACCACAAAGGCCAGCAGTCGCTGATAGTGAGTCACGAGCACAAATGAACGGGCGCTGGAGCGCAGCGAGTTGATGCCCTGGGCGACCAGCTTCAGTGCATCGATATCAAGACCCGAATCGGTCTCATCGAGCACCGCGAGGCGCGGCTCGAGCACCAGCAGCTGCAGGATCTCATTACGCTTTTTCTCGCCGCCCGAGAAGCCTTCGTTCACGCCGCGGGAGAGGAGCGATTCGTCGATTTGCATGGCTGCCATCCTGGCGCGCACCAGCGCCAGGAACTCGAAGGCGTCGATCTCGGACTCGCCGCGGCTGCGCCGCGTGGCGTTCAGGGCGGCCTTCAGCAGGTAGGCGTTGTTGACGCCGGGAATCTCCACCGGGTACTGGAAGCCGAGAAACAGGCCAGCGCGTGCGCGCTCTTCCGGAGCGAGGCTCAGCAGATCCCGCCCCTCGAACAGCACGGTGCCGCTGGTAATCTCGTAACCCGGGCGCCCGGCGAGCACGTGCGCCAATGTGCTCTTGCCGGAGCCGTTCGGGCCCATGATGGCGTGCACCTCGCCGGCATTGACGCGCAAGTTGACGCCACGCAACACCTGTTGCCCGGCAACGCTGACCTTAAGGTCGGTGATTTCGAGCATGGGAATTGCAGCGTTCATCCAACGGCCCCTTCGAGGCTGACGGCTAGCAGATTCTGGGCTTCGACCGCAAACTCCATCGGCAGCTCCTTGAAAACGGATTTGCAAAAACCGCTGACGATCATATTCACCGCATCTTCTGTGGCCACGCCACGCTGCTGGCAATAGAACAGCTGGTCTTCGCTGATCTTCGAGGTGCTCGCTTCGTGCTCGACGATTGCCCCTGGATTGCGCACTTCGATGTACGGGAACGTGTGCGCGCCGCACTGCGGGCCGAGCAGCAGCGAATCGCACTGCGTGAAATTACGCGCGCCATTGGCCGACGGGAAAATCTTCACCAGCCCGCGATAGGCATTCTGGCCGTGCCCGCTCGAAATGCCCTTGGACACGATGGTGCTGCGCGTGTCGGCGCCGATGTGGATCATCTTGGTGCCGGTGTCGGCCTGCTGGAAGTGGTTCACCGTGGCGACTGAATAAAACTCGCCTACGGAGCCTGCACCGCGCAGGACGCAGCTCGGGTATTTCCAGGTGATCGCCGAACCGGTCTCCACCTGGGTCCAGGAAATGCGTGAGCGGGCGCCGCGGCATTCCCCGCGCTTGGTCACGAAGTTGTAGATGCCGCCGCGCCCCTGCTCATCGCCCGGGTACCAGTTCTGCACGGTCGAGTATTTAATCTGCGCATCTTGCAGCGCGATCAGCTCGACCACTGCCGCGTGCAGCTGGTTCTCGTCGCGCATTGGTGCGCTACAACCCTCTAAATAACTTACATAGGCGCCCTCGTCAGCGATGATTAGCGTGCGCTCGAACTGCCCAGTCTTGGCCGCATTGATGCGAAAGTAAGTCGACAGCTCCATCGGGCAGCGCACGCCGGGTGGCACGTACACGAACGAGCCATCCGTGAACACCGCGGAGTTGAGCGTCGCAAAAAAATTGTCCGTGTAGGGCACGACGCTTCCGAGGTAGCGCTCGATGAGCTCCGGGTGTTGCTGCACGGCCTCGGAGAACGGACAGAAGATCACCCCGGCCTTGGCCAATCGCTCCTTGAAAGTCGTAGCGACTGAGACGCTGTCAAACACCGCGTCGACCGCGACTCCGGCGAGCCGTGCCCGCTCGTGCAGTGGTACGCCAAGTTTCTCGTAGGTCGCGAGCAGCTTCGGGTCCACCTCGGCCAAGCTCTTGGGTCCGTCAGTTTTTTTCTTTGGCGCCGAGTAATAGGAAATCTGCTGATAATCGATCGGCGGATGCGTTACGTTTGCCCACTTTGGCTCGCGTTGCGTGCGCCAGTGGGCGAGGGCGCGGAGCCGCCAGTCGAGCATGAACTGCGGCTCGCCCTTCTTGCGCGAGATCAGGCGAACTACGGACTCATCCAGGCCCGGGGCGACCGTATCCGCATCGACGTCGGTGACAAAGCCATGCCGGTAACTGCCGCCAAGCAGTGCATCGAGCTGGGCATTGGCTTCGCTCATTCAGCTCTCCTTCCGCGAACCGGTGAGCGATCCGAGGCGGCGCTCCAGGGCGCTGAAGCGCACGGGCTCGGCGCCAAGGCCGGCTAGCTCCACGAGGCTGAGCTGCTGCAGAGAGCGGTAAATGGCGCGGTTGACCTGTTGCCAGGCGCGGCCCACGCCGCAATGGCTTTCGATGCCGCATTGGTTCGGGTGATGGACGCATTCGGTCAGTGCCATGGGGCCTTCGAGGGCGTCGATGATCTGCGCGGCACTGATCTGCGCGGGCGCACGGGCGAGGCGATACCCGCCGTGCTGGCCAAGCGTGGATTCGACCAGCCCGCTGCGGTGCAGCTGTTTGAGGATCTTGCTCACTGTGGGCGCCGCAACTCCCGTGCTGGCGCTAAGTTGTGCGACTGTCTGCTGCGGTTGCGACTCGGCAGCGAGCCGTGCCAGCACTACGGTGGCGTAATCGGTCAACTTGCTGATGCGCAACATAGCGGTCCCCTAAAGTAGGACTATTTTAGTCCTAATTAGGGCGATTTGGAACTACACCGCCCGTCGGGTGCGCGGGCCCGGTTTGCTATGCTTGCAGCCCCATTTTGGAGGTACGGCGATGTCCAACAGCGATCTGGAGCGTGTAGCCCTGGCCATGGTGGCCAAGGACAAAGGGATTCTGGCGGCCGATGAGAGTTCCGGAACGATCAAGAAGCGATTCGACAAGATCAATCTTGAATCTACGGCCGATAACCGCCAGGCCTACCGCGAAATGCTGTTCACGACGCCTGGCATCGCGCAGTGGATCAGCGGCGTGATTCTGTACGATGAAACCTTGCGGCAAAAAACTCGCGCAGGCGTGCCGTTCGCTGAGCATTTGGCCAAGCTCGGCGTCGTGCCGGGCATCAAGGTCGACACCGGCGCCAAGGCACTGGCTGGATTCCCTGGTGAAACGATCACGGAGGGACTGGACGGCCTGCGTGAGCGGCTGATCGAATATTTTCAGCTCGGCGCACGCTTTGCCAAATGGCGGGCAGTGATTGATATCGGCGCCGGCATACCGACGCCGTTTGCGATCGAAGCCAATGCTCACGCACTCGCCCGCTATGCGGCATTGTGCCAGGAACAAAACATCGTGCCGATCGTCGAACCTGAGGTGCTGATGGACGGCGCGCATGGAATCGAGCAGTGCGAGACCGTGACCGATGCGGTGCTGTCTGCGACCTTTGCCGAGCTGCAAGCGCACCGGATTCATCTGGAAGGCATGATTCTGAAGCCCAATATGGTGATTTCCGGCAAGAAAAATACCGCGCGGGCGAATCCAGCGCAGGTGGCTGCCGCCACGGTGCGGTGCCTGAAGCGGCATGTGCCGCCGGCCGTGCCCGGCATCGCCTTCTTGTCGGGCGGTCAGTCGCCGGCCGAGGCGAGCATGCACCTGTCGCTGATGAACCGGCTCGGGCCGTTGCCGTGGCAATTGACGTTCAGCTACGGGCGCGCGCTGCAGGACGCCGCGCTGAGTGCCTGGGGCGGCAAGGCCGCGACGCTGGGCGCCGGCCCACAGGAATTCGCGCGCTGGGCGCGACTCAACAGCCTGGCACGCACCGGCGGTTACCAATCCGGTATGGAGTCGCAGGCCGCTTGAACGGCGCGGCCTCGCCGGCAGCGGGCCACGAGCCGAAGGGCGCGCAGCCGGTGCCGGCGCGCGAGTCCGGCGAGGCGCTTATCGACGTCCGCGACGTGGCGTACGCCGTGCCATCGGGGCGGGCGATATTCGACGGCCTGAATCTGACCGCACGGCGTGGCGAAATCACGGCAGTGCTGGGACCGAGCGGCACCGGGAAAACCACGCTGCTACGGCTGCTGATGGGTTCCATTCAGGCGCAGCGTGGCCAGGTACAAATGTTCGGCGAGGCTGTGGCGGAGCTGCGCCGCCCGGCGCTGTATCGACTGCGTCGGCGCGTCGGCATGCTGTTTCAGAATGGCGCGCTGCTGACGGATATGTCGGTTTTTGAGAACGTGGCGTTCCCGCTGCGTGAACATACCAATCTGCCCGAGCCCTTGCTGCGTCGCCTGGTGCTGATGAAGCTGCAGGCGGTCGGACTGCGCGGTGCCGCGGAGCTGATGCCAGCGGAATTGTCCGGCGGCATGGCGCGCCGCGTCGCGCTGGCGCGCGCCATCGTCATGGACCCGGAAGTCCTGATTTATGATGAGCCGTTTGTGGGCCTCGATCCGATTTCGCTTGGCGTCGTCGTGCGGCTGATTCAGGCATTGAACCAGACGCTCGGCATCACCAGCATCGTCGTGACCCACGACGTTGCGGAGATCAGCACCATCGCCAATCAGCTGTATCTGCTTTCTGGTGGCAAGGTCGTGGCCGGCGGCACTCCGGCGCAGTTGCGCGCTGATCCGGCACCGGTGGTGCACCAATTCGTCGGCGGACTGCCGGATGGACCGGTACCGTTTCATTACCCGGCGCCGGACTATCACCAGCAGCTGCTTGGGGAATCGCCGTGAGCCTGCTCGGCGCCACCGGGCCGCTGGGCCGCGGGTTGATGAAAGCCGGACGGGTGGGCCTGTTCCTGGTTCGCGTGGTCGGGCAGTGCCTGCCGGCGCTCGCCTACCCGCGGCACATCGTCCGCCAGATTTACAACTGCGGCGGCCGATCACTGGTAATCGTGATGCTGTGCGGCCTGTTCGTCGGCATGGTACTCGGGTTGCAGGGCTACAATTTACTGCAGCGCTTTGGTTCCGAGTCGGCGCTCGGGGTTGCAGCGGCGCTCGGCTTGATCACTGAACTGGGGCCCGTGGTCACAGCATTGCTATTTGCCGGTCGT
>DASWBL010000041.1:0-17470 GCA_036390615.1 Steroidobacteraceae bacterium | reverse complement strand
GCCCTGGTGCGCGCACAGCTGGCGGTCACATCGGCGCGCGAACTGCTACGCCGGGCCGACGAGGACGCGTTGGCCGACGCCCGTAGCCTCGCGCAGCAACCGACGCTGCAGCGATTGCTGACCGACGGTGATGATGACGCTGCCGCCGCCGAGCCAGGAGGCCAGGCCAATTGGCCGCGGGTTGGTGGGGGTCTGTTTGTCCAAGCGCTCAGCGTACCGCCGCTGGCGGGTGCGTTGCCAGCGGCCGCATGTTTAAGGCTGGCGCGCGAGGCCCGCGCGAAGCTCCGGATGGCGGCGTTCCAGTATCGCCTTGGCCACCAATGTAACCAGCGCCAACGAGGCCAGGATGGACGCGGTCGAAAAAGCGCCGACCGGGTTGTACTCGTTGTGCAGAACCTCAACCTGCAGCGGCAGCGTGTCAGTCAGTCCGCGGATGTGCCCGGAAACCACCGAGACAGCGCCAAACTCGCCCATCGCCCGGGCATTACAAAGCAGGACGCCATACAGCAGTCCCCAGCGGATATTTGGCAAGGTTACCAGGCGAAACGCCTGCCAACCGCTCGCGCCAAGGGAAATGGCGGTCAGTTCCTCGTCACTGCCCTGATTCTGCATCAGCGGAATCAGTTCGCGCGCGACAAACGGGAAGGTGACGAAGGCCGTGGCCAGTACAATGCCAGGCACCGCAAAAATAATATGAATATTGTGTGCATCTAGCCACGGCCCGAACCATCCGCGGCTGCCGAAAACCAGCACGTAGATGAGTCCCGATATGACAGGGGACACGGCAAAAGGCAGATCGATCAGGGTGATTAGCGCGTTTTTGCCGCGAAACTCAAACTTGGCGATCGCCCATGCGGCGGCGACGCCAAACACCAGATTCATCGGCACAGTGACCGCCGCTACGAGTAGTGTCAGCCGCACCGCCGAGCGCGTATCGGGATCGGCAAGTGCCAGAAGGTAGGCGCCGAGCCCCTTGTGCAGCGCTTCGACGAACACGACCGTCAGCGGCAACAGCAACAGTAAGGTCAGATAAAGGAGCGCCGTCACGAGCAGCGCATTGGCGCCAACACTCGCCGGTATGCGGGTCTGCCTCATCGGCGCGCCAGCCTGCGCCGTTGCGCCCAAAGCTGCAGCGCGTTAATCGCGAACATCAGCGAGAACGACAACACCAGCATGACGACAGCGATCGCAGTTGCCTGGCCGTACTGGTACTGCTCCAATTTGGTCATGATCAGCAGCGGCGTGATCTCCGAAACCATCGGGATATTGCCGGCTATAAAAATGACCGAACCGTATTCGCCGATCGAGCGCGCGAATGCGAGCGTACAGCCTGTCAGCAGCGCCGGCCAGATGGCGGGCAGCACGACCCAGCGGAACGCCTGCAGCCGCGATGCGCCAAGCGTTTCGGCAGCCCGTTCGACCTCCTGGTCCAGATCGCCGAGTACCGGCTGCAAAGTGCGAACGACGAATGGCAGGCCGACGAACATTAATGCTACGACGATACCCATTCGCGTATAGGCGATTTTGATGCCAAGCGGTTCGAGCCATTGGCCAATCCAGCCGTTGCTGCTGTACAGCGCCGCCAGTGCGATTCCGGCAACGGCAGTTGGGAGCGCAAAGGGCAGATCGATCATGGCATCGAGCAGGCGGCTCCCGGGGAACCGTCGGCGAGTCAACGACCAGGCGATGATGATGCCAAAGACCGCATTTACAAGCGCGGCAATGGCCGACGCTCCAAAGCTCAGACGGAGCGATGCCAGTACCCGCGGGCTGGTAATCACATGCCAAAACTGTTGCGGTCCAAGTTCCGTGGAACGCAAAAACGCAGCGGAGATAGGTAGGAGCACGATCAACGACAGGTAAAGCATCGTGTAGCCCAAGGTCAGGCCAAATCCTGGCAGCACGCGCTCGGCGCGCCGGTTCGCTGCCGTGCTCATATGCAGCTACTTTGCATAAATGCGGTCAAAGGACGCGCCGTCGGCGAAATGATCGGCCTGCACCCGATCCCAGCCGCCAAAAACGGTATCGACGCTCACCAGGTGCACCGCAGGGAACTGGGCCGTGAATTGGGCCGCCACCTGCGGATCGCGTGGCCGGTAGAAATGCTCCGCGGCGATGCGCTGGCCTTCCGGCGAGTACAGGTACCGCAGGTAAGCGTCAGCGACCGCGCGCGTGCCATGCCGGTCGACGACCCGATCGACTAAGGCTACTGGCGGTTCGGCCAGGATACTGATTGACGGAATGACAATTTGAAATTTACCGGTGCCGAGTTGGTTGGCGGCTTGCAGAGCCTCGTTCTCCCAGGCAAGGAGCACATCGCCAATCCCGCGCTCGGCAAAAGTTGTCGTGGCGCCACGCGCACCGGAGTCGAGCACCGGCACATTGGCGAACAATTGCTTCACGAAAGCTTCGGCCGACGCGGCACTGCCGCCGGGCTGACGCAGTGCCCAGGCCCAGGCCCCCAAATAATTCCAGCGACCACCGCTGGAAGTCTTTGGATTCGGCGTGATCACCTGCACGCCCGGGTGAATTAGATCACCCCAGTCGCGAATATTTTTCGGATTGCCCTTGCGTACAAGGAAAACGATGGTTGAGGTATATGGCGTGCTGTTGTCGGGCAGTCGGGTCGCCCAGTCAGCCGGGATGAGCTGCGCTTCGCGGTGCAGTGCATCCACGTCGTAAGCCAGCCCAAGCGTGACCACGTCGGCCTCAAGCCCATCGATGACCGCCCGTGCCTGCTTGCCTGACCCGCCGTGACTTTGGCGGATTGTTACATGCTGCCCGGTTTTGGCTTGCCAGTAGCGGACAAAGGCCAGGTTATAGGACTGGTAAAACTCCCGTGTCGGGTCATAAGAGACATTCAGGAGGGTAATTGCGGCCGTCCCATCGCCCGTTGGCGTCGGGGCCGGTGAACAGCTGGCTATGAGGGCCAGCGATGCGGTTATGACAGTGGCAGATAATCTGGACGCGAGCCGTGTGGCTGCCCTAGGCATTCTGGTTTTGGCGGCGGACGAGCCCATGCGGTGTGATCCGATGTTCAATTGGCGGTCAATGATGTGCATCCGACATTGCGGTCGGGCTGTTTGAGTCGACGCCCCGCAGATCAGCGCTTCGCGCTGCCGGACTGCAACACGACAGCAACACACTAAGCTGAGTCTGCATTCCAAACAGGGGAGCAAGCTCGCCGCTAAGTTCTTCCTCGATCTGCGCCGGAGTGCCCGTAAGACCCAGCACTAGCAACATCGGTTCGGTCGCAACGGCAAGCTGCCTAGACCAGTCACCGAGCCCTATTTGCTGCACGTCTGTGCGGATATCGAGGCCGTGGAGCTCTAGCAACTCGGCCCGCGCATCGAGCAGCCGTCGAAAAGCCCCGGCGATTTCGCCACGCGGAGCTTCAGGACCGTGCAGGCTGACAAAGGTCGCTTCCGCCTGCAGATGACGCAGGACGCTCGCCACGAGCGCCAGTGTCGCGCGGCGGGAACTTTCGCTGTCGCAGTAAATCAACACCTGGCGGGGCAAAGGCGTATCAGGCGAAATCAAAAGCAGCCGCCGAGCGCCGCGACGAATGGCGCCGGCAATGTCACGCAACGAATGCGCCGAGCGGGGGAGGACGGTTACGCCAAGCTGCGGGAGCTCACCGCCGGTCTCGTCCGATTCGGCAATTACACGTGCCCGCATGCTTTCAGTCAGTTGGCGCAGAATCGGCGCCTGACGCAGGCGCTGGGCCGCTGGACCGCCCAAATCCTTGATCCGGAAGCTCGAGATCGGCGTTGGCAGCAGGTGAAATCTGCGCACACCGACAGCGACTTTGGCGCCGGGCGCCAGCGGCAAGGCCTGCTGCTCGCTGTTCGTGCGCGTGACTTCGATTTCCAGCGCCGCAGTCGCCACCTCGGCACCGAATTCGATGGCGGACTGCAAAGGGCAGTCTGGTGTCAACTGTACCCGCACACGCTCGAGGCTCCCGGCAAAATTGACCGAAATTATTTGACCTTCCGCAATGCTCGCGCTGCCAAGTTGTCCTGCGCTGCGGGCTATCTCGATGTCCTCAGGACGTATGACCGTGACCGCTTCATGTAAGCCGCCGGCCAATTTCAGACTATCGCGAGCGTTGACGCGCGCGGTACCGAGGTGCAGCTCGGTGTCCGACAATTCGCCAAGAATCAGGTTGGCGGCGCCAAGGAACGTCGCCACAAAGCGTGTGGCGGGGAAGCGATACAGCTGCTCGGGACGTCCCGTCTCAAGAAGGCGCCCGTTGTGCATGATGCCGATGCGATCACCCAGGGCAAACGCTTCTTCCTGGTCGTGCGTTACCAGTATGGTGCTCATTCCGAGGCGGCGCTGTACCTGCCGAATCGTGTCTCGCAGTTCGACGCGAATCTTGGCATCGAGCGCGCCGAATGGCTCATCGAGCAGCAACACTGTGGGTTCGTGGGCCAAAGCGCGCGCGACCGCCACCCGCTGCTGCTGGCCACCGGACAGCTGCCCGGGCATACGGCCGGCATAACCCTCCAGGGCCACAAGCTGAAGCAGTTCATCGCGCCGGCGGGCCCGCGCAGCGCGCCTGACGCCGCGCACACGCAGCGCGAATTCGACGTTTTGCCCGACCGTCATATGGCGGAACAGCGCGTAGTGCTGGAAGACGAAGCCGGCTCCCCGGTGCCGCGCGGCTACGTGTGTGACGTCCTGGCCGTGAAAGGCGACGCGCCCGTGGTCTACGTCGGTCAGGCCGGCAGCGACGCGCAGGAGCGTGCTCTTGCCACTTCCGCTTGGGCCGAGCAGCACAAAGAATTCGCCGGTCTTGATCTGCAGCGAAACGTCATTGACCACGGGTGCGCCGTGGTACCGCTTGGTGATCTGCTCAAAGGCGATGGACATGCCGCCCCCGATATTGAATCCCCATGCTAGTGCCGGGCAGGTGACAGCGCAGTGCGGCGGAGGTGACAACGGGGTGACAAACCCAGCCGGGCGGCCTCGGCGAAGTCTTCGCGACCTACATAGCGACGGTATGTAAGGGCCATCGGTTTCGCGTCGGGGACCGGCAATGCTCGGGCGTCGATGACCCGCCATCGGGTAGAATCCAAGCGAATTGCATGTGCGCGCATCCGAAAATCTTTACCGCTCGCCGTAGGGGTCGCTTTTTGATCGGACCGACTTTCGGTCATCCGTATTGGATGATCTGGTCGGGGCTTTTGTTGGCCGGTTGCGCCGGCCACACGCCGGTGAAAACAACGGGAACTGAAACCGCGGCGCAACCAACCGCGGTTGCGGTGGCGGGCCAGGAAGTCGCGCAACAGACCGACAAACTCGAGGCGTGGCTGCGCTGGAAGCTGCCGGCCGGCATAGAACTTGATCGTCAGAATCAGAATCTTATGTTGCGCGCGCCGGCAGGCGACGCGTTTATGTCCGATGCGTCCACATTGAGCGCGGCCGGCAGCGCTTTACTTGATGTGGTAGCTGAAGGTCTGAATCAATCGCCGCGCCAGGGACTGCAGATCCGGGTATTCACGGACGCTCTGGGCAGCCGCTCCGCCAACGAGCAATTCGCGACCACTAGGGCGGAGACCGTACGTGGCTACTTGCAAGGCCACAGCGTCGCATTGCGCCGCATGCAGGTGCTAACGGGCGGCCCTGACGGCACGTCGGGCACGGATAAGACCCCTGAAGGCCGGCAGCTCAAGCGGCGCCTGGAATTACTGATTACGCCTTTGTTTTCGTGATTCGGTTCCGTTAGGCTGCGTACTTTCCCAATGCAGTCAACCTCTTAGCTAGTGATCAGCCGATGAAAGTGACCATATTCGGATCCGGGTATGTTGGCTTGGTCACAGGTGCCTGCCTGGCGGAAGCCGGCAATCACGTCTTGTGTGTCGACGTCGACGCCAAGAAGATCGAGCGGCTCAACGCTGGCGATATTCCGATTCATGAGCCTGGTCTCGATGTGCTGGTGCGTCGCAATAAGGACGCCGGCCGGATGCTTTTTACTACCGATGCTTCGAAAGGGGTGGAGCACGGCCTGTTTCAGCTCATCGCAGTCGGCACCCCGCCGGACGAAGACGGGTCGGCTGACTTGCGCCACGTACTGGCCGTGGCGCGCACGATTGGCGAGCGGCTGCAACGGTACGCGGTGGTCGTAACCAAATCGACGGTGCCGGTGGGGACCGCCGACAAAGTGCGCGAGCAGCTCAACGCGGCAATGGCGCGACGAACGGATAAAATCACTTTTGACGTTGTGTCCAATCCTGAATTTCTAAAGGAGGGCGCAGCGATTCAGGATTTTATGAAGCCGGATCGGGTCATTGTCGGGACCGACAATGCCCAAGTGACCGAGCTGATGCGGGCGCTATATGAGCCGTTTACGCGCAATCACGACAGGCTCATCGTCATGGATATCCGTTCGGCCGAACTGACCAAGTATGCCGCCAACGCGATGCTGGCGACCAAGATCAGCTTCATGAACGAACTGGCGCACGTCGCCGAACGCGTTGGCGCGGATATTGAGCGGGTGCGAATTGGCATCGGCTCCGACCCGCGCATAGGTTACGGCTTCATTTACCCCGGCACTGGCTACGGCGGTTCCTGCTTCCCGAAGGACGTCAAGGCGCTCATTCGCTCTGCCCACGATGTCGCTTACGAGCCGCAGATTCTGGATGCGGTCGAGCGGGTCAATGAACGGCAAAAAGCGATTCTGGTGCGCAAGCTCAACCGTCAGTTCGAAGGCAAGCTCGCCGGGCGAGTCTTTGCGCTTTGGGGCTTGGCGTTCAAACCAAATACCGACGATATGCGCGAGGCGCCGAGCCGCGTGATTATCGAGATGCTTAACCTCGCCGGCGCGGTGCTTCGGGTTTACGACCCCGTAGCGATGGATGAGGCCCGCCGCAGTTGCCCGCCTACCGCCGCGCTTAAATACTGTAACGACGCCTACGAAGCGGCCACCGGCGCCGATGCGCTGCTCATAGTCACGGAGTGGCAGGAATTTCGGAGTCCAGACTTTGATCGGCTCAAGACGCTGCTTCGCCAGCCATGTATTTTTGACGGCCGCAATCTATATGATCCGGCGCTGCTGGCGCGGCTGGGGTTCGAGTACTTTGCCATTGGGCGCGGCCGCGCCTCGGTTGCCGATTAGGCACAGAGTTCTTAGCAAAGAGCACGAATGCTGACACCCGTAATTCTTTCTGGCGGCGCGGGCACCCGGTTGTGGCCACTATCGCGCGAGCTGTACCCAAAGCAGTTGCTGGCGCTGATCGGCAAGAACACGATGCTGCAGGATACCCTGCTGCGCCTCGCGGGTATCGACGTAACTGCGCCGATTGTCGTCTGCAACGACGCCCATCGGTTCCTGGTCGCTGAGCAGCTGCGCAGCATCGACCGGCCTGCCGGCGCTATTATCCTGGAGCCCATCGGGCGAAATACGGCCCCCGCCATAGCACTCGCCGCGCACGCCGCGCTGGCTGAGGATCAGGCCGACGCCTTGCTGTTGATTCTTCCCGCTGACCACGTGCTTCGCAATCAATCGGCCTTTCACGGCGCGATTGGTGTGGCAGCAGAGGCGGCGCGCGCAGGGCACTTGGTTACGTTTGGCGTAGTGCCGAATTCGGCGGAGACCGGATATGGGTACATCCGCCGGGGCCACGCAAGCGCGGCTGCGTTTTTGATAGAAAGTTTTGTCGAGAAGCCGACCCGCGAACGGGCTGAAAAGTTCATCGCCGCTGGCGGCTATTACTGGAACAGCGGCATGTTTATGTTCCGCGCACGCCGCTACCTGGAAGAGCTCGAACGTCTGGCGCCGGATATTGCTGCTTCGTGCCGTACGGCGTATGGATTGGCGACGCGGGACCTGGATTTCACCCGCGTTGACGCTGCAGCTTTTCAAGCCTGTCGCAGTGAATCGATCGACTACGCTGTAATGGAACAAGCCACCGACGCGCTTGTGGTGCCGCTCGATGCCGGCTGGAGCGACGTCGGGTCATGGTCGGCGTTGTACGCGGCGACCGATGCGGATTCACAAGGCAACGTGTTGCACGGTGACGTGGTGATTGACGACACGCGCGACAGCTTTGTTTATTCTGAAAGCCGTCTCGTTGCCGCCGTTGGCCTGCGAGACCACGTAGTTGTTGAAACCAAGGACGCGGTGCTTGTGGCGCCGCGCGAAAAAGTGCAGGACGTCAAGCAGTTGGTAGCGCGACTTAAAGCCGACGGCCGCTACGAGCACTCATTGCACCGCGAGGTGTTTCGACCGTGGGGCAGCTATGACAGCATCGACCAAGGTGAGCGGTACCAAGTCAAGCGGTTGACCGTGCGACCGGGCGGAGTCCTGTCATTGCAGTTGCACCATCATCGTGCCGAGCACTGGATCGTGGTTTCCGGCACGGCTCGCATCACGCGCGGCGAGGAGGTGTTCCTGCTCGAGGAAAATCAGTCCACCTATATACCTATTGGCGTGCAACACCGGATTGAGAATCCGGGTCGGATTGTATTGCATATCATCGAAGTGCAGTCCGGTACCTACCTTGGGGAAGATGACATCGTGCGACTCGAGGACCGCTACGGTCGCAAGGGCACGAATAAATAGAAATCAGCCGGTCGGTCCGCGAGCCGGCTATGCGATTGATGCGAGGGGGTAATTATGACGAAGCTGACCTGTTTTAAAGCTTACGACATTCGCGGCCGCATTCCTGACGAACTAAACGAAGCGCTGGCGTATCAGATTGGCCAAGCCTATGCCGGATTTCTCAGGCCTAGAACTGTGGCGGTGGGCCGCGACATTCGCCACAGCAGTACTGCGCTTGCGGTCTCCCTGATCCGTGGTTTGAATGATTCGGGGGTCAACGTCCTCGACATCGGCCTGTGTGGCACGGAGGGAATTTACTTCGCGACTTTTTCGGAGGGACTCGATGGCGGCATCATGGTGACCGCCAGTCACAATCCACCGGATTACAACGGCATGAAGTTTGTCCGCGAGCAAAGTCGGCCAATCAGCGCCGACAACGGGCTCCAGGACATGCAGACGATGATCGAATCCGGCGCGTTGCCGTCGCGCTCCGTCAAGCCAGGCACCACGCGCGCGCTCGACACTGCTCAAGGGTACCTCAAGCACCTGCTCGGGTATGTCGACGTTGCCAAGCTCAAACCGCTGAAGGTCGTGGCCAACGCCGGCAATGGTGGGGCCGGACTGGTCCTCGATAGGCTTGAGCCGCACTTGCCGTTTCAATTTATCAAGCTGAACAATAATCCCGACGGTTCCTTTCCGCATGGTGTGCCGAACCCGATGATCGAGGAAAATCGCGCGTCAACAATTGAGGCCATCCGGCGCAACAGCGCCGACGTCGGGCTTGCCTGGGATGGCGACTTCGATCGTTGCTTCTTCTTCGATGAGCACGGCGGATTCGTCGAAGGTTATTACTTAGTCGGCCTGCTGGCGGAAGCATTCTTGAAGCGCTTCCCAGGCGCTCGAATCGTGCACGACCCGCGGCTGACCTGGAACACGATTGACCTGGTGCACCAGTTCGGCGGTGAGGCAGTACTTTGCAAATCTGGCCACGCCTTCATCAAACAAAAAATGCGCGAAGTCGACGCGGTGTACGGCGGCGAGATGAGCGCGCACCATTATTTCCGCGAATTTGCCTATTGCGACAGCGGCATGATTCCTTGGCTGCTGGTGCTTGCTGTAATCAGCGGGAGCGGCAAGTCGCTTTCCGCGCTGGTAGGCGAGCGGCAGAAAATGTTTCCGGTCAGCGGGGAGATTAACCGCTCGATCGCCGATGCCAAAGCTGTCACTGCCGCCATTGAGCGGCATTACGCGCCGCGGGCGCTGGCAGTGGATCGGACCGACGGACTGTCAATGGAATTTGAACAATGGCGGTTTAACTTGCGCGGCTCCAATACCGAGCCACTGGTGCGCCTGAACGTCGAATCGCGCGGCGATGAGGCGTTGATGCGAAAAAAGACGGCAGAGCTCCTGGCTCTGATGGGCGGCAAATGAGTGATCTGTCGGCGCTGCTGCGCCGCCGGTCCATACCGGCGCAGTATCTGATCGAGCCCGGTCCCAATCCCGCCCAGGTCGAGTCGGCCATCGATGCAGCGCTACGCGCGCCCGATCATGGCCGGTTGCAGCCTTGGCGATTTCGGATAGTGCGTGGCGCGGCACGCGCACAATTTGCTGAACAACTGGTACAGGCTACGCTCGCGCGGGACCCTGCGACGCCTGAGAGCCAACTGCAGAAACTTCGCGCACGCGCTGTGGTGCCACTAACCATCGTCGTTAGCGCAATGCTCAAAGAACATCCCAAGGTGCCGTTGGTCGAGCAGCTGCTCTCCGCCGGCGCCGGCATCATGAATCTACTGAATGCCTTTGACGCGCAGGGATTCGGGGCAATTCTGCTTACCGGCCCCAACGCCTACGATCCGGCGGTGGCGCGATTGTTGGGTCTGGAACCGGGAGAACAATTGTTGGGCTTTGTCTACGCGGGTTCTGTAGCAGGAGGCACGCCGACACCCGCGCCGCGACCGGAACGTGCGCCATTCGTAAAGGAATGGCTCGGCGGTGCTCCATCCTGACCGGAACTCGAGTCTAAGGTATGCCATTTACGGTTTCGCACGTGGCAGCGGTTTTGCCGTTCTATCGACGGCTCAGCCGTTGGGGTGTGCTGTCAGCCGCCATCATCGGCTCGATGGTGCCGGACTTCGATTTCTTCCTACCGATCCGTTTGACCAGGGAGCAAACGCACGGTTTCATGGCCCTGTTTACTTTTTGCTTGCCGGCTGGTTTGGCAACGTGGTTGCTCTTTCAGGTATTGATCAAGCCGGCGGTAAGCGAGGTGCTGCCGACGAACTGGTATGCGCGACTTTCGCGCGAGCATGGCTCGGTCCGGCTGGAAAGCCTGAAGGGCTGGGTGCTGGCGGCCGTTGCAGTTTTGGGCGGCGCCTTGACTCATATTGTTTGGGACGGATATACGCATGAAGATGGTCGCGGCGTCCGGATGCTACCTTTTCTCGGTGACACGGGCCCTGACTTTGGCGTACGACAATGGCCTTGGTGGTTGTGGTTACAACATGGCAGTTCGGTCATTGGATTGTTGATCGTCGTCGGCGCGCTGTTGTATTGGGTGCGGACCACCCCGCTGGCCAATGGCGATCTACCTCGCAAGCTCTCCGCTGTTGAAAGGCGAATTTGGGTATCCGTATATTTACTGATTCCGGCCACGATTGCCGCGGCAGAATTCCTTCAACTTCTGCGACATCACGCGCGCTTGTGGTCCGCCAATGGTGTGGGATTGATGGCTATAGTGACGATGGACGCAATAGCGCTGTCGCTTGTGATTACTAGCGCAATGATAAGGCGCCGGTTGTTGGGTATTGGTCACTTAATGTATTGACCAGGGGTCTCTAGGCGACTGGTGCTTCGCGCAACAATTTTGGGCGCGGTTGCGAGACTTGAGCTCCGGACCGAGATGAAAGTTTGCTAGGCTAATGGCGCTGTTGAAATTACCACTCAAGCGGCATAAGCAGTGGTCGTGGGGCTTCACGAGCGGCGCGGCGTGTTTTTTAAATTTGAGGTTCGTTTGGCGTTGGCTACCGACTCCAACCGGCATAGCGCAATTTCACACCAGCGCATGCGGCCAATCATCGGCCGTAGCCTGCACTGGGCGGGACTTTATTCAAGACAGATTTCTTGGGCAACCTCTGCCCACTGCCTTCGTAGTCGGCCTAGACTCGTTTGCACTCGTTTACAATGCGCAGGTGCTAGGACGTTGCACCGGCGGTCTTTCATACTCGGGGCGCTAAAATGGACTTTATTGATCTTAAATCTCAGTACCGCGCTTTGCGCGACCCGATTAATCGACGCATTCAGCACGTCCTGGATCATGGGCAGTACATCCTCGGGCCGGAAGTGGGTGAGCTTGAGGCGCAATTGGCTGCCTACGTCGGAGTAAGGCACTGCGTTTGCGTTGCCAGCGGTACCGAAGCGTTGTTGATCGCGCTAATGGCTCGCGGCGTCGGACCCGGGGATGAAGTCATTACAACCGCGTTTACATTTGTGGCAACGGCTGAAGTGATTGCTTTGGTCGGCGCAACACCTGTATTCGTAGATGTGGAACCTGATACGTGCAATATGGACGTGACACAGCTGGAAGCCGCGATTACTGCGCGTACAAAAGCCATTATCCCGGTCGGATTGTACGGTCAACCTGCAGACATGGAGGAGATAAACGCCATATCGGCCAAGCACGGGAGCATTTGCGTTATTGAGGATGCGGCGCAAAGCTTTGGTGCCCGTTACAAAGGCTACCGCAGCTGCAATTTATCTGAGATTGGTTGCACCAGCTTCTTCCCCAGTAAGCCGCTGGGCTGTTATGGCGATGGCGGAGCCATCTTTACCAACGATGCGGAGCTCGCCAAGGCTTGCAGTGAAATTCGGGTGCATGGGCAAAGTGCTAGGTACGTCCACACCCGCATTGGTCTGGGTGGGCGCATCGACACAATCCAATGCGCGGTGCTGTTGGCCAAACTTGAGCGCTTTGACTGGGAGCTGCAACGACGCGCGGAAATCGGTCAGCAGTACGCAGAGCGGATCGCCGCCAGCGGTGCCAAGGCGACATTACTGACCGTGCGCCCCGATCGGAACTGTGTCTGGGCACAGTACACCGTGCGCGTGGCAGATCGGGACGGTGTGCAGCAGCGTCTGAAGGCCGTCGGGATTCCTACCGCAGTACATTATCCACGGCCGCTTCATCAGCAACCTGCGTACGCAAAGCTGATCGATACTGCGCGCCGACATCCGGTCAGCGAATTGCTGGCAAATGAAGTAATCAGCCTACCCATGAGCGCGGATTTAAGCGCCAGCCAGCAAATCGAAGTAGTCGCGGCACTGGCAGGGGCAACTGGCGCCTGAACGTTGCCAAGCGTTGAACGCCGGCAACTCAGGGTCTTAGGCCGTAGACATTCAATTCACCGGAAATCGTGGTCGAGCCAAAAACCCCGCCGGTGTTGTTGCCGCGGGTGCCCACGTAAACTTTGCCGTTGGCTATCGTCGGCACCGTGAATTTAACAGCATTGCCGGCCGCGTCCGCTGGAACCATTGAGCTGTTCCAAAGTTCCGTAGCCACATTGGTGGCCTGGTATGCGTGCAGCACGGTGGGACCGCAACCTTGGGACTGCGGCGTGCAATAATTGATATTGTTCAAGGCCCAGACTATGCCATTTTGCGTGGCCGTTGCGGAGATCGAGGGCGTACTCCCCGGAAAGCCGAACGACGTGGGCGCGGAAGCAGTAAGGCTGAGTTGCGGAATCGTTGCGCTCAGCACGTACGAGCTAATCGAGCCACCAACTCCACCCAAATAATAGTAGTAATTCCAGTACGCGCCGGTCGCGAAGATGGATTGGCCGGTACTGATCTTTTGTGTGGCAAATGGGTCACCATAACCGCCCAGTAGATCGCGGTTAAGCAGATACAGGCTGCCGTCTTTGCCGCCACCTATCAGCAAGTGGATTATGGGACTGCCGGCCGGCATATCTGCCAAAACGGCTGCGCCACCAGATCCAAAGTCGAGGTCATCTAAATTGTCAGATTGCTGATCCGACGGCGTAAAGTACTGCGCCAGGGACAAATTGCTAGTCAACTTCAGCAGCGAATCCCCGTAATCATTGTTTGGTGCTGTGGCGCTCGAGGCATCAAAGTCGCCGTTGCCCGTGACAACGTAAAGATTGTTTGCCGAATCGACAGCAGGCGCACCGCCGGCCATCCAGATGCCACCCTCACCGGTATTCGGCGTCGTACAAAAAATGCTCGACTGGGTGAAAGACGCGCCGTTATAGGTATAACCCATCAGCCACCCAAACCATGGCCCAGCGTCTTCGTGCGCCGCCCATGCTATGTAAACGACGCCATTAACGAACGCCAGGCCGGCTCGCTGATTTTCCTGTTGCGCGTTGAATGTGACTGTAGTTCCGCCACCCGCGGTGCCCGGGTAGGATCCTGCAATCGTTGCTGGTGATCCAGCAAATTCATTTCCTGTGGTTGGATCAATCGCATGCAGCCGCTGATAAATTGCGGTTTGCGCTGAGTTGGCAGACTTGGAAACGACGAATAAAGTGCCGCTGGCTGGATCAAACACGGGCGTGCCCGTGACGCCGACCTCCGGCGTGATATCGCCTAAGCCCGCGCCTACGAGATACCCGGTAACGCCCGATGGCACGGCGGTCTCGCCGCCCAAACCGCCGTGATTGGTGTCGATCAGACTCACGGACCACAGTGTCACGCAAGGGCTGGTGTCAGCATCGAAGGCAAACAAACTGTCGTGCGTGGTTGCCACGAGCACGACATTATGCGGTGCGCCGTTCACCGTCAGATTTGCGACCCAGAGCGGCTGCCCGTAGATAGCCCCGTCGGTGACGCAAGAGAACAATAAGCCGAAACTGCCGGTATTAACGTTTGCCGTCGTCAGTGCATATTCCTGCGTATTGGCACCGTCGCGAGCGAGGTCGTTGTGATAGGTGTAGACGCCGGCCAAATCCGTAACTGCTACGACGGCACTGGCTGAAAGCGACGTGTCGGCTATGCTGGTGGCAACAATGTTATGCGTACCCAGTTCGGTCCCCGGGCTAAATAGTCCACCGGCGCTGATTAATCCTACTGTGCTGTTTCCACCGGCGATGCCGTCCACAGTCCAGGTGGCGCTTCCGCCGCCTGTTACGGTCGCTGAGAACAGCTGGGTCTGCCAAATCGTGATTGCGCTGATAGTGGGTGATACCGAGATCGTATTCGATCCGGTTACTGTCACGGTTGCTGACGCCGGGCCGGATGTGCCGCCGGCACCGCTACAGGTCATGGTATAGGTCGTGCTGAGCAGCAGGGCACCAGTACTCTGGCTGCCGCTGGCGGCCAATGTGCCGCTCCAGCCCCCCGTTGCCGTGCAGGACGTGGCGTTAGTGGAGCTCCAGTTCAACGTAGTTGATCCTCCGGCAGCAACCGTTGTGGAGACGACTGACAGCGAGGCGGTCGGGATCACGTTGATCGTGACGCTCGCTGCGCTGCTGGTGCCACCGGCGCCGCCGCAGGTCAGTGAGTATGTCGTGGCGGTGCTGATCGGTCCGACAAGTTGGTTGCCGTTGGCCACCAACGAGCCACTCCAGGCGCCCGAGGCGGTGCAAGCCGTAGCGTTGGTGGAATTCCACGTTAGCAGTGACGAGCTGCCGCTGGCGACCGGGTTGGCGCCGACTGTCAGCGTGGCCGCAGGGATCACGTCAATTGTGACGCTCGATACAGTACTGGTACCCCCTGGGCCCGTGCAGGCCATCGAATAGGTGTTGTTCGAGATGATTGGTCCAACCATCATGTTGCCGCTGCCTGCATAAGTGCCGCTCCAGGCACCGAGCGCCGTACAACTTGTGGCGTTGGTGGAATTCCACGTCAGAGTGGCGCTCGTGCCGTAGGGGATGGCAGTGGCATTTGCCGTCAGGGAGGCCGTTGGGACTGCTGGGGAAGTTTTTCCGGCACACGCGGCGAGAATACCCAATGCAATCGCCGCCGTGAGCAGGCGCCAACTAAAACCCAACGAACGAGCGGCACCCATATAAAAAAGTCTAACAGAATCTTGGAGATCAGACTCCATGGCCGGTAAATCTTAGACACAAGTCAAGAAAATAATTGTGGCTCACCTGCTCCTGATAATTACGTAGACCGCCTCGTGCAAGCCACAAAATCGAGGACCAGCGCGGTTCGATTGAGATATCTGCCGCGGAAGAAATCCAGCCATAAGTCCTATCGGAGTTCTTCTCGTGTAGCGGTTCAAGCTGGCGACTTGAATTTACCGCGTGGACCGCACGTCGTTGCAGTTGCGTTTGATCTATCGAGGGCGAATACCGATTTGCGCCCGTCGTGGAACGAATACCGGGTGCGACCCCGCATTTGAGTACTTCGCCACATCCGGCGTTGGGGGCAAAAATTGGATATCACGCGCCGCCTTGGCCAGGATCGCGCGTAACGATTTGTTCCAGGCCAGTGTGCATCGCTGGGCAACGCAGGCGTACCCAACTCGCTGCTCTAGCATAAGTTATTGATTTTTATGGTGGGCGGTACAGGGATTGAACCTGTGACCCCTGCCGTGTGAAAGCAGTGCTCTACCGCTGAGCTAACCGCCCGCCGCCTTGAAGGGCCGGCAGTTTAAGGATGCCATGCCTACGAATCAATTGGGCATGGCGCGCCGGCTCAGAGCCGGCTAGCATTCGCGCCCCCTGTACGGTAGGCAACCACGCCGGCTTCAGGCCCCTATGAGCGTTGTTACTCGTTTTGCCCCAAGTCCCACGGGCCTGCTGCATATAGGCGGCGTGCGGACCGCGCTGTTTTCATGGCTTTATGCGCGCCACTGTGGTGGCAAGTTCATCCTGCGGATCGAGGACACTGATCAGGATCGTTCTACGGATCAGGCCGTGCGCGTAATCATCGAAGGCATGACGTGGCTTGGGTTGACACCCGATGAAGGGCCTTATTTTCAGACGCAGCGCTTTGACCGCTATCGCTCGGTGCTGGCGGAGCTACTGGCGGCCGGCAAGGCCTACTATTGCTACTGCACCAAGGCCGAACTCGATGCCATGCGAGAGGCCCAGCTGGCGGCCAAACAAAAGCCGCGTTACGACGGTCGGTGCCGCGAGCGGCTCGAACCTCGCGCTGGAGTGGCACCCGTCATTCGATTCAAAAATCCTCTCGCTGGTGAGGTTGTAGTTCAGGATCAGGTGCACGGCCGCGTTACATTTCAAAATAGCGAACTCGATGATCTGATCATCGCGCGGTCCGATGGCAGCCCTACCTATAATTTCTGTGTCGTTGTCGACGACATGGACATGGGAATTTCTCACGTGATTCGGGGCGATGATCATCTCAACAATACGCCGCGACAGATAAACATGTTGCTGGCACTGAATGCCCCGGTACCGGCCTATGCGCATGTGCCAATGATACTTGGCACGGACGGCGCGAAATTGTCCAAACGCCACGGCGCTGTCAGTGTGCTGCAATACCAGGAAGAAGGTTATCTGCCGGATGCGCTGCTCAATTATTTGGTGCGGCTGGGTTGGTCGCATGGAGACCAGGAAATATTCTCGCGGGAGCAAATGATTGCCGCGTTTGATATTAAGGACGTAAATAAGGCTGCCTCAGCCTTTAATCCCGACAAACTGCAGTGGCTCAATCAGCAGCACATGATGCGCACCCCGGTCGCGATGTTGGCCACTGAGCTGCGCAGCCAACTGGCGCGCATCGGATTACACAGTGACGATCAGTCGCTGCTGGAGGGTGTCGTCAATGCGCAACGAGAGCGCGCCAAAACGCTGCAAGAAATGGCGAAGAACAGCCAGTTTTTCTTCCAGGACTTTGACCAATACGATGACAAGGCGGCCAGAAAACATCTTACGGCGGAGGTGGTGCCGTTGTTGCAGGCCGTCGGGGAAGGTCTTGCGGCCGCCGAAGACTGGAATGCCG
>DASWBL010000040.1:0-8018 GCA_036390615.1 Steroidobacteraceae bacterium | reverse complement strand
CTTTTTGCAATCGGGTGCCTGCTGTTTATGCGGGGGCATTGGTACGATGCTGCGGGTAGGGCAGGTCGTTGCACGCTGACCATCTACGCTGCGATGGGCATCGTGGTCGCGGCCAGGTCGATGACAATTTGAGCGACGATTATCAGGAGCGCCAATGAACCAGGATCGATGGAACGCGGTGGATGCTTATTTCGAGCGGGAGCTGCTGCCACCTGATGCCGCGCTGTCAGCGGCGCTGGCTGCGAGCGCCAAAGCCGGCCTGCCGAATATTCAGGTGTCGCCCAGCCAGGGAAAGCTGCTGCAGCTGCTGGCGCTCAGCATCGGCGCGCGGCGAATTCTGGAAGTCGGCACCCTCGGAGGTTACAGCACGATCTGGATGGCGCGGGCCTTGCCGGCTGGCGGCAAGCTCGTGACGCTGGAACTCAGTGCCCTACATGCGCGGGTGGCGCTGGAGAATTTCAGCCGGGCCGGGCTCGCAGAACGCATCGAGGTGCGGGAGGGGGAGGCGCTCGGTTCGCTGGCTCGGCTGCGCGCTGAGCGGGTCGAGCCATTTGACCTGATATTTATCGACGCCGATAAACCCAATATCCCCGCCTACCTGGAATCATCGTTGGCCCTGTCACGAGTCGGCACGTTAATTGTTGTAGATAACGTCGTCCGCGAAGGGAAGGTCGTTGACCCTTCGGGCGACACCTCGGTGCAGGGCGTGCGCGGGATGACGGCGATGCTGGCGCGCGAAACGCGAGTTACCGCGACTGTCATCCAGACGGTCGGTGTCAAAGGTTACGATGGGTTCTTGCTGGCTCGCGTACTCAGCACGGCCTGAAGCGCACCGAAAAGCAGCCCTAGCGCGAGAAGGAATCGCATCATGCAAATGACCGGCAACACGACCCTGATCACCGGCGGCGGATCCGGCGTTGGCCGCCCGCTGGCCGAGGCGTTTCATCGACATGGGAACCAAGTGATCATCGCCGAACGTCTTGAATAGTATACAAAAATGATCTGTGTTCCCACGGCCTCAGGACGATGATGCGCGCAGCGTGGCCTGATAAGCCTCGAGCCGCGGCAGAAACGCGCGGCGGCGAGCCAGGCTGGCAACCGGCCAGTATTTCTCGCGATCATAGTATTCGGCCACGGCCGGCATACCAGGCGGAATCGACACCCAGGGTTGTTTGCTATTCGAAAAGATGTGGATGTCCGGCGGCAGATGGTCGGGGTTATCAAGCGTGCCGACTCGAATGAAGCTGATGATGGGTCCAGCGCCGCCATAGTGGCTCCAGACCGCAACCCGACAAACCGGACAGCGCGCGATATCTTGTCCGCGACCGCTTTGCGAAGGCGTTGGAACAAGGTCCGGTTTCGCGCCCAGAAGCGTTATACGGTCAGTCTCGATCATCGCATTGAGCGCGAAAGAAGCGCCGGTCTCGCGCTGGCACCAGCGGCAATGACAGCAGTGCACAAACAGCGGCGCCGAGTCCATCCGGTAACGAATTTGTCGGCAGTCGCAGCCGCCCTCAAGAGGAAATGCTGAAGGGTCTGGCATTTTTTTGTGTGTCGGGCTGTGTCCTTGTCGATGCGATAGTAAAGACAACTATTTTGCAGAACTCAAGCGGCCGGCATTATTTCGCGGCCAGAACCGCTACAGCGCCCAACGAAACGTCAGATTCAGACGGCACGGACCGGTGAGCGGATGGATGCCGTCCTGCAGTGGCAAGACGCCATGAAAGCGCAAGCGGGACGGCCCGCCCCACACGACCACGTCGCCATGGGTGAGCGGTACGCGTGCGGCGCGCTCGGCACGACGCAGACCTCCAAACAGGAACATCGCCGGCAGTCCGAGCGAAACGGAAACAATCGGCGCGGTAAAATCCTGCTCATTCCTATCCTGATGCAATGATAGCCGCGTGCCCGGCGCGTAGCGGTTGACTAGGCAAGCATCAGGACTAAGGTGCTTGAACCCAGCCATCGCTGCCGCTTCAGTTGCCAGCGCGGCGAATATTTCTGGCATCGCTGGCCAGCGCTGCCCGCTTTGCGGATCGGCCCTATCGTAACGGTAGCCACGTCGGTCGCTGACCCAACCAGCAGTGCCGCAGTTAGTCATGGCCACCGACATGCGCAGGCCGCCCGGCGTAGCCATGTGCCGGAAGGGTGCGCGCCGCAGGATTTGTTCCAAGGCGCTCAATAGCAGCGGCGCCCGCGCGGCGGCCAGGCCATGCAGCAGCACCGCTCCGGGAGCCAGCGTTTTCGCCTCCGGCTCGCCTGCAGCCTCGAGGCCGAATAATTCCAGACTCCGGCTCGCTGCGCGCTGGGCAGTCAAGCGACTACCCGGAAACGACGGCGCGCATCAACCTGCCTCGCGATCCAGCAGCGTGCGCTTGCGCGCAACTCCCCAGCGGTAACCGGACAACGCGCCGTCATTGCGTACCACCCGGTGACAGGGAATGGCTACAGCCAGCGGATTAGCGGCACAGGCCTGGGCTACCGCGCGGGCTGACTTTGGTGCGCCAATGCGACGAGCGATCTCCGTGTAGGTCGCAGTTGTTCCCGACGGAATTTGAACCAGCGCCTGCCACACCCGCATCTGAAAGGCGGTGCCGCGCACATCGAGCGGCAGATCCAGGCCGACTGCCGGCTGCTCGACCAATCCCACTACTTTGGCGACCCACTGCTCAAACTCCGCGTCGCCTCCGATCAACTTTGCCTGCGCGAACCGATCCTGCAGTTCCCGCACCAGGGAATCGGCATCGTCGCCCAGCAAAATGGCGCAGATACCCTTGGCGGTCTTGGCAACCAATATGGCGCCGAGCGAACACTGGCCGATCGCAAAGTGAATCTTAGCGTCACGACCGCCGGCACGATAATCCGATGGCCGCATGCCCAAGAGGCGGTTGGAGTTGGCGTAGAACTGACCGCCCGACTCGAACCCGGCATCGAAGATGGCTGCCGTGACTGTGGCACTGCGACGCAGTTCAGTACGCACGCGCTTGGCTCGGTGCGCAGCGGCGTAGGCCTTGGGAGTCAATCCGGTGATGCCGCGAAACAGGCGATGAAAGTGGAACGGGCTCAGTTTTGCGACGCCGGCGAGTTGCGCTAGGTTCGGCGGCCGCTCCGAGGCCTCAATCTGCCGGCACGCGGCGGCGACTTTCTCGGCGTGCAGCGAGGCGAGCGACGGTTGTTCGGGTTTGCAGCGCAGACACGGGCGAAAGCCAGCTTGCTCCGCGGTGGCGCGAGTCGGGAAAAACAACACGTGCTCTGGCTTTGCTCGCCGTGATGCGCACGACGGCCGACAATAAACGCCCGTAGTGCGTACGGCATAATAAAATGTGCCGTCGGCTTGCGGGTCGCGGGCCAGAACCGCGGCCCAGCGCGGATCAGATCCGCTGATGGGGCCGGGTGAGGGGTTGGTGTTGGTGACGGTGCTCATGCTTTGACCTCAGTATTGTCGCATAACGTGGTGCCAATCTACGGGTCGAACTGACGCGCCGCACTCCGAGTCTTGCGGTCAAATCCGGCAGGACGGCTAGCCGGCGCGGCACCGGCCGCCAGCCCGCAGCCAAGGGAGCTCCGCGCCGGTTTTTGATCGCTGGCGCGGCCGGGCCACGCCGGGTTAAATGGATGCCGCCGCCGAATGGCCCGATGGGATCAGTTGGGAATAAATTTGGAAACAAACAGTGATATCGCGTTTATGCGCCAGGCGCTGGCTTTGGCCGCCGATGCGGGACGCGCCGGTGAGGTTCCGGTCGGCGCCGTGCTCGTGCATGAAGGCGCCGTTTTGGCGACCGGAGCCAATCGACCGATCAGCAGCTGCGACCCGACGGCGCACGCGGAAATCGTAGCGCTGCGTGCGGCGGCGCAGGCGCTCGGCACCTACCGACTTGCAGATACCGTCCTGTACGTCACGCTCGAGCCGTGCCTGATGTGTGCTGCGGCCATAGTGCACGCGCGCGTGCGCCGCGTGGTGTTCGGCGCGTGGGATCCGCGAGCTGGAGCGGCGGGCAGCATGCTCGATGCCTTCGCGCTGCCCGGGCATAACCACAGGGTCGATGTCTTCGGCGGCGTGCTCGACCAGGATTGCGCGGCGCTAATTCAGGGATTTTTTGCTGCCCGCCGCGGCTGAATCGCGGGCAGAATACTCAAGCACCGCCAGATAGCTGCGTACTTCATCGACGAAGCGCACTGGTTCCCAGCCGCGCGCGTAGCCGCGCCGCGCCTGCGAGTACCATTGCTCCTCGGCCAGCAGCGGCAGAGCCTGGCGCACATCGTTCCAACGGTCGGGATTGCGACCCTGGATCTGTGTGAGGATACGGGCATCTTCCAGATGGCCATAACCGACGTTGTAAGCGGCCAACGCGAGCCAGGTCCGATCCGGTTCGGCAATTCGTTCCGGAATCATCTGCACTACCTGGGCGAGGTATTCGGCCCCGCCGCGGATGTTTTGTCGCGGATCGGTGCGATCCTTGACGTCAACCGAATTGGCCGTATCGGCGGTGAGCATCATGATGCCGGCCGCGCCGTCGTCGGAGGCGGCGGCTGCGTCCCACTTGGATTCCTGATAGCCGACCGCCGCCAACAGCCGCCAGTCCAATCCCGTGCTGCTGGCGGCTTCCTCGAACCACGGGCGCAGCTGCGGCAGACGGTTTGCGACATCGACCTGGTAGCGGTGGGCCTCCTCATATTGAAAACCGTGCGCGGGCTCCTGCGACTCGCGCACCAGTTTGGCCACCAGGCCGGAGCGGCGGGCCTCCGCCAGAAAGCTGTTTGCGGCATCGCGCAGGTCCAACCCATCGCGTCGGATCAGCCAGCGCACCGGGCGCGGGTCGGGCAACATGAAGGCGACCGTGACGTCCGGGTATTGGTGGTGCGCGAACTCATACTCATTGCTGTCAACGATGGCGTAGTCCGCATCGCCGGTGCTGACCCAGTCGAGCGGATCAGCCTGATTCGGCGGCAATTCGGTCCAACTCAGGAATGGCGCCGTGCTGCCGTGCATGCGGCGCAGCAGTTGCATCTGCGGGCTGCCGGTCGCCACCACCAGACGTGCGCCGGCCAGCGCGGTGACATTTGGCGGACGCGGGCGGCCACGGCGCTGTACAACCAGCTGCGGGACCTGCTGATAGTCCGTCGTCGGCATGGCCAGATGGCGCCATTCTTCGCCAGGTGTTAGCTGCGCCGCGGCGATATCGGCCATGCCGCTCACCAGCGTATTACGCAACGCATCCATATCGGCCACCTGAACAATCACCAGTTGCAGGTGCAGCTGCGCCGCAAATGCCTGCGCCAACCGGTACTCAAATCCTTGGGCGCCATGTGCGCCGAGGTAATAAGTCGTGGGCAGGTTCAGGGTCACGACCCGCAGTTGGCCACGCTCGCGGAGTTGCTCCAGTGCGGGTTTGGGCTGCGCGCAGCCGCTCAGCAACATCAGCCACAGTGCAGACAAAAGAAGAAGCCGCAATGGTGCCAAGGCCGGATTAGCTCGCATGACTGACCTTACCGGGCCCAGAATTTGGTTAGAATAGCAGCTTGCCTGTTTGCGGTTCTGGGAGAGGTACCGAAGTGGTCACAACGGCGCCGACTCGAAATCGGATGGTCGGGTAATTCCGGCACGTGGGTTCGAATCCCACCCTCTCCGCCACCGTTGACTTAGTTGCGGCGCGAATTCTCAGTTGAACTTTTGATCCACCCGCGCTAGCGCTGGAGTCGCCGGACTACACTGCCGCGGGATGCAATTGTTTGCTTCGGCTCGAGATCACGCCCAGCAGTTCCGCCCATGATTGCGTGAACGATTGCGCGCCCTCGGTTTGCAGCCTCGTCGCAAGGGCTGCGACGTCAACTCCGGCCTTGGCAAATTCGGCCAGTGCTGTCTCGGCATCGCCGCCGTCCTCGGGCATTACCCCGGATAACTTGCCGTGGTCGGCGAATGCCATCAAAGTTTTCTCCGGCATCGTATTGATGGTGCGCGGCGCCGCGAGCGCTTCGATGTAAAAGGTATCCGAGAGCTGCGGATCTTTCGTTCCGGTGCTCGCCCATAGCAGGCGTTGGGGCAGGGCGCCCGCCTCGGTCAGCCGGCGCGATGCGGGAGCGGCAAGTCGCTCGCAGTAGCTGCGGTATATCTGCTTTGCGATTGCAACTCCAAGGTGGTTACGCAGCGCGGGCGGGGCCGAATTCATGATGGCCTTATCCCAGCGACTGACGAAGATCGAGGCGACCGAGCCGACTTTCGGATCGAGCCGCACCGCGATCCGCCGCTCGATCCCGCGCTGATAAGCATCCGCCGCAGCGACGAATTGTTCTCGGGAAAATAGCAGCGTGACGTTGATTGGCACGCCGGCGAAGATTGCCTCTTCGATCGCCTGCACGCCGGCCGGCGTGCCAGGGATCTTGATAAACAAGTTCGGGCACGCAGCGCGGGTGTGCAGCGCCTTGGCCTGTGCAACCGTGCCGGCGGCATCATAAGCGAGCAAGGGTGAGACCTCGAGCGAGACCCAACCATCGACGCCGCCGGTGCGTTGATGCACCGGGGCAAACAGTTGCGCTGCCTGCCGCAGATCTTCCAACGCCAGATCAAAGAACAAGGCTTCGCCGCTCGCGCCGGCCTTGGCCTTGCGGGCAATGGCTGCGTCGTAGGCCTGGGTCTTGCTAATCGCTTCGTCGAATATAGTTGGATTCGACGTTAGCCCAGTCACTGCAAAGTCGGTGCAGTAACGCTGCAGCGTGCCGCTGCTAAGTAGCTCGCGGGTGATGTTGTCAAGCCACAGGCTCTGGCCGGCGGCCTGTAATTGGGTGGTGTTGTTCATAAGCGCTCGCTAGCGTGCGTATTGGATTGCCGGGATCAGTGCGGAGAAATCCTGTCCGAGCAGGTCGCCTATATGCTCGATTGTGAGGTCTGCATGCCGATAGCTGGCCGCGATTTGCGGGTCGAGCGCGTAGTGCCCCTGGCGAGCAAATACCGTTGTGAGCCGGTCACGCCAGATCGATTTCATGGCGGCCAGGATCCGCAACTTGTCATCGACCATGACGTAATGTCTTGCCGGATAGTGCTGCTCAACGGCCGCCAGCATCTGCTCTTTATGCACATAGATCAGCACCTGCCCGGATACTGCCTGCCATAAACCAGAAACCTCGATCTTGCGCGGCTGAAAGACCACATCGCCATCCGATAGGATCACGGTTGGACCGAGGGTTTTCAGATGCCCAATGACCTCGATGGCGTTCGGATACAGCAGACTCGCGAACGGGTAATCGATCAGAAACCGCGAGATCATTATCAGCCGCGGGTTGTCCATGTCTGTCAGACGAAAGCGCTGCAGCGCGCCCAGATAGTCGACATAGCCCAATTCCGCGCGCAGCTGCTCCAAGATGGCACGGTATCGATCGCGGCAGGCGATGCCGAGACTGGCGGCCAGGTGACCCATCAGATCGTTGATCAGCCGGTCGTTGTCGAGCAAGGTGTTGTCGACATCGAGCAGGAATACCGTATCCGCGGCTATTCTCATCTTGCGAGTTGCTACTTAGGGCGCGTACGCCGAAGCCATGCCAGGATCCGGGTCAGATCATACCCGAAGCGGGTGCCGGCTCCGTCGCCAGCAGGCCGTGTTGCGCCGCGCCGCGCCTGCTAAGCTGCGCCAACGCAGAATTCGCGGCGTGGCCCGGTGGCCGGTAGGCGGCCGCGCCAGGACAATAATTGATGATGCAGCCAGCTGAGGCCAGGCCAGCCGCACCGGACCCAGTGCTTGATGTAAGGGCACTTGGCAAGTGCTACGGCGCAACAGTCGCCGTCGAAGCCGTATCGTTCGCCGTTCGCGCCGGCGAGATAATCGGGCTGCTCGGTCCCAACGGCGCCGGCAAGACAACCACGATTAACATGATTCTTGGCGTACTGGAGCCTGATGCCGGCACGATCAGCATTGCCGGCGTCAATCTGGCCCGCGGCCGCCCGCAGGCCCTTGCCCGCACCAATTTTGCGGCCGTCTACGCCGCGCTGCCCGGCAATCTGACGGTAGAGCAGAATCTGCGCGTAT
>DASWBL010000039.1:0-5520 GCA_036390615.1 Steroidobacteraceae bacterium | reverse complement strand
CGAGGAGTTTCCGCGCGTACTGATCAGCGACCAGCTGTTTACGATTGATCGCGACCGCTTCACCTGCTCGGGCGGCATCGCGCCGCTCGACCTGATCCTGCATCTGGTCAAAAGCAAGCTCGGGGCACGCATTTCACAGCTTATTTCCGAGCAATTTATCGTCGATCGGGTGCGCAACGACCGTGACCGGCAGTACGTGCCATTGCGGGCGCAGGTCGGCGTGAGCCATGAGAGCCTGATCAAGGTGGCGCAGCTGATGGAGGAGCACATCGAGAAACCGCTGTCGCTCGATGACATCGCCGCGGCCACCGGGCTGTCGCGCCGCCAGATCGAGCGATTGTTCAAGCGCCACCTCAATTGCGTTCCAAAAAAATATTACCTGCAGATGCGTCTGCGGCGGGCCCGCGAGCTGTTGCTGCAGACAGCGATGCCGATCATGGACATCACCACGGCCTGTGGCTTTCAGTCGCCGCCGCATTTTTCGAAATGCTACCGCGCCCAGTTTGGCTGCCCGCCGAGCGCCGAGCGGCAGATTCGGCATACCCACCCGGCGGCCCGCAGCCGGTTGCGGCCGGATCCGCTCGTGGCCTAGGCGGGGCGGCCCGCCACCCGGTGGCTCGGCAACAGCGTGGGGTGGCCATGCCGAATTGGCATAACGCTCGCCTGGGTCCGACTACGGCTGCGCCGAGGTACCTTTGTTTCCGGGCGTTTTCTGGCAGTGTCGCCAACGGGCATGCGCCGGTCGCTAAGCGGCCACCGCAGGTAGCAGCTGCCACATAACATGTACGGTGCCCTCCGGCCCGTTCGTGGGGCTTTGAGTCAGCAGGAGATCGAGCATGACCGAAGAGGCTGAAGGCGAATTCGACCTGAATTCTCTGGGCGACCAGGAACTCGCCGAGCAGGTCCACGACGATCTGTACAACGGGCTGAAGAACGAGGTCGAGGAGGCTACGCGGATATTCCTCAAGCGCGGCTGGAGCGCTGAGCGCGTGCTCAACGACGCGCTGGTCGAGGGCATGCGCATCGTCGGCATTGATTTCCGTGACGGCATTCTGTTCGTGCCCGAAGTGCTGCTCGCCGCCAACGCGATGAAAGGCGGCATGGAGATTCTGCGGCCACTGCTGGCCGAGACCGGCGTCGAGCCGATCGGCAAGGTCGTCATCGGCACCGTCAAGGGTGATATCCACGACATCGGCAAGAATCTGGTATCGATGATGCTCGAGGGTGCCGGCTTTGAAGTGATCGATCTGGGCATCAACAACCCGGTCGAGAAATATCTGGCCGCTCTCGAGGAGCATAAGCCGGACATCCTCGGCATGTCGGCGTTGCTGACGACCACGATGCCGTACATGAAAGTCGTTATCGATACGCTGAAGGAAAAAGGTATCCGCAGCGAATACATCGTGCTGGTCGGCGGCGCGCCGCTCAACGAGGAGTTCGGCAAGGCAGTCGGCGCCGACGCCTATTGTCGCGACGCGGCCATTGCCGTGGAAACGGCCAAGTCGCTGCTCGCGAGCCGGCGCTCGGCGGCGCGGGCGCACTGAAGGCAGCAGGCCAATGGCCAGTTCCGGAGCCGGCGCGCTGATCATTGCCTGCGGCGCGCTGGCGCGCGAGATCGCGGCGCTGCGTCGGGCCAACGGCTGGGACACGCTCGATGTTCAGTGCCTGCCGGCAGAACTTCACAACGAACCGCAACGCATCCCTGAGAAGGTGCGGGCCGCCATTTGCGCGGCGCGCGGGCGCTATCGGACCATATTTGTCGCCTATGCGGATTGCGGCACCGGCGGCAAGCTCGATGCCGTACTACAGGAAGAGGGCGTGGAGCGCATTCCCGGCGCGCACTGCTACGAGTTTTTCGCCACCAGTGCGCAGTTTGAGCAGCTGTGCGAGGCCGAGCCTGGGACGTTTTACCTGACCGACTTTCTCGTCCGGCACTTCGATCGCCTGGTGGTCCCGACGCTCGGGATTGACAGGCATCCGCAGCTCGTCGGCGAGTATTTCCGCAACTACAAGCGAATCGTTTATCTGGCGCAGACGCACTCGGAGCCGGTCATTGTGGCGGCCCGACAGATTGCCGAGCGTCTGGGATTGGCCTTTGAATACCGGCTAACCGGTTATGGCGAGCTGGCCAGCAGCTTGCGGCGCGTCGAGCAAACCGTGCAGTGGGCCGCATGGCCTCGCTGATCATCATCTCCTGGCGTGATATCCCGGCACAGGTCATCGTCAAGCAGGGCCGGGAAACTGCCAAAGTTCAGCTGACACACCGCTTCCAGGAAGCGGTGGACCGCGCCGCCATGCGCGCCGGCAAGGGGCGGTCTGATGCATATCTCGCCGACTGGAAGCGCAGTGAGCCGCGACCGGTCTCGTCCGATCTGGCAGCCGAGGCCGAAGCCGAAGCCAAGCGGCTCGAGGCCCGTTATACCGACGCTGATCTGGAGCGGCTGATCCGCTCGCATGGACTGGAGGGTCCGCCGGCTGGGGCCGATTTGCCGGACTTGTCTGGCAACGAGGGCGGCTGATGTACCGCGTACGCTTGTGGTCGGTTCGGCACGCGCGCGGCCTGAACGCCTTTTACCGCGGCTTTGAATCGGCACTGGTGGCCTTAAGCGGCCTGTGGCGGCTGATCGGTTATCAGCGGCTCGAGCGCCCGATGGCAGCGACTGAACGCCTCGTCAAAGGTGTTCTGTTTGACTGCCAGATGTGCGGCCAGTGCGTGCTCAGTGCTACCGGCATGTCCTGCCCGATGAATTGTCCCAAGCAGCTGCGCAACGGACCGTGCGGCGGCGTGCGCGCCGACGGCCATTGCGAGGTGTTACCGCATATGCGTTGCGTGTGGGTCGAGGCGGTCGCCGGCAGCGCCCGGATTCCAGGTGGCGCGCAGTCGCTGGCCGCGGCCCAGCATGCGGTCGACCGCCGGCTGCAGGGCAAGTCCTCGTGGCTGCGGGTCGTACGGGAAAAAACCGAGTCGCCGTCGTGAAATTCGAGGACGAACCGGTCCCGGGCTATCCGCTGCCGATCCTGCCAGGGCACACCTCGCCCGGCCGGTTTGAGCGCGTGCTGCGCGCGGGGCAGTTTGCGGTCACCTCGGAACTTGCGCCGCCGGATTCAGCCGACCCGGAAGAGGTTTACGCCCGGGCCCGTGTGTTCGACGGCGTGGTCGATGCGATTAACGCCACTGATGGCAGCGGCGCCAATTGCCACATGTCGAGCGTTGCCGTCTGCGCGCTGCTCACCCGGATCGGCTACGCACCGATCATGCAGGTCTCCTGCCGCGACCGGAACCGGATCGCCATCCAGGGCGACATACTGGGCGGCGCCGCGATGGGAGTGTGCAACCTGCTGTGCCTGAGTGGCGACGGCGTACAGGCCGGCGATCATCCCCAGGCCAAGCCGGTATTCGACCTGGACGCGATCACGCTGCTGGAGACCGCGCGCACGCTGCGTGATGACCATCATTTCCTCAGCGGGCGCAAGATTTCGTTCGCGCCGCGCGTGTTCCTCGGCGCCGCGGCCAACCCGTTCGCAAGGCCCTATGAATTTCGCGCCCAGCGGCTGGCCAAGAAGGTGGCCGCCGGGGCGCAGTTCGTCCAGACCCAGTACTGCTACGACATGCCGGTATTGCGCGAGTTTCTGCGCCGCGTTGAGGACCTGGGTCTGTTCGGGCAGGTATTCATCCTGGTGGGCGTTGGCCCGTTGCGTTCAGCCAAGACCGCCGAGTGGATGCGCAATCATGTGCCGGGCGTCCATATACCCGATGCAGTCGTCAACCGGCTGGCCGGCGCTGGCAAGGATGCAGCCCGCGAAGGGCGCAATATCTGCGTTGAGCTGATGCAGGAGGTGCGCGAAGTGCGTGGCGTCAGCGGCGTGCACGTGATGGCCTTTCATCAGGAAGAGTTCGTACGCGAAATGGTCGAGCGCGCTGGCGTGCTCGGCGGGCGCGTGCCATGGTATCCAGGGCGTGATAAATCAACCGAATCAACGAGGGTCGCATCATGACAGACACAGTGATTAGCTCCGCCACCAAGGAGGTAGTCATCGGCTTCGAGCGACCCTTCGTCATCATCGGCGAGCGCATTAATCCGACCGGCCGCAAGATCCTGGCGGCCGAGATGGCGGCCGGCAACTTTTCGCGGGTCGAGGCCGACGCGCTTGCTCAGGTCGAGGCCGGGGCGCACATGCTGGACGTGAACGCGGGCATTCCGCTTGCCGACGAGCCGGCAATTTTGGCGCGCGCTGTCAAACTCGTGCAGGCAATCACCGACGTGCCGCTGTCGATTGATTCATCCATCGTGGCAGCGCTCGAAGCCGGCCTCGCCGTCTATCAGGGTAAGGCGCTGGTCAATTCCGTAACCGGCGAGGATGAGCGGCTCGAGTCGGTGCTGCCACTGGTGAAAAAATATGGCGCCGCCGTAATCGCAATCTCCAACGACGAAACCGGCATCTCCGAAGATCCGAACGTACGGTTTGCGGTCGCGAAGAAGATCGTCGAGCGGGCAGCCGATCATGGCATCAAACGCGAGGATATCGTCGTTGATCCGCTGGTGATGCCCATCGGCGCAATCAACACGGCCGGTAAACAGGTCATGCAGCTGCTGCACCGGCTGCGTACCGAGTTGAAGGTCAATACCAGCTGCGGGGCTTCGAACGTAAGCTTCGGACTGCCGAACCGCGACGGCATCAACGCCGCGTTTTTAACCATGGCGATCAGTGCTGGCCTGACTTCGGCTATCACCAATCCGCTGCACCCGGACGTGGTGCGTGCCTGCATGGGCGCAGATGTGATGATGGGGCACGACCCGCATTGCGCCCAGTGGATTCGCAAGTACCGCGAGCCGCCGCCGGCCGGCGCCAGCGCCGAAGGAGCGGGGCGCGGACGACGCGAAGGTGGCCATCGCCGGCGCGGCTGATGCCGCAACGACCGACCAGGTAAAGCTGACAGCCATGGACAAGCCGGATGCACTGATCGTATTCACGCCGTCGGGTCGGCGTGGCCGCTTTGCGATCGGCACCCCGGTGCTGCAGGCGGCGCGCGCGCTCGGCGTCGATATCGATTCGGTCTGTGGCGGCCGGGCATTGTGCGGCCGCTGCCAGGTGATGGTCATGGAGGGCGAGTTCGCGAAGCACGGGGTGCATTCGCGTGCCGAGCATGTGTCACCGGTGAGCGCGGCGGAGCAGGCCTACAGCTCGCGCCGCTCGCTGCCGGCAGATCGGCGCTTGTCCTGCTCGACGCAGATTCTCGGTGCTCTGGTCATCGATGTTCCGGCCAGCAGCCAGGTGCATCGTCAGGTGGTGCGCAAGGCGGCCGACGAGCGCGTGATCACGCTCAATCCGGTCGTCAGCTTGCACTACGTTGAAGTTGCGGAACCGGATATGCACAATCCGGCCAGCGACCTGAAACGACTCGGTGAGGCGCTCAAGCGCGAATGGCAGCTGGCTGATCTGCAGTGTGATCTGTCATTGCTGCAGACCTTGCAACCGATCCTGCGTCTCGGGAAATGGCGGGTAACGGTTGCGGTGCAC
>DASWBL010000038.1:0-3246 GCA_036390615.1 Steroidobacteraceae bacterium | reverse complement strand
CGGCTCTGACGGATGGCGACGGTTAGGCGTGCGAAGCCGCCTGGCCGAGTGAAACGGATTCTCCGAGAGCGCATGACCGAAACCACCTTCGTTCACCTGAGATTGCACACCGAGTACTCGCTGAGCGACAGCGTGGTGCGCATCGATGAGCTGATGGAAGCGGTAGCAGGCGCCGGCATGCCCGCGGTTGCGCTCACCGACCAGAGCAACCTTTTTGGCATGATCAAATTCTACCGCGCCGCGTTGCAGCGCGGCGTGCAGCCGCTGATCGGCGTCGACCTGCTGCTGCGCGAGGCCGACGAGCAGCAGGGGCCCTCGCGCCTCACGCTTCTGTGCCAGAACCAGGACGGCTACCGCAACCTGACGCGGCTAGTCAGCCGTGGCTGGCTGGAGGGCCAACGGCGCGGCACACCGCTGATCGAACGCTCGTGGCTGCAGCGGGCCAACACCACCGGGCTCATCGCCTTGTCCGGGGCGATGGCCGGGGATATCGGCCGCTTGCTGCTACACGGCCGCGAAGGCGCCGCTGCCATGGCGCTTGCCGCCTGGCTCGAGTTGTTTCCCGACCGGTTCTATATCGAGGTGCAGCGCGTCGGGCGCGCCGGCGAGGAGTCCTACATCGCCGCGGCGCTTTCGCTCGCCAGCCGCCACGGCGTGCCCGCAGTGGCGACCAACGATGTGTGCTTCCTCAGGCCCGAGGATTTTGCGGCTCACGAAGCGCGTGTATGCATTCACGGCCACGCGCTGCTGGCCGACCCCGCGCGGCCGCGGCGCCATACCGCCCAGCAGTTCCTGCGCACGCCGCAGCAGATGCGCGAGCTGTTTCCCGAAAGCGAAGAGCTGCTCACCAACAGCGTCAAGATCGCGCGCCGGTGCAGCCTGCAGCACCAGCTCGGACAGGCGCGGCTGCCCGATTATCCGGTGCCTGCGGGCACGACCGTGCCGGCGTATCTGCGCACCGAGGCGGCAGCGGGCCTGCAGGCCCGGTTCGAGCACGCCGCCGCCAACGACGCCGATCGGGTGCGCTATCAGACGCGCCTCGAATCGGAACTCTCCGTGATCTGCCCGATGGGCTTTGCTGGTTACTTCCTGATCGTGGCCGATTTCATTCGCTGGGCGCGCAGCCACGGTGTGCCGGTCGGGCCCGGCCGCGGTTCGGGCGCAGGCTCGCTGGTCGCTTACGCGCTCGGCATCACTGACATCGATCCGCTGCGCTACGACCTGCTGTTCGAGCGCTTCCTGAACCCCGAGCGCGTCTCGATGCCGGATTTTGACGTCGATTTTTGCATGGAGGGGCGTGATCGGGTCATCGGCTACGTGGCCGACAAGTACGGCCATGACCGCGTTTCGCAGATCATTACCTACGGCACGATGAGCGCCAAAGCCGTCGTGCGCGATGTTGGCCGGGTGCTCGGTCACCCCTTCCCGATGGTCGACCGGATCGCCAAGCTCATTCCGTTTGAGCTTGGCATCACGCTGGCGCAGGCGCTTGAGAAGGAACCGGAGCTCAAGCGCCAGTACCGCGAGGACGAGGAGGTACGGGCGCTTATCGATCTGGCGCGGGCGCTTGAAGGCCTGACGCGCAACGCCGGCAAGCACGCCGGCGGCGTGGTGATCGCCCCCTCGGTGCTGACGGACTTTGCGCCGCTGTACTGCGAGGAAAACGGCGCCAATGTCGTCACCCAATTTGACAAGGACGACGTCGAGGCCGCGGGTCTGGTCAAATTCGATTTTCTCGGACTGCGCACACTGACGGTCATCGACTGGGCGGTGCGCACGATCAATGCCGAGCGGCTGCAGGCCGGCGAGCCGCCGCTCGATCTGACGGCCCTGCCGCTGGACGATCCGCCCACTTACGCAATGCTCAAGCAGTGCCGCACGACGGCCGTGTTCCAGCTTGAATCGCGCGGCCTGAAGGATCTGATCCGGCGCCTGCAGCCGGAGAGCTTTGAAGACATCATCGCGCTCGTGGCGCTGTTCCGTCCCGGGCCACTGCAATCGGGCATGGTCGATGATTTCATCAGCCGCAGGCAGGACCTGAACAGCGCCCCGATTGATTACCTGCATCCGAAGCTCAAGACGGTGCTGGCGCCAACCTACGGCGTAATCCTGTATCAGGAGCAGGTGATGCAGATCGCCCAGGTGCTGGCCGGCTATACGCTCGGCGGCGCGGACCTGCTGCGTCGGGCGATGGGCAAGAAGGACGCCGAGGAAATGGCGCGGCACCGTGGCATTTTCGTGGACGGCGCGGTGGCCCGCGGCGTGACCGCGCGACAGGCGACTCACATATTTGACCTGATGGAGAAATTCGCCGGCTACGGCTTCAATAAGTCGCACTCGGCCGCGTACGCGATGCTGTCGTTCCAGACTGCGTACCTTAAGGCCAATTATCCGGCGCAGTTCATGGCAGCGGTGCTGTCGGCCGATATGGACCGCACCGACAAGGTCGTAACGCTGATTGATGAGTGCCAGACGCTGGGACTTACGGTGCAGGTGCCGGATGTGAATTCTTCTGGGTATGCCTTTCGCGCCGATGGCCCAAAATCGATCCGCTATGGGTTGGGTGCCGTCAAGGGCGTCGGCCGCCTCGCAGTCGATGCCATCGTAAAGGAGCGGGAGGCACACGGCCGTTACCGCAGCCTCGAGGATTTGTGCCACCGCACCGATCTGCAGCGCGTCAACAAGCGCGTGCTGGAAGCGCTGGTTCGTTCCGGCAGCTTCGATGCGCTTGGCGCCAGCCGCGCCGCGCTGATGGAGGGTCTGGCCAAAGCCATGCGCTCAGGCGAGCAGACCGCACGCACGCAGGAAACCGGCCAGTTCGATCTGCTTGGCCTGCCGACTTTCGATGCGCCCGCGGCGCCAGCCGCGGCAGCAGCGGTGCCCGAGTGGAGCGAGGCGCAGCGCCTGGCCGGCGAGCGCGAAACGCTCGGACTGTTTCTCTCCGGCCACCCAATCGCACATCTGGAACGTGACCTCGGCTATCTGTGCACCGGGCGCATCAGCGAATACGCCGCCGAGCAAAAGCCGGCCGGGGCCGAGTCGGCGCGCTGGAGCGATGCGCGCACCGTCAGCGTGGCCGGCCTGATTCTGGAGATCAGGCGGCGCGGCATGCGCACCAGCTTTGTGCTCGATGATCGCAGCGGTCGCATCGAAGTGACGTTGAACGATGAGGTGTTGCAGCGCTGTCGTGAGCTGATCGTCAAGGATGCACTGGTGCACGTCGAGGGCGCGCTGCGCTTCGATGAT
>DASWBL010000037.1:0-6423 GCA_036390615.1 Steroidobacteraceae bacterium | reverse complement strand
TGCCGCCGTACCCGACCTGGTGGCGCCGGGCGCCCGCCAGCGATGCAACTGCCGCGGTGCCGCAGCCCTGAAGGGCGGCGGCCGGCACTGAACGGCGATGCGTATTCCCGGCAACCTCGTGATTCGTACGCACGCGCCGCTCCGTCGCGGGCTCGCGCTCGCGGCCTGGGCGCTGTTCACGCTGGTGGCGCTGGGCCTGGTGTTTGAGCTCGGCCGCTACAAGGCCGGTTACGATGCGATCCAGGCCAGCAAGGAGCGCGCAGCGCTACAGGATCAGATCGATGATCTGCAGGCCGAACAGCGGCAGCTGCGCGTGCAGCTTGCCGCCGCGGCCGAAGCGCAGGTCGCGGTGACGCGCGAGCGCGCCGAAGTCGCGCAGACCATCGGCGAGCTGGAGTCGCAGGTCTCCTCCCAGCAGCGCGATCTCGACTTCTACCGCGGGCTGATCGCGCAGCCGGGTGTCAAGTTGCAGTCGGTCGAGGTCAAGGAGTTTCACATCATCCAGCTGGCTGAGGCCGGACACTTTGAACTAAGATTCTCGCTGACCCGCTCGACCCGCGCCGACGGGCTGGCCAGTGGCGCCTGGACGCTGCGTGTGGATGGCGAGCGGGCGGGGGCAGCGGCGACGCTGGAACTGCCGGCGCTGGCGCCCGGCCTGGGTGCGGAGCTGCCGTTCAGTTTCCGGTTCCTGTCCCAGATCGACCAGGCGATTACGATGCCGGCGGACTTCAAGCCGGAGCGGGTGACTGTCGAAGTTCGACCTGGGCGGCACGGCGTGGCACCCTATCTGCAAACCTTTGTCTGGATTCCAAAGTCCAACTGAGTGCGCCAAAGGCGCCCTCGGACGGCCATAGACCTGTCAGGATTTCACCCATGTTCAACCGACGCGAAAAAGCCGCCGAACGTATCGATACCCTGATCGGCAGGGGCGCCAGCGTGCAAGGTGATATCGAATTTTCCGGGGGCCTGCATATTGATGGCCACGTCGCCGGCAGCGTGAGCGTCGCGGCCGGAGCCCCCGGGGCGCTCTCAATAAGCGAACATGGCGTCATCGAAGGCTCGGTGCAGGCGCCGCAGGTCGTGCTCAACGGCCGTATCAATGGCGACATCGTGGCCACCGAGCGCGTGGTGCTCGGCGCGAAGGCACGCGTGCAGGGCAACGTGCACTACGGGGTGATCGAGATGGCGCTCGGCGCCGAGATCAACGGCAAGCTGTTCCCGGTCGGCGGCGCCGAGGCCGAGATCGAGACCGGAAAGGCCTCTGGCACGGCCACGCCCTGACGGCTAACCGATGCGTGCGTGCCGCAGCGGATGACGGCACCGGGCCCATCCCGTAATCTAGCGGCCTGGCGCCTTAAAGTGCCGCGCCCAGGGCTACCAGCCGCGGTTGATCCAAGCATGGCCGAGTACCAATCCGAATTGCTGCGCACGCTGAGCGAGCGCGGCTATATCCACCAGCTGACCGACCCCGCAGCTCTCGATGCGCGCGCGGCGGCCGGCACCGTGACCGCCTATATCGGCTTTGACGCGACCGCCGACAGCCTGCATGTCGGGAGCCTGGTGCAGATCATGCTGCTGAGAAGGCTGCAGCAGACCGGCCATCGGCCGATCGTGCTGATGGGCGGTGGCACGACCAAGGTCGGGGATCCGTCGGGCCGGGACGATACCCGCCAGCTGCTGACCGATGAGCAGATCGGCGCCAACATCGCCGGCATCCGCGAGATCTTTGGCCACTTCCTGCGCTTCGATGACAGCGACAGCGGCGCCATCATGGCCAATAACGACGACTGGCTCGCGACGCTCAAGTACATCCCGTTCCTGCGCGACATCGGCCGGCACTTTTCCATCAACCGCATGCTCACCATGGACAGCGTGAGGCTCAGGCTCGAGCGGGAACAGCCGCTGACGTTCCTGGAATTCAATTACATGATCCTGCAGGGTTATGACTTCGTCGAACTGAACCGCCGCTATGGCTGCACGCTGCAGCTCGGCGGCTCGGATCAGTGGGGCAACATCCTGCAGGGCGTGGAGCTCGGGCGGCGAGTGCTCGAACGGGAGTTATTTGGACTGACCTCGCCGCTGATCACCACCACCGCCGGGGCCAAGATGGGCAAGACCGCGAGCGGGGCGGTGTGGCTGAATGCCAAGCGGCTGAACCCTTACGATTACTGGCAGTTCTGGCGCAACACCGAAGATGGTGATGTTGGCCGCTTCCTGCGGCTGTTTACCGACCTGACGCTCGAGCAGATCGCCGAGCTCGAGCAGCAAAAAGGCGAGCGCATCAACGAGGCCAAGAAAATCCTTGCCACCGAGGCCACGCGACTTTGCCACGGCGCTGCCGCGGCCAACGCGGCGGCCGAGACCGCGGCGAAAGCCTTTGCTGGCTCCGCGACCGCTGGACTGCCGACTCTGATCCTGCGCGCGGGCGAACAGCCGCTGATCGTGGAGGTCGCCATCTCGCTCGGCATGGCCGCATCGAAAAGCGAGGCGCGGCGGCTGATCGAGCAGGGCGGCGTGAAATTAAACGATAAGCCGGTCACTGCCATTACCGCGACGATCTCGGCGGCTGACCTTGATCAGGATGGCATGGCGCGCCTGGCGGTGGGCAAGAAGCGCCACGCGTTGATCAAGCGTGGTTGAGCGTCCGGGCGAGGGTGGCCCGCCAAACAGCGGGCCGGCTGGCGGCCGCAGTGACAGTTCTGTGACCAATACGGCAGCCCGCACGGGGAGATTTTGACGTGCCTGCCGGCGACGCCTAGACTTCCAATCACTATGGATGATCACGTCAGGCACGACCCGATTGAACCCGGTCCGCTGGTTTTTACCGATGCGGCCGCCAGGAAAGTTGGCGAGTTAATTCGCGGCGAAGGGAATCCCAAGCTGATGCTGCGCGTTTTTGTGCAGGGTGGCGGCTGCTCGGGGTTGCAATATGGCTTTGAGTTTGACGAGCAGCTGCAGGATGGGGACCTTTGCATCGAGAACCAGGGCGTGAAGCTGCTCATTGACCCGATGAGCGTGCAGTACCTCGGGGGTGCCGAGATTGATTTCAGGGACGGTGTCGACGGCGCGCAGTTTGTGATCCGCAATCCGAGCGCCACGACCACCTGCGGCTGCGGCTCCTCCTTCTCGGCCTGATCCCGCGTGGCGCGTACGGCGCGTGCCGTTCCCGAGGTTCTGGCGGCAGTCGACCTCGGCTCCAATAGTTTTCACATGGTGGTGGCCCGTTATACGCACGGGCAGCTGGTTGTCATCGACCGGCTGCGCGAGATGGTGCGGCTGGCCGGCGGCATCAGCGAGGACGGGCGGCTGGACAAGGAATCGGCGGCGCGGGCGCTCGCCTGCCTCGAACGCTTCGGCCAGCGGCTGCGCGACATGCACGCGCGCGACGTGCGCGTGGTCGGCACCAATGCGCTGCGCATCGCGCGGCGCAAGCAGGCCTTTCTCGAGCGCGCCCGCGAAGCCTTGGGCCATCCGATCGAAATCATCTCCGGCATGGAGGACGCGCGCCTGATCTATTCCGGCGTCGTGCACACGCTGCCGGCAGAACCTGGGCGGCGGCTGGTGATCGACATCGGCGGCGGCAGCACCGAGATGATCATCGGCGAGGGCTACGAGCCGCAGGAGATGGAAAGCCTGCATATCGGCTGCGTCAGCTTAAGCCAGAGATTTTTCCCCGATGGGAGACTCTCGGCCAAGCGCGTCGAGCGGGCACGGCTGGCCGCGCGAATGGAAATCGAGCCGGCCCAGGCCCGCTTCCTCAGGCGCGGGTGGGATCGCGCTTATGGCAGCTCCGGCACGGTGCGCGCGATTAGCGAGAGCATCCGCGAGCTCGATCCACAGGCCCCTGGTGTCACCGCCGAGGGGCTCGATAGGCTCATCGGCGTGATTGCATCAGCCGATCACACGCGCGACCTGAACCTTGAGGCGGTGACCGATGAGCGCCGGCCGGTTTTCCCCGGCGGCGCGGTGATCCTGGCCGAGATTTTCGATGCGCTCGGCATCGAACAGCTACGGGTCGCCGACGGCGCGCTGCGCGACGGGCTGCTGCGCGACATGGTTGGCCGCTTGACCGATGAGGATCCGCGCGAGCGCACTGTCGTGTCGATGCAGCGGCGCTACCACGTGGACCTCGAGCAGGCCGGGCGGGTCGAGGCGACGGTGTTGCAGTTCCTCTCGCAGGTCAAGGATCCGTGGGGGCTCGATGATCCGCTGGCTGAGCTCACGTTATCGTGGGCGGCGCGATTGCACGAGATCGGGCTCGACGTGGCGCACAGCGGCTATCACCGGCACGGTGCGTACCTGCTGCAAAACGCCGACATGCCCGGGTTTGCGCGCGAAGAGCAATGGCTCCTGTCCCGCGTCGTCGGCGCCCACCGCCGCAAGATCAATCTCGGCGGGCTCGAGGATCTGATCCCGCCGTGGGATTCGCTGGCACTGTACCTGATGGTGCTGCTGCGCCTTTCGGTGCTGCTGCATCGTGGCCGCAGCGCTACGGCGCTGCCCGCGGTCGAGCTCGCGGCCAGGGGCCGGACGCTGGAACTGCGGTTCCCGAGTCGGTGGCTCAGGGAACATCCACTGACGGTGGCCGATATACAGCAGGAGGTCGAGTTCCTGCGCCCGCACGGGCTTAGGCTTCGGATCTACTCGGGCAGCCGCGCGGCGGCCGCATAGTATTCGAATACATGCCGATGCTGTCCCGGTAAACCTTGGGGTCGCTGAGCGTGTTCGGCTGGCGCTGGCCGAACTGCAGTTTGGCTAGAACTTAGTACCGGGCATCAACATTGGCTTGGCGTCCTTGTTCAATGCGAACGGCAGTATTTGCACGGAAGGCCCATAATTCTGCGCGGCGGCTTTTTTCAGCCACATGATGGCTTTATCCCGGTCAGCAGGCACCAAAGAACCCACCAGATACAGGCGGCCGAGCATGTCTTCGGCGTAGGCATCACCACGATTTGCGGAAAATAGAAAATCCTGCAGGCCCGCGTCCAGTTGGTCCAATTGCAATTCCGCGTACGCGCGACTGTTCCGCGCAGGCAGATAATTCGGGTCGAAATCGAGGGCCTTGGAAAACTCTTTAATCGCCTCGTCGTATCGCTTAGCCTCCATCGCCGCATCTCCAGCTTTGACGATCGGGCCGCATGGCAAACAACTCGCCTCGGGATTCAATGCAGCCGCCTTTTCATAGGCCAGCAGCGCCGCATCGGTGTCCTTGTCAACGTAGCGATGGGTCCATGCCTCTTCCTCGGCTACAATCGCCCCAAGCTTTGACAGCTGATCGGCAGACAGACCAGATTGCTGGCATTCGCGAAGAAACCTTTGCATCTCCCCGACGCCGCCGCCCCAGCGTGTTTTCAGGGCGATCATATAATTTTGGGACATGACGTAAGAGTGCGGCTCGAGGCGCATGGCCTGATCAATGATTTTTCGCGCGCCAACTTGATCACCTACAAAGGTTCGAATATTTATTAAGTGCAGGTACGTCATTAACGGCTTGGCTTCCAAGGGAAGCGAAGCGTTCAGCTCTCGGTCCGCCAACTGCATCGCCGGGTCTGCGCTCGCCTTTCTAAGGTCTTCCGCATCCAGAAAGTCGTTCTCGCTGAGATGGCTTTGGGCTATCTTTTTGTAATAAATCCCGCGCGCAAGATGCGCCACGTAGGAGCCCGGCGAATGCCATACCCAGGCCTCGTAGTGCGCGCTGAGTGACTCGTCAGTGAAAAGAAATGTACGAAAATCCGCGCGCAGATCGATTTCCGAGATTCGTCCTTCTCGATATGCACTTTGGATGGCGCCGTAACGCTGTTCGAGGTCCGCGAAGTTATCTGTCATTAACAGCGCGATTGTTTCCTCGTCTGTCGGCGGTGCAGGTTCGTCAGCGTGCAAGCTGCCGAATGAGCAGGTAAGTTGGAGCGCAAGCGCCAACAAAGCAAGCCGTAGGGATTTGGAATTCGTATCAGTCATGAACGGCGCTCCATGCACAGGGCTGGCGCAAAACTATAATAATCTGTGAAGCTCGAAAATGTGACGCTCTTCGACTGCTTCTTGTTCAGCGGATCGCGCTAGTTCTGTGTTACCAGCGGCACCGTCGGCCGGCCGCAGTCGCGTTTTAATCCTGGCGCGACTTAATCGAAGCGCTAGATCAATGGAGGAATCGTCTCCCGCCCGCGACTCCAACTGCCGCGTTATTCCGCCAGCCGGGCCGCAGCCGCGTAATTCTCCAGCAGCCGCGCCTGCGCGTCGGCCGCGGTGCTCGGATCGATGACGGCGTGCACGTAAGTGCCGTCGGGCTGCAGCAGCCAGGCGTTGGCGTTATCTTCCAGGTAGGTATCGAGGTCGGCGCGGATGCGGGCGCGAAGCCTGGGCGACAGTACCGGGAAGGCCACCTCGATGCGGCGGAAGAAATTGCGCTCCATCCAGTCGGCGCTG
>DASWBL010000036.1:0-4596 GCA_036390615.1 Steroidobacteraceae bacterium | reverse complement strand
TGGCCGCGACGGCAAACGCGAGACCGACCAGCACCGCAACGTTCTGGCCCTTGGCCGCAATGCCGATTCCGATCGCCATCGCGCCGACGATTAACGTCGCGACCCGGGCCGCCTTGACCTGGCCCTGCGAGGTTGTCTCCTTACCTTGCCGAATCACGCCGACGTATAGGTCATGGGCCATGGCCGAAGCAGCCGCCAGCACCAGGCCCGCGACCACCGCGACAATCGTCGCAAAGGCCACCGCCGAAACGAACGCCAGCATGAAGTTGCCGAAGAACGAGTTGGGCCCGCCGCCGATGTATTGAGCCAGCAGCGGTCCGGCCAGATTGCCGCCCGCATCAACTCCGGCGATGACCGACGGGCCGACATTCTTCGCCGCGCCGAAGCCGAGGAACAGCGTCAGCACATAGAAGCCGCCGATGATGACCATGGCCCAGACGACCGATCTGCGCGCCTGCTGCGCCGTCGGCACCGTAAAAAACCGCATTAAGATATGCGGCAGTCCGGCGGTGCCGAACACCAGCGCCAGGCCGAGGCTGATCTGCTCGATTGGCACCTTGAAGTACAGGCCGGGCTCGAGGAAGCGCTGTCCGAGTTCGGCCGCCGACATAGTCTTGGCCGAGTCGCCCAGCAAGGTGGCCACACGCGCCTGCACTTTCGGATCAGAGACCACGTCCTGCAGGAAGCCAGGGAGCGAAAACCCGTACGGCGTCCAGACCAGCAAAACGATGACGATCGAAGCCGTTACCAGCAGTATGGCTTTGATAATCTGCACCCAGGTCGTCGCGACCATGCCGCCGAACAGCACGTAGGCGAGCATCAGCACGCCAACGCAAATAACTGACGTCTCGTAATTGATACCGATAAGAGTCTTGATCAGCACGCCGGCGCCGACCATCTGCGCCGTTAGGTAGAAGGTCGACACCGTGATCGTCGATAAGGCACCGACCACGCGGGTCTTACGCGGATCATTGCGGTACGCGAGGATGTCCGACAGCGTGTAGCGACCGATGTTGCGGCACGGCTCGGCGATCAGCAGCAGCACGGTGATGTAGGCCACCAGCCAGCCGACCGAGTACATGAAACCGTCATAGCCATACAGCGAGATCAGTCCGGCGATGCCCAGGAACGACGCCGCAGACAGATAATCGCCGGCGATCGCAAAGCCGTTTTGCAGCCCGGTGACGCCGCCGCCGGCGGCATAGAAATCCGACGCCGAGTGCACGCGCTTGGCCGCCAAAAAGGTCACGTACATCGTGATCGCGATAATCACTGCGAACACGCCAAAGGTCAGCGAGCGGTAACCCTCGCCGACAGCGCCTTCGGCAAAGGCCGGCGAGGCGGCGAAAGACGTCGCTGCCAGCAACGCCGCAGCGGGCCACTTCTTGTAGATGGATTTCATGGTTCAGCCCCCGCTCTTCTTGGCAAAATCGGCCGCCAATTGCGCCGCCAGTACGTCAAATTCCCGATTGGCTTTGCGCGAGTAGATGACCGCGATGGCCCAGGCCACGACAAACTCGCTGAGTGCGAACAGCAGCCCGACGTTGACCACGCCCCAGATGCGGACTTTATATATATCCTGGAAGTAGGCAGCGCCAATCGGCAGCAGGAAGTAATACACCACCGACACGGCCATCAAGCCCCACAGAAATGCCGATTTGCGCCGATGCAAAGTCTGGAAGCGCGGATCACGAATGATCGCATCCCAGTCCACCGCTCCTGGATTTGCCATGTTCGACCCCCTCGTTTTTATCAATTATGTAGGCGCCGCAAGCGTGGGCATGATCTCAAATACTGGCGCCCGGGCCAATCCCGCCGCCCGCTATCGAGCGTAAAACCAGCCGATCGTGACCCCGTGCTCAGCCGGCCGGTACTGGCCTTTGGCCGCATGCCGGCACCGTCGCCCCCAGGCCCGGACTATTCCCGACCGGCCTGTCGGCCGTCCGATTCAAGAAGGTATACTGGGCGACCGAAAAAATATACGAAAACTTGAATTCCCGGGGGATCGGCGATGAGCGCTGCAGCGCATGAGTATGAAGTTCCGCCCGCCTTCGCCGCAGCGGCCCGCATTGATGGGGCCCGTTACGCGGCCGATTATGCCCAAAGTCTGAAGGATCCGGCCGGGTTCTGGGGTCAGATCGGCCGCCGGTTGCGCTGGATAAAGCCGTACACGAAAGTAAAAGATACCTCCTTCAACACGAATGACTTTCGCATCCGCTGGTTCGAAGACGGCACGCTGAACGTCGCCGATAACTGTCTGGACCGCCACTTGCCGGAGCGCGCCGATCGCGTTGCCATCCTTTGGGTCGGCGATCAGCCAGGTGAGTCGCGCAACGTCACCTACCGCGAACTGCACGCCGATGTCTGTCGCTTTGGCAACGTACTGCGCGAGCTCGGCGTGCGCCGGGGCGATCGGGTGACGATTTACCTGCCGATGATTCCCGAGGCAGCCGTGGCGATGTTGGCCTGCGCCCGGATCGGCGCCATTCACTCGGTGGTATTTGGCGGGTTTTCGCCTGAAGCTCTCGCCAGTCGCATTGATGACTGCGCCTCGCGCATTGTCATTACCGCCGATGAAGGTTACCGCGGTGGCAAGAAGGTGCCGCTGAAGGCCAACGTCGATGCCGCCATCGCGCTGCGGCCCGACAATAAGGTGGCGAAAGTGGTGGTCGTCAGGCGCACCGGGGCTGATGTGCGCTGGGTGCCGAGCCGCGATGTGCACTATGAAGCGCTGATGGCCAATGCCGCCGACCAGTGCCCGATCGAAGCCATGGGCGCCGAGGATCCGTTATTCATTCTGTATACCTCCGGCTCAACCGGCAAGCCCAAGGGCGTCCTGCACACGACCGGCGGCTATCTGGTTTATGCCTCGTTCACTTTTGAGGACGTGTTCGATTACCGCGATGCCGACGTGTTCTGGTGCACCGCCGATGTTGGCTGGGTTACCGGCCACAGTTACGTGGTTTACGGGCCGCTGAGCGTCGGGGCCACGACCGTGATGTTCGAGGGCGTGCCGAATTATCCTGATCCCGGCCGCTTCTGGCAGGAGTGCGATAAACATCGGGTCACGATTTTCTACACGGCGCCGACGGCGATCCGCGCGCTGATGCGCGAGGGCGAGAAATGGGTGCGCCAGCATTCGCGCCATTCGCTGCGGCTGCTCGGATCAGTTGGTGAGCCGATCAATCCGGAAGCCTGGGAGTGGTACCACCGCGAGGTTGGCGATCGCCGTTGCCCGATCGTCGATACCTGGTGGCAGACTGAGACCGGCGGCATCATGATCACGCCGCTCCCGGGCGCTACGCGGCTCAAGCCTGGCTCGGCCACGCGGCCGTTTTTCGGTGTCGCCCCTGCTATCGTCGATGCCACGGGCAAGGTGCTCGAAGGCGCCGCCGAAGGCAATCTCGTGTTGTGCGACAGCTGGCCGGGGCAGATGCGCACGGTCTACGGCGACCATGATCGTTTTATCGCGACCTATTTTCGTACCTATCCGGGCACGTATTTCACCGGCGACGGCGCCCGGCGCGACGCGGACGGCTATTACTGGATCACCGGGCGCGTCGATGACGTCATCAACGTTTCCGGCCACCGGCTCGGCACGGCCGAGGTCGAGAGCGCGCTGGTTTCCCACCCATCAGTGGCTGAAGCGGCCGTGGTCGGCTATCCCCACGACATCAAGGGTCAGGGCATTTACGCCTATGTGACGCTCAAGGCAGGTCAGCAACCATCGGATGAACTGCTCAAGGCCTTGCGCGCCACGGTGCGTGAAGTCATTGGGCCGATTGCGATACCTGACGTCATACAGTGGGCACCGAGCCTGCCCAAGACCCGCAGCGGCAAGATCATGCGCCGCATTCTGCGCAAGATTGCCGCCAACGAGACCGACCAACTGGGAGACACCTCGACGCTGGCAGATCCGGCGGTTGTGACGCAGCTGGTAGAGAACCGGCCGCGCTAGCCTGCGCCCGCCCGCCGCAGCGGCCAGACGCGGCTTAAGCGACCCGCCCGATGCTTGACTCAGGGCCGATTGAGCAGCGCGGCGCGCACCGCGAGCGGCCAGCGGATTTCATGGCGGTCTTGCTCATCGCCCCAATGCGAAGCCATGGCGGCCCGCAACGCCGGCACCGGGTCTTCGCCTCTTGCCTTGATATACGCCCCTGTTGCGGACCAGCTGCTGACATACCCGGTCAATTCCGCGAGCGACCACTGCTGCGTGATTGCCAACGCAGGCACCGCCAGTTCCGGCGCCGGGAACGGCAGAGTCTGATAGGCACTCTCAACGTGCCGGCGCTCGGCTGGCCAGTAAGGCCCGACGACATCGCGATAAAAAGTCTGCAAGTCAGCATCACCGCGTTGGTAATCGAGACTGCAGACGCCGTAGCACCATACCGCCAGCAGTCCGCCGGGCCGCAGCACGCGGCGTACCTCGGCATAAAATCGCTCGCAGTCAAACCAGTGCAGCGCCTGTGCGACGGACACCAGATCAAAATATGCCGCAGGCAGGCCGCTGTCTTCGGCCACGGCGACCCGGTAGCTGATGCGCGGATCGGGTTTGGCCTGGTGCAGCTGCGCGGCACTCAGATCGGTGGCGATAAT
>DASWBL010000035.1:0-26712 GCA_036390615.1 Steroidobacteraceae bacterium | reverse complement strand
TGGCGTGGCTGAGCCGAGCACCACTGGTGCGTTAAGCTGCTGCGCGCGCCAGACCGCGAGGTCCCGGGCCGAATAGGGGCAGCCGCCCTCTTGCTGCTTGAACGAGCCGTCATGCTCTTCGTCGACAATGAGCAGCTTAAGGTTCTGCACCGGCGCGAACACCGCCGAGCGGGTGCCGATGACAATGCGGGCGCGACCACTGCGCGCCTCGCGCCAGGCGGTGAGGCGTTCCGCATCAGTTAAGCCCGAGTGCAGCACGGCGATCGGCACGGCCAGGCGGTCGCGAAAGCGCTGAAGCAGCTGCGGCGTCAGGCCAATCTCCGGTACCAGCACCAGCACCGCACCGCCGCGCGCGAGCGCCGCGGCGGCACAGCGCAGATACACTTCCGTCTTGCCGCTGCCAGGCAGGCCCTGCAGCACGAAGCACTCAAACTTTCCATGGGCTGCATCGATGGCCTCGATCGCAAGCGCCTGTGCCGCGCTCGGTGGCGGCGCAGGTGGCGCAGGCGAAGTGGCGGGCCTCGAGTCTGCGAGCGGAGTCGTCGCACGCCATTGCGTTTCCAGCCAGCCGCGGCGCGCGAGCTGTGCGGCCGCAGCGCGCCACCCCGCCCCCGGCGCGGCAAGTTCGGTGACCGGTAAGTCGCCGCCCGCTGCATGGAGCGCCTCCAGTACGGCGCGCTGGCGCGAGGCGCGCCGCGGCTCGCCGCTGGTAACCGCCGCAACACCCGCCGCAGTCAGCTGCAAATATTCCGCCAGTGCCTCGAGCGGTGCACCGTCGCGCAACCGGCGTGGCAGCGCCGCGTCGATGAGCTCGGCCAGCGGATGGTGGTAGTAATCGGCGGCCCGGCCCAGCAGTTCGATCAGGCCCGCATCGAGCAGCGGCTCGGCATCGAGCAGCGTGGTGATCGGCCTGAGCTTCTCGGCGGCTACGCTTGAAGTCGCGGCATGGCCGACCACCATGCCGATCAGTTGCTGGCGGCCAAAAGGCACTCGCACACGGCTGCCGGCGGCAATGGCGCCTAAGTGCCCGGCGGGTGGCAGATAGTCGAGCGGCGCCGGCAGCGGCCGATCCACTGCGACCCGGACAACGTGCGGTGTGGCCGTCCCGCCGCTCAATGGGGATATCTCTGTGGATGGGCCGATGAGAACCACTCCAAGTTGCCAGCTCCAGGCTCTAGTCTGCATACAGGGCGGCTGGCAAAACCCCATCTAAATTTCATTAGAAACAACAAGTTAAGGTCCCGGTGGCAAGGTCGGTACGCCTGGCCATCCACCCTCGCCCGAATAAGTTACGTAAGTGGATGATTTGAAGCGAGTTCTCAATTGGTGCTGTTGATGTCAACCGGGACGCCTGGGCGGCGTTTAACCATGGGAGTGTGTCCGTTCCTGGGAGCCAGTACATCGTTATGAGCGCCTTTGTTACGCTGTCCCTCGACGCTGCGGATTTCGCACGGCTCAGGAACGAACCTTTGCAGGATACGACGCACCCCGGTGCACGGGAAATGGACGCGTTCCTGGCCGGCGTGGAGCGCAAGGCGTTTCGCTTCGCCCAGATTGCGCTGCGCCATGAGGATGATGCGTTAGACGCCGTGCAGGATGCGATGTTGCAGCTGGTGCGCAGCTACTCGCAACGACCGGCGACGGAATGGCGGCCGCTGTTTTACCGGATCCTGGAAAACCGGATCCGCGACATGCAGCGGCATCGGATGGTGCGGGGCCGGTTGCTGTCGTGGCTGCCGTTCCGCCCTGACGAAGACGATGAGCAGGCCGACCCGCTGGCCCAGGCGCCCGATCCGGGGCAGGGACCGGTGGCGAGACTTGAGGCGGAGCAAACGCTGGAAGCGCTGGATGTAGCGCTCGGGCGGCTGCCGCCCCGGCAGCGGCAGGCATTTTTGCTGCGCAATTTTGAAGGGCTGGATGTGGCGGAGACTGCGGCCGCCATGGGCTGCTCGGAAGGCAGCGCCAAGACCCATTATTTTCGCGCCGTGCAGGCTCTGCGCGGCGCACTCGGAGACTTCAGGCCATGAGTAGCAATGAGATGGATGCCGCGGACACTGAATTCGCGCTGCGCGCCAAGGCGCTGCTTGGCGCGAGCGCCGATGAACTCAGCGGCAAGGTTCGCTCGCGGCTGACCCAAGCCCGGTATGCGGCCCTCGAAGCTGCGCGCCCGGCACCGGCGCGGCACTGGCGCAATTGGGCGCCGGCCGGAGCGGTGGCGAGCGGCGTGCTGATTGCGCTGCTGTTCGTCGGTAAGCAGGGTTCCGCGCCGGTCGGCGTCGTCGCGGCCAACCCGCTGGATGATGTGGAGTTGCTGGCTGATGCGGATGCCTACGAGCTCGGCCAGGAACAGGCTCAGGAGCAGGATCAGGCGCAGCCCGGCGATTACGAATTTTACGAATGGGCTGCCGGCCAGGCCGAAGGCAGTAGCAGCGAGCCGGTGGGTTCGTGAAGCCAGTGGCCCTCGCGCTGGGCCTGGTGCTGGCGGCGGGTGGCATGGCGAAATCGGCCGACAAAGCCCCGGCGCCCGTCGATCCGGCGCTGCTCGAGTTTTTAGGTTCAGTGGATTCCGATGATGCCGGCTGGAACGAGTATCTGGCCCACGTGGACCCGCAGAAAGTGGCGGCGGGCAAGACTCCGGTGACGACACCGGCACCGAAGACGCCTGACAAGGTAGAAGGTACATGACGCGGATTGGGATGGTCACATTAGTCGCACTGCTGCTGCTTGCGCCGCTGGCGCGTGCGGCTGATGACGCCGCGGCCGGTGTCGCCTGGTCGGGATTGAGCCCACAGCAGCAGCAGACCTTAGGCGGCTTCGCGGCAGGCTGGGACAAATTGCCGCCCGCCCGGCAGCAGGCGCTGGCGCGCGGCGCGCAGCGCTGGCAGCAGATGAGCCCGGAGCAGCGCGATAACGCGCGCGGGCGTTTCCAGACCTGGCAGCAGATGCCGGAGCAGCGCCGCGAACTGATCCGCAGCCGCATCGAGCAATTCCGCGCGCTGTCGCCGGAGCAGCAGGCGGCGGTACGGGAGAACTTCCGTGCCTTCAGGCAGCTGCCGCCCGAGCAGCGCCAGGCGCTGCGACAGCAGTGGCGCAACGCGACGCCGGAGGAGCGTCAGAACATGGTGCAAAAGCAGCGCGCGCGCCGCGCGCAGCGCCGCGCCATGCAGGGCCCGCCGCCCGTACGCCGGCCGTAGCCGCCGCGCGCGACTTTAAACCGCCTTGACCGCCTGGATCAGCTGGCCGACCGCCGCCTGGCCGTCGCCGTATAGCATGCGGGTGTTATCCAGGTAAAACAGCGCGTTCTCGATACCCGAGAAGCCCGCGCCCTGGCCGCGCTTGATGACCACCACGTTCTTGGCCTTGTCGGCGTTGAGGATTGGCATGCCGTAGATCGGGCTGGACTTGTCGTTGCGGGCGACGGGATTGACGACGTCGTTGGCGCCGATGATGAGCGCAACGTCCGCGGTCTCAAACTCGGCGTTGATCTCATCGAGATCGGCAATCAGATCGTACGGCACGCCGGCTTCGGCGAGCAGCACGTTCATGTGTCCCGGCATCCGGCCGGCCACCGGGTGAATCGCGAATCGCACCGTGACGCCGCGGTCGATCAGCAGCTGGCAAAGTTCCCAGACCTTGTGCTGCGCCTGGGCGACGGCCATGCCGTAGCCCGGCACGATGATCACTTTCTGCGCGAACGCCATCATCACGCCGACGTCCGCGGCCTCGATCGGCTTCATGCTGCCGGCTACCGTGCCGCCTGCCGCCGCAGTGCCCGTATCACCGAAGCCGGAGAACAGCACGTTGCCGAGCGAACGGTTCATTGCGCGCGCCATCAGCTGCGTTAGCAGCGTGCCGGCGGAACCGACCACGGTGCCGGCGATGATCATCGCCGCGTTGTTGAGCACGAAGCCTTCGAAGGCGACCGCGAGACCGGTGAGCGCGTTGTACAGCGAAATGACCACCGGCATATCAGCGCCGCCGATCGGCAGCGTCATGCTGAGGCCAAGGAGCAAGGCGAATGCAAACAGGCCGGTGACGATCAGCGGCTCAGTGTTGGCGCCGCTGGCGATCAGCGCGCCGTGCAGCAGCGCGGCGAGCAGGATCAGCACATTGAGCAGCTGCTGGCCCTTGAACCGGATCGAGCGCTTGATCAGGCCCTGCAGCTTGCCGAAGGCGATCAGGCTGCCACTGAAGGACACCGCGCCGATGATGCCGCCGACCACTGCCAGCGTCGCGACCGACATCGAAGCCTGCTCGCCGCGATAAAGCTCGACGGCGGCGATCGCCGCCGCGGCGCCGCCGCCCATGCCGTTGTACAGCGCGATCATCTGCGGCATGTCGGTCATCGCCACGCGCCGGCCGCTCACCCAGGCGATCACGCCGCCGATGGCAATGGCAATGATGATCAGCCCGTAGTTGGAGAGGCCCGGGTACAGGAAGGTAATCAGCGTGGCGACCGCCATGCCGGCGCCGGCCCACAGGATGCCGCTGCGCGCGGTGACCGGTGAACTCATCCGCTTCAGGCCCATGATGAACAGGAATGCGGTGAGCAGGTAGCTGACCTGGATCACCGCGGCGGCATTCAAAACCATCAGTGCGCTCCCGGCTTGCGCTTGGCGCCGCTTGCCTTGAACATCTCGAGCATGCGCTCGGTGACCGCGTAGCCGCCGACCGCGTTGCCCGCCGCCAGCAGCACGCCGACGAAACCGATGGCCAGTTCAAGCCGCGTGTGCGCCTGCCCGAGCGCCACCATCGCGCCGACCAGCACGATGCCGTGCACGAAATTGGAGCCCGACATCAGCGGCGTGTGCAGGATCACCGGCACTTTGGCAATGACTTCGTAGCCGGTGAACGCGGCCAGCATGAAGATATAGAGCGCAACAATTCCGATCATGATCCCCCCTCGGCCGCCTGGCGCGTAGGCTCGTGTTTGATGGCACCGTCGCGTGTCAGGCAGGCACTGGCAAACACCTCGTCCTGCCAGTCGATCGCCAGCGCGCCGGACTTGTCGATCGCGGGCCTTAAGAAATTAAACAGGTTGCGCGCATACATCTCGCTGGCGTGGTAGGCGAGCTGGGCGGGCAGATTGACGGGACCGACGACGCGCACGCCGTTGAGTTCAACGGTCTCGCCGGCCCGGGTCAGCTCGCAGTTGCCGCCCGACTCGGCGGCGATATCGATGACCACGGCGCCCGCCTTCATCCGCTCGACCGCTGCGCGCGAGATGATCCGCGGCGCGCGCCGGCCCGGCACCGATGCGGTCGATATGACCGCGTCGGCCACCGCGATGCGCGCCTCAAGCACTTCCTGCTGGCGCGCCTTTTCCTCGGCGGTCAGTTCGCGCGCGTAGCCACCCTGGCCCTCGGCCGAGACGCCGGTGTCAATGAATTTGGCACCTAGGGAGCGCACCTGCTCCTTGGTGGCGCTGCGCACGTCATAGGCTTCCACCACGGCGCCGAGGCGCTTGGCGGTAGCGATCGCCTGCAGGCCCGCCACACCGACGCCGATGATCAGCACCTGGGCCGGGCGGATCGTGCCGGCGGCCGTGGTCAGCATCGGGAAGAACCGATCCATGGTGTCGGCCGCGATCAGCACCGATTTGTAGCCGGCGACTGCGGCCTGCGAGGACAGCGCATCCATGGACTGGGCGCGCGAAATACGCGGGATCAGTTCCATGGCAAAGCCGGTGATGCGCTGCTGCTTTAAGGCGCGCACGGCATCGAGCTTCGCGTGCGCCTGCATGAATCCGACCACCACCGTGCCGGCGCGCAGCTGCGCGATCTGCGCCGGCTCGAGCGGCTGCACCGTGAGCACGACATCGGCCTGCGTAAGCACCGCCTCGGCGCTATCGAGCCACTCGACGCGCTTGTACAGGGCGTCCGGAAAGCGCGCGCTTGTGCCTGCTCCCCGCTGCAGCAGCACCCGGGCGCCGGCCGTGGCGAATTTTTCGGCGACCTCGGGCACCAGGGCGACGCGCGTTTCCCCGGGGGCATTCTCGCGAATGGCCCCAATTGTCACTGACATGCAACATTCCCCTGGCGTCAATCCACGATGTGACGCTTATTCATTGAATTTTCGCACAAAGCTGCCTTATCTTACAGGGCATGAGTCTGCACCCGTTACGCAACGGCGAGTCGCCGGACGAGGTCCCGTACCTCACTGTCCGTACGGCCGCGCATGGCTTGGGCCAGATGGTGTTGCGCACGGATGTCTCGGGCATGCCGGTTGAGTGGATCGATTACCGCGAAGCGGCGCGCCTCTATCACCAGCAGCAAGTCGCGTATGCCTGCGGCACGCTGCTGTACCGGCTGCACGGCGGGCACAACGCCCATAGCGGCCGCCGCACGATTCTCGAGGTCAGTTCGATCGTCGCGACGCTCGGGCAAACCGGCAATCCGGGCAATACCCGCCACGACTATGTGCCGCCACTCAACAATGAAACGCTGTTCCGTCGCGACGGCTTCATCTGCATGTACTGCGCGCAGCGGCACCCGGGACGCGAACTGTCGCGCGACCACGTGCGCCCGTTCATGCAGGGCGGGCACGACGTTTGGACCAATGTCGTCGCCGCCTGCCGCAGCTGCAACAACTTCAAGGCCTGGCGCACGCCGGAGCAGGCCAAACTGCAGCTGATCGCGGTGCCATTCACGCCGACCTACGCCGAGTACATCTTTCTCAAGGGCCGGCGCGTGCTGGCCGACCAGATGGCTTACCTGCGCGCGCACTTTCCGCGCTCCAGCCCGCTGCACGAGCGGCTGGCGCGCTGGCTGAGCTGAAGCGCTCAGGTCCCAAAGCGTGCTGTACCTGGTCGACGCGTCGGTGTACGTGTTCCGGGCCTGGTACTCGATGCCGCCGGACATACAGGATGCCGAGGGCAATCCGACGCATGCGCTGTATGGCTTTGCGCGCTTCCTCGCCGACCTGATCGAGCGCCGCTCGCCGGCGCAGCTTGCGGTTGCGTTCGATGAAAGCCTCGGCAACGGCCACCGCCATCGCCTCTATCCGGCGTACAAGGCCAATCGCGAACCCGCTCCACCGCCGCTGCACCGGCAGTTCGCGCTGTGCCGCGAGTTCTGCCGGCACCTCGGCGTGGCGGAATTTGCGAGTCTTGAATATGAGGCGGACGACCTGATCGGCACGCTGGCCGCGCAGGCGCGCCAGCGCGGTATGCGCTTTACGGTCGTGTCGCGCGACAAGGACCTGTCGCAGTTGCTCGGCCCCGGCGACGTATTCTGGGATTACGCCACGTCAACCGAGTATCGCTACGAGCAGATCGCCGCTCGCTTCGGCGTGGCGCCGGAACGGATGGCGGATTTCCTCGCGCTCATGGGCGACAGCGTCGACAACATCCCGGGCGTGCCGGGGGTCGGCGAAAAAACGGCGCTGGCGCTGATGAGCGCCTTTGATTCGCTGGATGCGTTGTACGCAAACCTCGCGGCCTGCGCCCAGCTATCCGTGCGCGGTGCCGCTGCTTTGCCGAAAAAATTAGGGGAGCATCGGGATGCGGCCTACCTTGCCCGCTCGCTGACCCGCATCTGTTGTGAGGTACCGATCGCCGATGCGACGCCCGAGCAGCTGCGGCCCAGAGCTCCGGATCTTGCGGCGCTCGGGGAGTTCTGCCGGCAGCACGGTTTCGGACCGATGCTCGGGCGGCAAGCGGAACGCATTGCCACTCGCTTGGGCACCGCGGCCTGACGGACAATCTGAGTTAGGCAGCCACATAGCGTCTTGACGTCATAGCGTCATATCGCTATTTTGAGCTATGGAAAGCTCCAAGCGCGCTACCGTCTATTTTGATCCAGAAGTCCATAAAGCCCTCCGGCTCAGGGCGGCGGCTTCAGATCGCTCGGTGTCCGATATGGTGAACGACGCGGTTCGATTGTCTCTGGCCGAAGATGCGATCGATCTCGAGACCTTCACTTCGCGTCGCTCCGAAAAGAGCGTCTCGTTCGAATCGTTTGTCACCGGTCTAAAGCGGCGTGGCCGAATATAGGCTGCTGCTGAAGGCCTCGGCCGCGAAAGAAATTGAAGCGGTCGATTCGAAATCCGATCGACGACGAATTGTCGAGAAAATTGCCGGCCTGAGCGCCGATCCGCGGCCGCAGGGGTGCGAGAAACTGGCCGGCTACGATGATCGGTATCGGCTGCGCCAGGGCAACTACCGCATTGTCTATCTCGTTGATGAGGCGCGCCGCGAACTCACGGTCTTTAGGGCGGGGGACCGCAAGGACGTATACAGATAGAGTCGCCTAACGTCTAAGTTAGGCATCACGATGCGCGGCGCGCAGGAGGCACCTCTAAATGACTATCTCGTCGCACGATCTGATCCGTGGCTTGATGTTCGCCGTTCCTGCGCTTTTCGTCGGCATCTGGACGTGGTTCCAGAAACGCCGTGCCAAAGAAAATGCGAAGATCAGTTCTATTCTGCGTGATCGCAAGCCTTAGGCGCGGAGCCTCGTATGACGCCTAACATGCGTTGGAACGGACCGTGAAGGATAAGAAGAAAGGCTCGGCGCGCGCCGAAGAAAGTGTGCGCTCACCTCGCCTACGGGGCCGAGGCGTTCGGTCCGCTCAACTCATTCGTTAGATGGCAACGCCACCCGGCGTCGGTCCACTGAGAATTACCCCCAAATGAGCGAGAAGAACAACGCCCACGAAGGAAAGCAGCATCGCGATGATGGTCAGCCCGATTGCCCCAGCCACCGTTGTCCCGAGCATAAAGCGGATCGCAAGGATATAGCCTATCGCCGCGGCAAGTGGGCCGCCGATAACACCATGGAAAATGCCGGACGCCATGTAGCCTGCCAGTAGACCCACGAATGCTGCAAGCCCGCACCAGAGCAGCCCCGTGCGCTTGGCGTCCGCCATTACAGCTCCCAGCTTCATAGGCAGCGCCACCACCACCAGCAGGAAGAGGGACGTTAGCAGCAGTCCCCCGGTGAAGTGCGTGTTCAAGCGCTTAGGCTCCCATCTGCCATCTAACTGACGTTGGAGCGACCGCTGTTGCAGCACCCGGAAACTAACACTGTCGCTCAGGTTTTCTTCACGTAGACCTTGCACCAGCCGTTGGCGTTGACCAGCTTGCCGGGGAAAATGTTGCACGGACGCCATGGGTCGCCAGCCTTGCCCTGCAACTGCAGGCAGGTCGAGCACTTCTGCTCCGGCTTGTAACTCGGGAATGCCTTCACATCGACCTTGCTGGAATCCTCGTGATAGGCCAGTGCCACGGCCATCGGATCAGTAGCGGCTATGTGCGGGATTGCGCTGGCATCTGCCGCGGCCCGTTGCGCCGTGTTGGCAGCCAGCAGCGCGCCAGCGGCGAGGGTCAGGCCCTTCAATGCATCCCGACGGGTTATGGAATCGCTCATCGCTCATTCTCCGCGCGTTGGACCGTGGCCCATATTATAAGGTAGCAACGGCAGCTGGCACGCCTGTCACGGGAAGAACTGCGAATCAACGGCCACGCGCCTGACAGGGCGCTGCGGGTATAGTTCCCGCATGAGCACTGCAATGTTGGCAATCCGCAAAGCAGCACGCGCAGCGTTGCCAATCCTGGGTCTCGTTCTGCTGGCCAGCTGTGCCGCGCCCCGGCCCGGTACGCCGCCACCGTCCGGCCCGCCGCCAGCGCCGGCCGTCGCGGGTGCTCCCTGGCAAATCGATGGCGGGCAGAGCCAGGTGCTGGTTTTCGTCTACAAGGAAGGCACGATGGCGCGCATCGGGCACAATCATGTGCTTTCGGTGCAGCAAATTACCGGCGAGCTGCAGCTCGGTGATGATCCTGCGCAGTCGGCGTTCATGCTTCGATTTCCGGTCAGCGCCATTGTGGTCGATGACCCGGTGCTGCGCGGCGCACAGGGTCCGGACTTTCAAACGCCGATCACGGATACCGGTGTTGCCGGCACGCGCGAACACATGCTGGCCGAGCCGCTGCTCGATGCCGCGCATTTTCCCGAGATCACCCTCGCCTCGGCGCAGATCCAGCCGGCGGGCGATGACTGGCAGGTGCTGACTCGTATCACGGTGCGCGACCATACCGCCGAGGTGCCGGTGGCGGTGCAGCTTGAGCGACGCGAAGGGTCGTTGCTGCTGCACGGGCAATTCACCGTCACGCACACGCAGCTCGGGCTCACGCCGATGAGCGTGATGTTCGGGGCACTGAAGGTCGCCGACGCGTTGCGCGTGGAGTTTTCGCTGGTGGCGCGCCAGCCTCAGGGATCAGTGAGCAACAGCAACGCGGTGCCTTCCGGCGCCAGCAGCAGCGCGCTGCTCTCCGGCGACAAGCCGCGCGGCAGCTCGCTCGCAAACGGAAGCTCCTGATCGCGCAGCCGCTGGATGCGTTCGGGCATCTGCGGATCGCGAAACACCAGTGCCGCTGTCTCAAGCGTGCGCGGCCGGTGCAATTCGAGGTTCAGCGCATCGGCGGTCAGCGCGACGTGCAGATACGGCTCTTCTTCGGCATCTAGTGGTACCCAGCCAGCGTGCTCCCAGAAAGCCAGTGTCGCGTCGGTATCCGCCACCGGCATGCTGTAGGCCGAGAAATACCCACACTGCGATTCGAGCGCCTGCTCGTCGGGCAGTCCCGGTGAATAAGTGCGCGCCTCGAGCAGCGTGATCGGCTGGCCGCAGGGATCGCGCAGGTGCGCCTCATGGAAATCCTCGTCGCCGAGCCGGCTGTAATGCGCCTCGAAGCCCGCGGCCTGCAGCGTCGGCAGGTATCGCGCGAGCTGCGGCCGCACGAACGTCAGCGTCACCGGCGCGGCGGTGCGGGCATGCAATCCGATGATGAGCCGCCCGTCCGTCAGCACGCCGTACGGATGCGACCAGATGTCGCCGGTGGTCAGCTGTGAAAAGCCGAGCCGCTCGTAGAACAGTACCGACTCGCGGATATCCTGCGTGCTGATACTGATTTCCAGGAACCGGCCGAAGATCATCAAGCCCCCCGCCGCCCAAGCGGCGCGCATCAATTCAATATGAGATCGGCAAGCGCACGGGCGTGGTCGGGCCGCGCGTTAAGCGCCGCGACATAGTCAAAACGGTCGCCGCCGGCAACGCGAAACACTTCACGCCCGGCCATGTTGATTTCTTCCAGCGTCTCCAGGCAATCGACCGAAAAGCCCGGGCAGCATACGGTCACCGAACGCGTGCCGCGGCCAGGTAGTGCCGCCAGTTCGGCAAAAGTGGCAGGCTCAAGCCACCGCCCGCCGCCAAAGCGTGACTGGTACGTCAAGGCCCACTGGCCCGATCCGAGCTGCAGCGCTGCAGCCAGCAGCCGGGCGGTCGTCGCGCATTGGGCCGCGTACGGATCGCCGCGCGCCACGCAGCGCTGCGGAATGCCGTGAAAGGACATCAGCAGCAGCTGGCTGCGGCCGTGCTGCTGCCAGTGCTCGCGGACGCTCGCCGCGAGCGCCGCGATGTAAGCCGGCTGATCGGCGTAGCCCGGCACGAGCCGCAGTTCGGGCAGGTCGCGCCAGCGCTGCAGCGCGCGTCCGACCGCATCGTAGACCGCGCCGGTCGTGGTGCCACTGACCTGCGGGAAAGCCGGCAGTACGATGAGCTGGCGGGCCCCGGCCGCGCGCAGACGCTCGATGCCCGACGGCACATCAGGATCCGAATACATGAAGGCCTCGGCCACCTGCGCCGCGCCGGGAGAGCGTGCGTTGAGTTCAGCTTGCAACGCCGCGCTAAGCTGTGCGGTGTACACAGCATGCGGCGAGCCCTCCGGCAGCCAGATCTCGCGATAGCGAGCTGCCGAGCGCGGCGCCCTAAGCGGTGCGATGACACCGAAAAGCAGCGGCCACCACAGCACGCGCGGCAATTCGACCACCCGCGGATCGCTGAGAAACCGCTGCAGGAAGCGGCGCACATCGGCGCTGTCGGCCGACCGCGGCGTGCCCAGGTTGACCAGCAATACACCCAACATTGATTCGTGCTCCGCTGCGCCCATCGCACTCCGGGAGCGGCCGCGCCGGTGCGGCCCGCGCCCAGGGGCGGCTGCTCAGCCAATATACTGCGCGAGAAATTCCTGGGTGTGCTGCCAGGCCAGCGCCGCGCTGCGCTCATCGTAGCCGGGGCGGCCCACGCCGTTAAAGTCGTGACCGGCCGGGTACTGGTGGTAAATGCCCTGCGGGAAGGCGGCTCTGATTCGCTCGACATTCGCGGCCGAGATCAAAGGATCGGCCGTGCCGAAATGCAGCATCATCGGGCACTTGGGCAGCGGGTTCAGAAACTCCCAGATCCGCGTGCCGTAATAGGCCACGCTGGCATCCACGGCGAGCTCGCCGGCGCCCAGCCAGGCCAGTTGCCCGCCCCAGCCAAAACCGACCAGCGCAAGTCGCCCGGCGTGCCGCACGACCGCGCACGCGGCCGACAGGTCGCGTACCACCTGGCTGCGCTCGAGCTGCAGCACGTAGCCGCGTCCCTGCTCGCGCTGTTCCGGCGTGTAGCCAAGCTCGATGTTGCGGCCGATGCGATCAAACAGCGCCGGGGCGATGCACAGGTAACCGGCGGCTGCGTACTGATCGACGACGGCGCGGATGTGCTCGTTGACGCCGTAAATTTCCTGCAGGATCACCACCGCGCCATGCGGCCGGCCATGCGTGCCGGCGAGGTACGCGGCAAACTCGTGCCCGTCGCGGGCCATCAGCGTCTCCCAGCGACCTGGCTCCCGCCTACGAGCGTCCATCAGCGTCCCGTATATGCATCCGCTTCAATCTCCACCAGTAACTCCGGCGCGATCAGCCGGCTGACTTCCACCATGGACGTGGCCGGGCGGATGTCGCCGAATCGTTCGCCGTGCGCGCGCCCGACCTGTTCCCAGTCGGCAATATTAACGACATAAATGCGCGTGCGGACCACCTGCGCCAGCGTCGCGCCGGCCCGCTGCAATACGTTCTCGATGTTGCGCAGGCACTGCAGCGTCTGGGCATAGGGGTCGTTGAGTCCGACGAACTTGCCGTTGGCGTCCGTGGCCGTGGTGCCCGAGACATGGATGTAATCGCCGCACTGCACCGCGCGCGAGTAGCCGACGATCGGCTCCCAGGCCGTCCCGGACGCGAAATTCTTCCGCGGCATTGTCAGGCGCGCTCAACGATCGCCGTCACGCCCATGCCGCCGGCGGTGCATACGGAAATCAGGCCGCGGCGGGACTGCGGATTGCCGTGCAGAAGCTTGGCGAGGCCCGCGAGGATGCGCCCGCCGGTTGCGCCAAAGGGATGGCCAAGGGCGATGCTGCCGCCCTTGATGTTCATCTTGTTGCGGTCAATGCTGCCGAGCGGGGCGCTCAATCCCAGGCGCTCGCGGCAGTATTCGGCCGATTCCCAGGCCTTGAGCGTGCACAGCACCTGCGCAGCGAAGGCCTCGTGGATCTCGTAGTAGTCAAAATCCTGGAGCTTGAGGCCGACATCGGTGAGCATCGCCGCCATCGCGTAAGCCGGCGCCATCAAAAGGCCCTCATGCCCGCTGGCAAAATCCACGGCCCAGCTCTTGCCGGCCCGCAGATAACCCAGTACCGGCAGATTGCGGCTTCGCGCCCATGCATCGGATGCCAGCAGCACTGCGGAGGCGCCGTCAGTCAGCGGCGTGCTGTTGCCAGCGGTCAGCGTGCCGGCGCCGCTGAAATCAAATACTGGCTTTAACGTCGCGAGCTTTTCCATGCTGGTGTCGGGGCGCATGTTGTTGTCGCGCTTCAGGCCGTGGTAGGCGACGACCAGATCGTCATAAAAGCCTTCCTGCCACGCCTTGGCCGCATTCTGGTGGCTCTCGTACGCGAGACGGTCCTGCTCCTCGCGGGTGATCTTCCAGGTCTTGGCCATCAGTTCGCAGCTTTGACCCATCGACAGGCCGGTACGCGGTTCGACCACGCCCGGCAGCACTGCCTTGAAATCCCGGGGCCGCAATTTAAGCCACGCCTTCAGCCGCTCGCCGGTGCTGCGCGCGCGGTAGGCCTGCATCATCACGCGCCGGAACGAGTCGGGAAACACCACCGGCGGATCGCTGAGCGCCTCGACACCGCCGGCAATACCGGCATCGATCTGCCCGAGCGCGATCTTGTTGCCCACCAGGATCGCCGCTTCGAGGCCGGTGCCGCAGGCGCGCTGGATATCCAGGCCCGGGGTCTGTGGATCGAGGCCGGAGGACAGTACCGCCTCGCGTACCAGATCAAAATCCTTGGAGTGCTTGACCACCGCTCCGCCGATCACATCGCCGAGGCGGACGCCCTCCAGCGCATAGCGCGACACCAGCGCCTTCAAGGTCACCGTCAGCAGCTCCGAATTGCTCAGGCTGTTGTAGGCCCCGTAGGAGCGCGCAAAGGGAATGCGCAGGCCGCCGACAATGGCAACCGGTCGCAGGGCGGATCCGACCAGCATAAGATCTCCGGGCCCAGTCTTGGGCAACGCACGGGAATGCGTCCGCTAGGATGCCATGGCAGCCGGTTGGCGACCATCTGTGCCCTTAGGCAGTGCGCCCACCTATGCCTTCCTGCCTGCAAGGCGCCTTGCGAGGTGGCCTGGACCCGACGACCCACGATTGTCCGTGTAAGCTTCGGATGCCTGCCCGCCGGCGCTGCACGCCGGTCGGGCGGCTCTGACTTTTAATCGGGAGGATGCATGGCCGGCGGCGGGATTGATCGTGTACTGGAGCGGCGAATTGCCACACTGATCGCCAGCCGCGAGCGGGCGGCGCTGACCGGTGGACGCCGCGGCGTGGAGCGCGAGGCGCTGCGCGTCAGTACGGCCGGTCGCATTTCAGCCCGGCCGCATCCGGCCGCGCTCGGCTCAGCGCTCACGCATCCGCACATCACGACCGATTTCTCCGAATCGCTCATTGAACTGGTGACACCGACCTTCAATGACAATTCTGCGCTGCAGCAATACCTGGGCGACCTGCATCAGTTCGTCCATCAGCGCCTCGACGGGGAATTGCTGTGGGCGCCCTCGATGCCAGCTCCACTGACCGGTGATGCCGACCTGCCGATTGCTGACTACGGTGTATCGCACCGCGGGCGATTTAAGGAGGTCTACCGACGCGGCCTGCTGACCCGGTACGGCGGCATGATGCAGGCGATCGCCGGCATTCATTTTAATTACTCCTTTCCCGACAAGTTCTGGCCGCTGTGGGCCGAAGTCGAGCGCACCGGAGATTCTGGTGCCGCGCTGCGGTCGGAAGCCTATATGGCCCTGGTGCGCAACTTCCGCCGCTACGGCTGGCTGGTTTCTTATTTGTTCGGCAGTTCCCCGTCCATGTGCCGCTCATTCTTGCAGGGCCGTTCGGCCCCGGATCTCAAGGCGCATGCTGACGGCACCATGACCGGGGAACACGCGACCTCGCTTAGGATGAGTGATCTTGGGTACCGCAACCGCAGCCAGACCGCGGTGTATGTCTCGGCCAACTCGCTTAACGACTACCTGAAGGATCTGGTCAGCGCCGTGCTGACAATGAATCCGGCCTTTGAAGCCCTGGGCGTGAAGGTCAAGGGCGAGTACCGCCAGCTCAACGCCGGGGTGCTGCAGATATCCAACGAGTACTACACCTACATCCGGCCCAAGCGCGTGCCGCGGGCGGGCGAAAACATGTGCCAGGCATTGAACCGGGCCGGGGTCGAATACGTCGAGGTCCGTTCGCTCGACTGCAACTCGCTCGAGCCAACCGGAACGGAGCTGGCCACGCTGTGCTTCCTCGAGGCGATGCTGGCGCTCTTCCTGTTCAAGGACAGCCCGCCGATCAGCGCCTCTGAGCAGGAGGAGTTCGATCACAACCACGTGCAGGTGGCAAGGCGCGGTCGCGAGCCTGGGCTCACTTTGCGGCGCGACGGCCGCGACGTGCCATTGACCGACTGGCTGGCAGAACTGCTCGACTCAATGCAGGGTCTGTGCGAGGTGCTCGATGAAGACCAGTCGCACGCGCCGTATGAATTTAGCCTGCAATTGCAGGAAGCCAAGCTCCGTGATCCGCAACTGACGCCCGCGGCGCGCCAACTGCGCGAGCTGCGCGAACGGCAGGAGGGCTTCGTGGCCCGCGCGCTGCGCCTGTCGGCGCAGCACCAGGAGCAGCTGTTGAAACACCATCAGGCCAGCGCCGGCGTCGACGCCACGCTCGCGGAAGAATCGGCCGCCTCGGTCATCGAGCAGGAGCGCCTCGAGAAAAACGACCAGGGCAGTTTCGATGAATACATCGGGCAGCAGATGGACAAGTACCGGACCCTGCGCCTGGCCGGTCGCTAAGGGCGCGCGGGGCGCGCCGGCACGATGCACGCATGAGCGGCAATGACGCGACGTTCGGCCCGCGCCTCCTGCTGAGCCGCAGGCGCTTTGTGGAGGGACTGGCCTGGGCCGGCTGCGCCGGTGGCGCGCTCTGGCACAATCCGCTCCGCGCCGCGCTGCCGGGAGCGGTTCCGGCCACGCTGAGTGGCGCGCAGCTCGAGTTGCTGATCGCACCGCTCGCCGTCAATGTCACCGGCCGGCGCCGGCTCGCCACCGCGGTCAACGGTTCGATGCCCGGACCTAGTCTGCGCCTGCAGGAAGGCGAGACGGTCACGATCAAAGTGACCAATCATCTGGCGGAGCCGACCTCGATCCACTGGCATGGCGTGCGACTGCCGTCGGACCAGGACGGCGTTCCGGGACTAAGCTTTCACGGCATCCCGCCGGGGCAAAGCTTCAGCTACCGCTTCCCGGTCAGGCAAGGCGGCACTTACTGGTACCACAGCCATAGCGGCATGCAGGAGCAGACCGGCCTTGCCGGCGCATTGCTCCTGGTGCCGCGCGCCGCGGAGCCCTATGCCTACGATCGCGACTATGTCGTGCTGCTCGCTGACTGGACCGACGAGGATCCGATGACGGTCGCGTCCAACCTCAAGCAGCAAAGCGACTATTACAATTTCCAGCAGCGCACGCTTGGCACGCTTGCAAATGACATCCGGCGCGCGGGCGTCAAGGCGACGCTTGAGGATCGGCTGATGTGGGAGCGGATGCGCATGAATCCCACCGACCTCATGGATGTCACCGGCTCGACTTACACGTTTCTGATCAACGGCCAGCCACCGGCGGCCAACTGGACCGGCCTTTTTGCGCCCGGCGAGAAGGTTCGGCTGCGCTTCATCAACGCCTCGGCGATGACAACCTTCGACGTGCGCATACCGGGCTTGCCGCTGACGATCGTCGCGGCGGACGGCAATGACGTCGAACCGGTGGCAGTCGAGGAGTTTCGGATTGCGCCGGCTGAAACCTACGATGCGATCGTCGCGCCGCCCGAGTCGGTCGCCTACGCGATCTTTGCGCAGGCGCAGGACCGTTCGGGCTTCGCGCGGGCTACGCTCGCGCCGCGCGATGGCATGGTGGCAGCGGTGCCGCCGCTGGATCGGCCAGCGCTCCGTACTGCATCCGACATGGGCATGAGTGACATGCAAGGCATGGCGGCAATGAGCATGCCAGGCATGGCGCCCATGGCCATGTCGGCGGAGACCAGCCATGCCGGCGGCGGAGAGCGGCAACGCCTCGCCGCATCACCCTTTGTTGATAACGTCGCCACCCACCTGCAGAGCCGGGTCGGCGAGGCCGGCGCGGGACTCGACGGCAATGGCCGCCACGTGCTGCGCTATACCGATCTCAAAGCGCTCACGCCCGATACCGATGGGCACCTCCCGGTGCGCGAGCTTGAATTTCACCTGACCGGCAACATGGAGCGCTGGGTCTGGGGCTTCGATGGCAGGAAATTCTCGGAGGCGGCGCCCATTCACGTTGCCCTCGGTGAGCGCGTGCGCTTCGTGCTGATCAACGACACGATGATGGAGCATCCGCTTCACCTGCATGGCTTCCTGTTTTCGCTGGAGAACGGCCACGAGGGTCAGCTGCCACTGAAGCACACGGTCAACGTCAAACCGGATGAGCGCCTGAGTTTTATTTTTACGGCCGACACGCCGGGATACTGGGCGTTTCACTGCCACCTGCTGTATCACATGGAAGCGGGCATGTTCCGCACCGTGATCGTCGCATGAGAGGGCGCTGGCGCTGCGGGCGGCTCGCGCTCGGCTCTGCCGCGGTGATGCTGGGAATGATGGCCCCGGCCTATCCGCAGTCCTCTGACAGCGAGTCGCAGATGGCGATGCCCTTCGGTGACCCGATGGGCAGCCCGCAAATTTTCAGCCATGCAACGCTTGATCAGTTTGAAGAGCGCATCGGCGATGGCCACGACGGCCTGCGCTGGGACGGCGAGGCGTGGGCCGGTTCGGACAGCAATCGCCTGTGGTTCAAAAGCGAGGGCTTTGCCGGCGGCGGGCAGGTGACGGATGGGCAGCACGAGTTGCTGTATGCGCGGCCGGCCAGTGCCTTCTTTGATCTGCAGGCGGGCGTTCGCTATGACCTCGACTCCCTGGCAGGTCGGGGCTGGCTGGCCTTGGGGGCAGAGGGCCTGGCGGCCTACGGTCTCAAGGTATCGGCGAGCCTTTATGCGAGTGACGCCGGCCACTTCGCCGCCAGGGCAACGGCAGCCTTCGATGCGCTGCTGACCCAGCGCCTGATCCTGCAGCCGCAAGTCGAACTCAATGCCTACACCCGCACCGATGGCGCGCGGCAACAGGCCGCCGGGCTTTCTTCCATCGACGCCGGCCTGCGCCTGCGCTACGAGATTCGCCGCAAGTTCGCGCCGTACTTGGGCGCCGCCTACACGCGCAACGCCTTCCTGGCCGGCACCAACGCGGGCCAGCTGCGATTCGTGCTGGGTCTGCGTGCCTGGCTCTGACCGGCAGTTTCTCAGTCTAACCGTGAGCTGCCTCTCCCAATTCCCAAAAGCCGCCGTTCATGGAGTGATTAGCGGACGTCCGCTGAGAAGCGGCCGCACTCACTTTTGCTCGCAGATCGAACCGCACGGCACTCCAAAACACAGGTGCTTCGATCGATGAATCCCTACTACTCCGGTCTGCCGAGCGATCACTTTGACGGCCTGCGCTTCTTCAATCCAGATCATCCCAATACGGATCGGGGCTTTCGCGACCTCCTGCGTTGGAAGTTGAAGGAAAAGGCTGCCAGATGGCCCGGATCGGTCGCGGTGCGGCAGGCCATCCCCGAGCCTCAGGTCACGGGATTGCAAACGACAATCGTCGGCCATGCGAGCGTGCTGATCCAGGCCGGTGGTCTCAACGTCCTGACCGACCCCGTGTGGTCGGAGACGGTAAGCCCGCTCCCGTTCGCCGGGCCCCGGCGTGTTTCGGCACCGGGAATCGCCTTCGAGGCTCTGCCGCAGATCGACGCCGTGCTGCTCAGTCACAATCACTACGACCATTTGGATCTGCCGACCCTGCGGCGCCTCAACACCAAGTTCCATCCGCTAATGGTGACGTCGCTCGGCAACGACGCAATCCTGCGGCGGGCAATACAAGGCGTTCGGGTGGTCACCGCCGACTGGTGGGACCGTATCGATATCGGCAAGGGCGGGGTGGTGACGATCGTGCCGGCCTATCACTGGTCGTCACGTACGCTGCGTGACCTACGCATGGCGCTTTGGTCTGGGTTCATGCTGAGTACTAACGGCGGCCGCGTTTATTTCGCCGGCGACACTGGGTATGGGGACGGGCGCATCTTCCGGGAGGTGCGCGAGCGGATTGGTCGACCCGATTTGGCGTTGATCCCCATCGGCGCCTACGCGCCGCGCTGGTTCATGAGTCCGCAGCACACCGATCCCAGTGAGGCCGTACAGATCCTTGAGGACCTCGAAGCTGCCCGAGGGCTCGGGATTCACTGGGGTGTCTTCCAGCTTACCGACGAGCGTCGGGACGAGCCGCCCGAACTGCTGCTCGAAGCCCTAGACCGCCGCGGAATTGCCAAGGATCTTTTCCCCGCCGGGGAGCCAGGATTGATTTACTGACCCGCCAGGATCGGGTTGAACTACCTAGTTGCGGGCCGCGGTCGGCCAAATAGCAGCAGAGAGGGCCATGAGAGGACTTGCCCCCACCGGGATCGGCCGCTGAGACAAATGCCAGGGTTGGCGACTCCGCCAGCCAATAGATGACTGCTTTGGGATATTTCATACAGCGGGTCGTAATGTTGGCTCCTGGCCGCCAGAGAACTATCGCCGAGCCGACACACCACCTTCTGAATCGCAGGTTGGCGGCGCGGACCCGGCGGCCACACGCTCGTCCGTGTAAGCTTCGACAGTAGTTAAAAATATCTGGCTGCCAGCTTAGGCAAAGCCCTTCAGCATGACCCGACCCATCCGCCGCCTACTGATTGCCAATCGTGGCGAGATCACCATCCGGGTGATGCGCGCGGCCAGTGAACTTAACATCGCCACGGTCGCGGTTTACTCGCAGGAGGACCGGTTCTCGCTGCACCGGACCAAGGCCGATGAGTCCTACCTGATCGGCGAAGGCAAGAGCGCCATCGGCGCTTATCTTGATATTGAAGACATCCTACGGGTGGCGCGCGAGGCGCGCATCGATGCGATCCATCCGGGCTACGGCTTCCTGTCGGAAAATCCGGAATTTGCCGAGGCCTGCGCGAAGGCCGGCCTCGTGTTCATCGGGCCGTCACCGGCGACCATGCGCACGCTTGGCAACAAGGTCGCGGCGCGAGAGCTTGCCATCACCGCCGGCGTTGCGGTGATGCCGGCGACGCCGGCGCTGCCGGCTGACCTCGCTCGCTGCGCGGCCCTTGCCGAGGAAGTCGGCTACCCGCTGATGCTCAAGGCCAGCTGGGGCGGAGGCGGGCGCGGCATGCGCGTCATCGAGAATGCCGCGCAACTGGCCGAACTGTTGCCGGTTGCGAGGCGCGAGGCGCTTAGCGCCTTCGGCCACGATGAGGTTTACCTTGAAAAACTAGTGCGCCGCGCGCGCCACGTCGAAGTGCAGATCCTGGGAGACAGCCACGGCAACCTGGTGCACCTGTACGAACGCGATTGCACCGTCCAGCGCCGCAACCAGAAGGTCATCGAGCGGGCGCCGGCGGTGTTTCTTGGCGACGCCGAGCGCAGCGCACTGTGCGAGGCGGCGCTCAAGATCGGGCGCGCCGCGAATTACTGCAACGCCGGAACGGTGGAGTTTCTGCAGGATGCCGATAGCGGCCGCTTCTATTTCATCGAGGTCAACCCGCGCATTCAGGTCGAGCACACCGTAACCGAGTGTGCGACCGGGGTGGATCTCGTTAAGGCGCAGCTGCGCATCGCCGCCGGTGCCCGCATCGGCAGCGCCGACAGCGGCGTGCCGGCGCAGGAAAACATCCGGCTGAGCGCACACGCGATGCAGTGCCGGATCACGACCGAGGATCCGGAAAACAATTTCCTGCCCGACTACGGCTCACTGACCGCCTACCGCTCGCCGGCCGGCTTCGGCGTGCGCCTTGATGCCGGCACCGCCTATGCCGGGGCGGTCATCACCCGCTCCTATGATTCGCTGCTGGTGAAGATCACCACCTGGGCGCCGACGCCCGAGGAGTGCATCGCGCGGATGCACCGGGCGCTGTGGGAGTTTCGCATCCGTGGCGTGACCACGAACCTGCGCTTTCTCGACCAGATCATCACGCACCGACAGTTTGCCGCGGCCGATTACACCACGCGCTTCATTGACCAGACGCCCGAGCTGTTTTCCGCGCCGAAACGGCGCGACCGGGCCACGCGCATCCTGACCTACCTTGCCGAAACCATTGTCAACGGCAACGGCGAGGTCAGGGGCCGCCGCCAGCCCGCGCATATCGTGACGCCGCAGCTGCCGCGACTGGCTGCCGCGGCCCCGCCGCCGGGCACCAAGCAGCTGTTCGATGAGCTCGGGCCGGAGCGCTTTGCGAAGTGGATGCTCGAACAGCGGCGCGCGCTGTTCACCGACACGACGATGCGCGATGCGCACCAGTCGCTGCTGGCCACTCGGCTGCGCAGCTTCGACATGCTGCGCATCGCGCCGTACTACGCCGAGCTCCTGCCGCAGCTGTTCTCGATCGAGTGCTGGGGTGGCGCGACCTTCGATGTCGCGATGCGCTTCCTGAAGGAAGATCCATGGGAGCGGCTCGTGCGCTTGCGGGCGGCGATCCCGAACCTGCTGCTGCAGATGCTGCTGCGTTCGGCCAACGCCGTCGGCTACAGCAATTATCCGGACAACGTGGTGCGCTACTTCGTGCAGCAGGCCGCGGCGGCCGGCATCGACGTGTTCCGCGTCTTTGACTCGCTCAACTGGGTCGAGAACATGCGCGTGGCGATCGATGCGGTGCTCGAGTCCGGCAAGCTCTGCGAAGCGGCGATCTGCTACACCGGCAATCTCAGCAGCCCGAACGAGCGCAAGTACACACTAGATTATTACCTCAGGCTCGCGCGCGAGCTCAAGGCCGCCGGCACGCACGTACTCGGCATCAAGGACATGGCGGGCCTGTGCCAGCCGCGTGCGGCGTTCGAGCTGGTGCGGGCGCTGAAGCAGGAGACCGGGCTGCCGGTGCATTTTCACACCCATGACACCAGCGGCATTGCGGCCGCCAGCGTGCTCGCGGCGGTGCAGGCCGGTGCGGATGCGGTCGATGCCGCGATGGATTCGATGAGCGGCCTGACCTCGCAGCCGAATTTCGGCTCGATTGCGGAGGCGTTGCGCTACGGCGAGCGCGATGCCGGCTTTGAGCCGCGGTACCTGCGCCTGATTGCCCACTACTGGGAACAGGTGCGGCAGTTCTACGCGGCGTTTGAAAGCGAGATCCGCTCCGGCACCTCCGATGTCTATGTCCACGGCATGCCAGGCGGCCAGTACACCAACCTGCGCGAACAGGCGCGCTCGCTCGGCCTTGATGACACGCGCTGGCCGGAAGTGGCGGGCGCCTATGCCGAGGTCAACGACATGTTCGGTGACATCATCAAGGTCACGCCGACTTCCAAGGTCGTGGGGGATCTCGCGATTTTCATGGTCAGCAGCGGCCTGACGCGGCCGATGGTGCTCGATCCGCTGAACGAAGTTGCCTTCCCGGAATCGGTGGTGCAGTTCTTCCGCGGCGAGTTGGGTCAGCCCTACGGCGGCTTTCCGGCTCAACTGCAGGCCAAGGTGCTCAAGGGCCGGCCGGCCCTTACGACGCGTCCGGGCGAGGCGCTGGCGCCGGCGGACCTGGCGGCACAGCGTTCGCAGGCACAGCAGGCGGCCGAGCGCAGCATCAGCGATCAGGAACTGGCCTCTTATCTTATGTATCCGCGCGTCTTTACCGAGTACGCAGCCGAGCGGCGCCGGCTCGGCGACGTTGCCGTAGTGCCGACCCCGGTATTTTTCTACGGCATGGAGCCCGGGCAGGAGATCAGCATCGAGATCGAGCGCGGCAAGACCCTGATCGTCCGTTACGTTACGCGCAGCGAGCCGCACGAGGATGGCACGCGCACGGTGTTCTTTGAGCTGAACGGCCAGCCGCGGGCGGTACGCGTCAGCGACCAGGGGCAGATTCCACGGCGCGCGCCGCAGCGCAAGATCGAACCGGGCAATCCCCGCCACGTTGGCGCGCCGATGCCAGGTACGGTCGCCACGGTTGCCGTGACCGTCGGCCAGCGGGTCAGCCGCGGCGACGTGCTACTGACTCTCGAGGCGATGAAGATGCAGGCGGCGGTGCGCGCCGAAGCCGACGGTCAGGTGGTCGAAGTACTGGTGCGCCCCTCAGCACAGGTAGATGCCAAAGACCTGCTGGTCGTGCTGGCCTGAAGCGCTGACGGCGGCTCAGTGTTCGTAGCGAATCGCTAGCTGCAATTGTGATTCGCGCGCGTAGCTCGGCAGGCCGATATAGAACCTCGAGTTGTTGTTGCTCACCACCAGCACTTCCTCGAGCACCGCGTTCCAGTGCTGATCGAACTGGTGCTGGTAGGCGAGCGTCCAGGCATGGCCGTCATCGATGCCGTAATCGGCATCGGAGGCGACCGGCTGGTCGAGGTCAAAGCGGTCGAAGCGCAGGGAGAAGCGCTCGGCGCTGTGCTGGTAGCTGACCAGCGCGAATTCCGAGCGGAAGTTAAACAGGTTCAGCGCTCCGCCCGGGCTGATAGCGGTCATGCCGTTCATGTACTGCGCGATGACGGTCAGCGCATCGGTCGGCGTCACGCGTACACCGGCACTGTCGAATTTAGTGCGCCAGGCGAATTGCTGGATATCCGCGGAAAAGGCGCTCGGGTCGGCGCGGTTGTCGTAATGCAGCGCCTTAAGCTCCACCCAACCGCGATAGTTGGCATTGAGGCCGAAGTCAAAGCCGATGGCATGGTCAAATCCCGAATAAAACTCGGTTGTCGGCGGAACCGGCGTCTGGCGGATTGCGCCGTACGGGCTGAAGAGCGTGCTTTGCCGGTCGGTGATGTTCCAGCCCTGTGCCGCGAGCACCGTGCCTGCCGGCTCGTTCCAGCTGAATACGCCGGCGCTCACACCGGCATCGAAGTCATGACCCATCTGGCGGCCCAGCCAGTCGAGGCTGTATTGCGCGCCGATCGTGCGAATCTCCTCCCCGACCCAGGTGTTGATGGCCGAGTTTGACAGCGTATAGGGCGAGCGCCAGCCCGCCAGCCGGTCCTCGAGCGAAATATCCGGGTAAAACGCGCCGAGCTTCAGGCGCGAACGCCAGCCATGGAATGGCAGCGGGCGCACTTCGGCATAGGCTTCGGTCAGGTCGACCAGGTTCTTGGCGTGATCACCGTAACTGACCGCCTCGATATCAAAATGCACGAGATCGGCAAGATCAGCGCGATAGCCCAAGCGCAGCAGGCCGAGGCGCAGACCCTGCTGATTCGAACCAAAGCGCAGCGCGCCCATGCCGCCGTCAAGCTCCGACGGCTCGCCATCGCTCGACACGGCGCGCACATCCACCGTCCAGTCAAGCTGCTGGTTGACCTCGGCCTGAACGAGGCCAGGCACAAGAGCGGCGCAGCCAATGATCAGTAATCGGACCATGTTTTGTCGGCATCATGGCGCACCGCCGGTGCGCGCATGGCGTGCGAAAGGCTCAGGTGCGCGCGATTGGCCGCGGAATCTTCACCCACCGTGACGGGCTGGACGATTTCGGTCTTGGCCTCATTCATCAGTGGATGCCACAGGTGGATCCGATACTCGCCGGCCGGCAGATCGGTAAGCTGCAACGCGCCGCTGGCATCAGTGCGCCCGAACCAGGGCGAATCGGTGACATAGATATAGCCGAGCATGTCGTCGTGGATGTTGCAGCCGAGCTTCACGAGTCCGGGTTTGTCGAAGATCACCGGCGGGTAGGCGTGGCCGGCGTACAGCGACAGCTGGAAAGTCTTCGCCGGCGAGAACGAGTAGACCTGGTGGCGGACCTGGTCGCTGTTCGGGAAGTTGACCGCCGTGCCGGTCTGCACCACCAGCACGTCGGGCACGAACTGCAGGTCGCGCTGATCCATGATGGCGGTCAGGCCGCCCTTCGGCCGCGGCGGCTTCTGCAGCGGCTCGGCGACGATGACAGCGTCCCGCAGCGCAGCACCGCCTGAGGTCGAGACCGTGACCGAAAGCGCCGCCGCCGACGCCGGCGGTGCTGCTGCCGCCAGAACTGAGCAGACCGTCACATATAGACCGGCGATGACGCTTCTAGCATGCATAAGGTGCCGCATTAGAGTGTCAAGCGTTGGGCAGCTTCAAGTATCGATTGCTCATTCTTATCGTCTTCCTGGTGGCGATGGCCCAGGGTGTGACCGTCGTACTGGCGCTGGCGTACCTTAACCGCAGCACACAGAACCAATCGGCCCTGCAGCTGCGTGCGACGCACGCGATGCTCGATGAGATACTCAACGAGCGCTCGCGCCTGCTCAATTCGGCGGCCGACGTGCTGGTGGCGGATTTTGCCTTTCGCGAGGCGGTCGCGAGCCAAGATCAACCCACGATCGTTTCGGCGCTGCGCAACCAGGCGCAGCGCGTCAAGGCCGACCTGGCCATCCTGTATGGCACCGACGGGCGCGTTCTGGCCGCGACCGTTGAGCGTACCGATGCCGCAAAAATAGTCGCCGACCTGCGCCTGCCGACCATTGAGCGCACGCCGGGCGCGCCAACCTTTGCGGTGATCGATGACCGACCCTATCAGCTGGTGGCCGCACCGCTTAGGGCGCCAGACACAATCGGTTGGGTGGCGCTCGGCTTTACGCTCGATTTGCCGCTCGCGCAGCAGCTGCGCACGCTTGGCGGCACCGAAGTCAGTTTCATATCGCACGGTGCGACCGGCGGTGGCGCCGTAATCTCGACGCTCGATAGCCGGGACTCCGACTGGCTCGCCGCCAATATGCCAGCGGCTTCGGGCCAGCCGGCGTTGACCCGCGTCGGTGCGACCGATTATCTGACGCTGAGCGCCCCGCTGCTGGTCAACAACGGGCGCATCGAGCTGATCCTGCAGCGCTCGCAAAGCGAGGCGGCGGCGCAATTCCGCCAGATGCGCGCCACGCTGCTGCTGATCTGCGCGGCGGCGCTGCTGGTGGCCGTCGCCGTTGCCTGGCGGGCCGGACTCAGTGCCGTGCGGCCACTCGGCGAGCTCGTGGTGGCGGCGCGGCGCATCGAGCAGGGCGACTACGAGCAGGCGGTCGACGTCGCCGGCGGCGGCGAGGAATTTGGCCGCCTGGCGCACACCCTCAATGCCATGCAGGCCGGTATTCGCGAGCGCGAGCAGCATATCGTGCACCAGGGTACGCACGATGCACTGACTGGTTTGCCCAATCGTGTCGGACTGCGCGCATTGCTGGTGAATCTCGCGCCGGAACTGCCGGCGCTCAGTGTGGCGCTGATCGACGTGCATCGCTTCC
>DASWBL010000034.1:0-10864 GCA_036390615.1 Steroidobacteraceae bacterium | reverse complement strand
GGCCAACGTGCATAGCGAGTTCTTCGGTCATCCGAAGGGCCCGTATTTCTTTGCCAGTACTGAGGTCTGGGAGCGCTTTTCCTACTTCGGCATGATCTCGCTGCTGGTGCTGTACATGGCCGACTAGCTGCTGTTGCCTGGTCATGCCGAGCACGTCGTCGGCCTGGCGAAGCTGCGCGCCGCGCTACGCCGGTTTGATATTGGCATTCAATCGGAATTGATTCATCGGGTCATAGTTCTTTTTGAGCGTCGCTAGCCGCTCATAGTTCGCGCCATAGTTGCGGGCAGTACTTGTGGGGTCTGCGTCGTTCAAATTAACGTAGTAGCCATCGGTGTAGCGTTCGACCTTGTGCCAGCTCGCACGCACATCCTCGCGCCCCTTTTCGTTGTTGCTGCGATCCTTCCAGTTGCCGAGCACCAAGAGATTGGCCAGGGCGTCGCGGTGAGAAAATGCCGTTGCCGATTGCGCGACATCAGCGACCGCGCCGTTGGCATTTTGAAAAAATATGCTGACTTCACTGCTTGGTCGAAAATCATTGGCAAGAACGTCTATGAAATCCGCGGGAAATGCACGCACAAACCCGCCCTTGAGGTAGTTCATGGCAGGGTCGATCGGTGGGCCATCGAACTGCGATTGCACTGCAAGATAAGGCATGGAGCCGATCGTGTTCGCAATCGGCTTTCCGAACTGCTGGAACGGTTGCAACAGCTTCTCGCCGGTGGCGGAATCTGCCGTCGTGCAAACGTAAAGTGCTGCGCAAGGCTGCTGATCCTTGTCTGAAAACAGTGCAAGATCGACGCTAAGTTCTCGCGGCGCATTAGTCAGCTGATCAACGTAAAATTTAATGGTGTCTTTTATCTGGGCCGCCGGATAGACGACATGCCCGGCAAGAACAGTTGGTCCAACCGGGTGCAGGCGGTATTCAAAAGCAGTTGCAACTCCATAATTGCCCCCGCCGCCGCGTAATGCCCAGAACAAATCGGGTTCATTCTTCGCCGACACGTGACGAATCTTGCCATCCGCCGTCACCAGTTCCACGCTGCTGACATTGTCACAAGCTAGCCCGAACCGGCGGGCCAGCCAGCCGAACCCGCCGCCAAGCGTGAGGCCGCCAACGCCGGTGTTTGATATCTGACCTAATGTTGTGGCAAGCCCAATCTGCTGGGCTGAATGATCTACATGAGCCACCCAGGCGCCGCCTTGCACGCGAGCAATCCTTGCCTTGGCCTCCAGCTGCACGGCGTGCATCGCCGAAAGATCGATGACCAGTCCACCATCACAGCTCGAATAGCCCGGAAAACTGTGCCCGCCCCCTCGGACCGCGACGAGCAAGGCATTGTCGCGCGCAAAATTTACAGCTCGCACAACGTCATTAACGTCGGCACAGGCCGCGATCAGCGCCGGCCGCTTGTCAATCATTCCATTCCATAATCGGCGCGCCTCGTCGTAGCCAGCCTGATCTCGTGCGTACAGAGTTCCGCGCAAACCTGATTGAAAGTCGGCGGTTGCTTTTCGGCCTAGAACGACCTCGGCGCCCGAAAGACCTATGGCGTGTATATCGGCTCCGGGTCCCGCCAGTAACCGGCTGACCGGCGCCATTGCCATGGCGCCGCCCAGAAGCGTCATGCCACAGAATTCCCGTCGCTTCATGATGTTGGTCTCCCCGTGTCGCTGTTATTTTTGCTTTGGCCTGAACCCGTATGGAGCGCCCGTCATTTTACCATGTAAATTGTTCGATCGACCATATTGGCGAACTCAAAGCCGGATACGTAAGTGTCAGCAAATTCATAGCTCTGATTTTTTTTGGCAGACTGGCAGCGGGCGGCACGCAAACTGGGGACTAGAGCCAAGCAATAGCGGCGCTAACCGCGCGTCCCGATCGCCAACGCTCAGGCCCGATTCGTAGCCTGAGTTGCGGGCCCCACGTCGAGTTCTCCACTAGCACTTGTCGGCAGAAGTCACCCGCAACTACGCGGGCGCCTTTTGCAACACCAAGGTGGCAGTGTAACGGGTTGAAAACCGGCCCAATCGAACTTGCGCGCCGACGTCAGACTGACTCGTCGTTGGCATGGACCACTTATACTATGATCTCGTGGCCTAGCCTGTCCCCATGGGCCGCGCATAGTCGCCGCGCGGCAAAAAATCAATCCTCGTAATCCGCGCTGCGGCGTCCGCGCTTTTTTCGCAAATCCGTTGCTGGCGACTGTCTAGGCAACCCGCCAAATTCGCTCGCTCGGCGTGGTCCAACGCGACGATCGGCATGATGCTTGAAGGCGCAGATGCAATGTCCCGGCTGATTGCAATCTGTTAACGGTAATCTCGGGGCATCGCCTGATAAATATCGAAGGGCACGAAGCGCAATGGCAGCGGCACAAGCTTCGCGGGTAGCAACGACGCTGACCGAGTGCCACGGCTCTTTCGGTTTTTTGGCGATCGGAGCAACCATTAGCGCAGGAGTATAGAGCCCTGCAACTCAGCGCGTCAGCAGATCATTGCACTTGTAGGAAGCGGCCTACGCTTGCAAGTTGTTCGAAATGAATCGTGCTGCAGAACCAGATTCACCTGGACGCCTGTGAAAAGAGGTTGGAAACATTCACCAAGAGTACGGGTGGCTCAATATCCTTGAACGCAGGCAGTGGCCGCGTGCTGAGTCTCGCGACTTCGAAGGCGCGCTCCCATTTCTGATGCCACAAATAAAGCTCCGCCATCGACATTTGCTCGAGGTAAAGGCAAAAACTCCAGGCCAGCCCGATGTAAACAATACAGCAGGCCCAAAGAAAATCCGGAACCTGAAACAATGGGGGCTGGCCATGGTGGCTGGTTCCGAACGTGAACAATAGCGCAGGGGGCAGAAATGCGATCGCGGCGGCCGCATAAGTCAAAGCGTAGCCGCTTGCAAAGACGGCTAAGTGGGCTCTTAGCACCGCCAGCCCTTTTTTCGTGGCGTCAATGAAATTCATATTCTCCCAGGCGATGGCCGGCAGAATCAGGAACACGACCATCCGTATGCCCTTCTGCAGGGCTTCGAAGAATGCACGGCTAAGTGAAAACTGGCCAAAGTTCGCAATGGTTTCTGCAGCGTTGCGGGCATTGAATTCCTGATCGTTATCATCGTCCTTTCGCCGCCCGGATACCAGCGCTTCTATGACCGTTAGCGCAAACCAGATAGCGCCCCACGCGAAGGCGAGCGCCAGAAGGCTGGTCAGGTCTTTGCTGAAGGTTCGGGAAAGCGCGGCACGTAAAGACGGCTCGCCATCCTCCATTTGCTTGATCATCTCCAGCAAAATATCGCAGGACAATACAATGGCGAATGAAAGGATGAAGATCACGACAAACAGGATCGCCATAGTCTGCGCGGTGTCAAAGTGTTGCCACGGAAATCCGTACTTGAGAAATAATACCGTCGGCGCATAAATGCACCAGACCATCAATATCGGCACGATGAAAAGCGGGTACTTTTGAAATACCGCCAAGGAGTGGGTGATTAGCTGCCACCCTCGGTTCCAATTGGACGTGTCCATCATTTGTCCTAACTCGTCGCAGACATTGCCGTGCCTGAATCAGATCGTCTCAATTGAATTTACCCGCGGTCACCGTCAGTTATGGTGTTGCTCGTCACATTACCGGGGCGCGCCGCTAAAGTTGCGGCGATCTAAAGCACTGCGCCGCCGGAATCTATAACGGAGGCCGGTAAATGCTAGATGCGCACTTGCCGCAGCACGACACCCGTTGTCGACCGCTGCAAAGGCTACGACCGCCGACGGCCGCCGGCGCCGATCTCAGCTCGGCATCATTTGGCGGGAACGGACGTAGGAATTGACTGCTGTTCCCGCCACGCCTTAATACCGCCATCCAAGGCGGAGACTCCCTGGTATCCCATCTGCCTCAAAGTGGCAGCAGCCAGGGCAGAGATTCGGCCAAATTCACAGTACACCAGTATTCGCCTGGTCGGATCGGGCAATTCTTCGTTGACGCGCAATTCCAGTTGTCCGCGCGGCAGATGCCGCGCCCCTGTAATGTGGTAGGCCTCATAGGCGTCGCGTTCCCGAACATCGAGCACGATGAGGTCAGCGTCCTGCCCGTCGATTCTTCGCTGCAGTTCCTGAAGCGACATAAACGGTATAACAGCCGCCGCATCGGCAAGCATTTGCGCCACCGTCTTGCCACCGCTCATGTTGGTGCGTAATGCTTCAGTGATGTGCTTGGGCATGCCCAGGTTGAGCTGCTGCATCATGGTAACGAAGGCGGCACGGTCCCGTTGCTGCAGGCGAGGATTCTCTGCCAGCTCATGCGCAATCGTCGAATGGCTTCGCCCCTTGTAGTCGTGGGCCGGAAAGATTTTGGTCTGTGGATCCAGCCGCAGCACGTGATTGAACAACGAGTCGTACAAGGCATCCGGATCACCGCTTGGCAAATCAGTGCGCCCAGTAGCGCCGATTAACAGCGTGTCGCCCGTAAAAAGCTGATCCTCAATTTTCAGGCACATGGAGTCGAGCGTGTGGCCCGGCGTGTGAATCGCCTGCAGTCGGAGCTTGCCAACAGCCAGCATTTCGCCGTCATTCAACCGCAGGTCCACATAGGGTGCCGGACTTGCACGGTGCATGACGACCGGCAGATTCAATTGCTGCGCGAGCTGCTTGGTGGCTGAAAAATGATCCGCGTGCGTGTGCGTATCAACCAGGTACCGAATGCGCAGTCCACCGCGCGCGGCCAACGCAACGTAGCGGTCGATCTGACTGATCTCCGGGTCGATAAGGGCCGCCGCGCAGCTGTCCTCGCAGCCGATCAGATAGGATTGACAACCGCCCGTGGCAATCTGTTCGAATTTCATTCGTTCTCCGTGTCACTCCATCAGGGCAAAATGTGACCATAGATAGGGCGGATGGGCGTAATCATCCAATCCTCTCGCGTCCGAATTTCGGTGCCGCTCGCGTATTGCAATCATAGGCCGTCGCCGGCTTACGGGTACCGGTGTTCCACTACGTCTCGTACAGGGTTCGTGTCGTACACCAGCACGATGGACTGAATGTGGCCTGATACCGGATCGAAATTAAATACATCGGCGCAATCAAAGGAAACGCGCGAGCCATCCTTCAGTCGCCAGTCATAATGGTAATAGGCAACAGCCCGCAGATGCCCTTCCGCGCTCACCAGCACGTCATATACCGTGAGCTTCGAACCTTTAGATGAATGCGCTACCTTAGTCACGAAGTCGCGTACCGGAAGCTGGCCTAAAAAGGGCGACTTGACCCAACCATCTGGAACGAACAGGGTGGCCGCCTTGTCGGCGTCGCCCGCTTCCAGCGCCAACAGATACTTACGAACCGCTTGCTGCATAGAATTCTCCGATCCGGCAGTGTCGGACTAAAAGCCCGATCTTTCCGCATTATTAGTGTGCGGGGCAGCCCCGAAACCCCTGGACGATGATTGTAGATCCGTAGATATCATAGTGGCGAGAGTCGCAAGCGCGATGTGGCATAAGAAAAGATAGATACAAGAAAGACTTACAGTGTGATATTTAAGTGATCTCTTGTGCCGGGCGAATTTTGGCTTCGATCAGGCCACCGGTCTTGCGCCGGTGGACGCGACAAACCTGTTCGATGCCTGGCCGCAACCTTATTAGACCGGTCAGCGCTGATGGCTTTGTCGTGCCCGTACCGGGGAAAACGATCTTGCGTCGTTAGATTACGGCATCAGTGAATAAGAGGCTTCCCACTGCGCGCCATTCAAGCAGCGCTACTGTACCGCCAGTGCAGCTGATCGCCAGGCTAGGTCGGCGGCTAATGCCAGATCGCGACCATCCCGTAGAGCAGGGCATATTCCACGCCATCGCTGAGGTTGTGGCCGATGATCGGGGCCAGGACGCTCTGGGATTTTTCGAGCCAATAAGCGTATAGCACCCCTAGCGCAAAAGCATAAAACTGCTGCCCGATCGCCAGCCACAGCGGCTGCAGCCAGAACGAGGATATGTGCGCCAGGGCAAAAATCAGCGCGACAATTACGCCGGCTGCGTTCATCCGGTACCTGCCGAACTGAATTTTGCCTGGCATGGTTGCTGCCAGAAAAGTGACCAGCAGGGCGCGAAACGGAATTTCCTCGGTCGGCCCCACGTAGATGAATTCGAAGCTCATCCAACCAACCACATTGTTCATCGTCAGCGGATAGTCGAGCGACGGCGCCACGCGGGCAAGGATCTGCGGCGCGTAATCGACCAGCGTCATGATGATGCCAAAGGCGATGCCCCATAGAATCGCTTCAGGTACGTAAGTCTTGCCGCGCGGCCGATGCAAGCCGTAGTCGGCTGGAACGCGTCGCTTGATCACCGCGATGGCTACCAGCGCTAGCAACAGTTGAAACGCATGCTGCGAATAAAGCCACGGCAACTGTGGCTGCACTCCTCGCGGGAGAAACGGGAGAATTCGCGCAGCGCCCAGCGCCATTAAGCCTGCGAGAATCGGCAGCCCGAGGCCTAACAAAATTGTCAGGACGATGGGCACAATCCGGATCCGAAGCTTCGGCTCACCTGCAGTTGTAGCCACTATGCCTCCCTTTCGGCACTCAATGGTGCCGGCGTTGCGAGTAGTACCGGCCCGCTCATTGCCAATTTCCCATCAGGATGAAAGGCGCCCAGAAAAACGGATGAGCGTAGGGGGCCTTGGGGTCCACCTTGAAATTGCCGATTGCCTGACTGGTGCCAATGCGCGAAAGGCCACGAGCCGCCTGACTTGATCCTTCGGCCTTGACGGTGCCGTGCAACAGCGCCAGTTGCGCCTTGCGAAGCGCCTCGGCCTTATCAAGGTGATCATCTTTGTGCGCTTCGTAAAGTGCCCGCATCAGGCCAGCGGTGCTGACGTCGGCCACCGGCCACAACGTTGCGAGCACGGCATGGGCGCCCGCCTGCTGTGCGATAGCTCCCAGGCTTTCCACCTCGACGCCATGATGCGCGACACCATCGTCGCCAAGCGCAGTTTGGCAAGCCGACAGCGTCAGTAACTCAACGTTGGTGAAGTTAAGCTTGGTCTTGATCTGCGCCAGCGTCAGGTGGCTGCCGTCGCCTAGCAACAAGAAGGAATCATCCATGTCGCCCGGTGCGAACTGGAAGTGGCTGGCGATATGAATAATCGGATAGCCCTGATCCAGGCCGTCGCGCAGTGAGCCTTCATTGAAGGCCGAATCCAGCAACACGGTCCCGCCCAGAATGCCCTTTTTGCCAGCAATGCCGTTTAACTCCACGCCGGCATAGGGCAGCGGATCGTAGCCAGATCCACCTTTGGTGACTCCAAGGCCCCACACCGACCAGCTCTTTTCACCCGGCGGTGCGCCGAGCTTATCGCGCACAGCCTCGGTCACGATAACGACCGCCAGGTTCTCCACCAGGTAGCTGTGGCCGTCGTACAAGGCGGCGAACGGCAGGTAGCGCAGCGTATCGTCCAGCGACAGCATAAGAGTCTTCGCGCCTGCCTGACGCAGGTCGTCGGCGATCGGCGCGATCAGCAGCTTGTACAGCGCCGTGGCCTGCGGTACCGGGTCCATGCTGGGGTTGCTGAGCGTAGTGCGGAATCCGCGGATCAGTTCGTTTAAATCCTCCCGCTTGATCGGCATTTCCCGTTCAAGCACAACGTTTGGGGTCGTGAGGAAGATGGCGACCTTGTCGTCCGAAATCATGTATTGGGCCAGGACGGCGTCGTGGCCCATTTTCTTCAAGGTGCCCTGAAACGCCCGACTGAAGTTGTTGAGCTCATGCTGTCGCTGCTCGCGGGCTTCCGGGTCGTTCGAGGTGCTCGCGATCGCCGCAACGTGAGCGTCAAAGGCCGCTTGTGCCGCATCCATTGCTTTTCGCAGCTGATCCAACCGGGCGTGATCCGCTGCACTGAAATGATCTTTTTCCTTATGGTATTTTTCCTGCAGCGCCCCGAATTCCTTCCCGAGAGTGACTTCTTTGCCCCCGAGTTCATCCAGTTGTTGTTCCGAGGTATCGAGCGTCGCTACTGTCTTCGGGGCGTCAGCGTCCGATTGGTGCTCGGTGTAATCGTAAAGCTCCTGCTCCTTGACCATGGCCAGCACTTGCTGCGCCTCCGACAGTCGGCCTTCGGCAATCAGCAGGTCGGCCAGTGTCCGGTAGACAGAACTGATTTCTGCGGCGCTAACAAAAGCCTGCTGGGTCTCGGCCGTGCTGCCTGAAAGATTGCCGCGCAGTTTTTGCAAATAGTTGAGCGCCTCCTTGCCGTAAAATATGGCGACGCCGCGCTGCGCCGGGTGACTCGCCGCGTAAAATTGCATAAGTTCGGCTGGAACCCGCCAGCCGATCAGCTGATTGTCCGTGGCCCGCGCAATACGGTAGGAATGCTGCAGCAGCGTCAGCGCTTCGGCATCGCCTCCCGTGGCCCGCAACGACTTTGCCAGTTGCACCGAGATAAAGGCCGTAATGTAGTGGTCGGCGCCGAGAAACTTGGTGGTGTTGGCGAGTGCCTGCCGATAGACAGGTTGCGCTTCGCTGTTGCGGCCGGTTTCCCGCAGCGTGTCGCCCAGGGCCATCAACGCAAAGCCAAGCGTCGGGTGGTCGGGCCGCTCGGGCCCTAGCACACGCTCGGCGTCCGCCAGAGCCTGGCGCGCTAGTTGCTCGGCGCCGGCGTAATCTCCGGCAAGCCGCAAAAAATTGGCCAGCACCGCCCGGTTGAGTATCGTCAGCGGGGCGTCGTGACCGAGCGTCTTTTCATCTACCGCCAGGGCCTGACGCATCACATCCTGCGCTTTTTTGTATTGACCGGTGACCCGGTACACCACCGCAAGGTTGTGCAGCGTCAGGCCGACAATGGCGTTGTCGCCGCCGGCTCTTTTCCGGTTCAATACCAGCGCTTGATTAAGCGTGGTCTCGGCCTCGCCGTAATGCCCGTTGTTGATCAGTACCGCGCCGAGCGAGGTGAGCACCACGCCGCTGACCGGCGCGCTGGCTCCAAATAATTTATCGCTAAGCGCGAGCGCGCGGCGCAAGTCCGCTTCGGCGCCCGCATTATCACCATTGTCGAGGCGCGCTCCGCCCAAATACGACAACACTAAAAAGCTGCATGGGCTGTCGGTTCCGTAGGATTGGTCGCAGACCGCCAGCGCCTGGCTGTAGAGCTTCAATGCCTCCGCGTATGTGCCTTCGGCGTAGCGAGTGAGCCCCAGAAATAGATAATTCGGCAGCAGCTGCGGGTGGGTCGCGCCGTAGATTTTCGATTTGAATGTGAGCGCATCCTGCAGCACAGGAATCGACTCTTTGACCTTGCCCTGATTGCCCTGCACGAACGCCTGAACCGCGGCGGAATCGGACTGAAACAGGCGTGCCGCTTGATCAAAATCGGCCTGCGTGTGAGTTCCGACCTTCGTAAAGCGGATCTGGGCTTTGACAACCTGGCAATGGGCCAGCGCCGCCACCATCGATTTGATCGCCACTTCGCCAGCGAACGCGCCCGGACCTGCCATACGCAGCGCCATCAATTGTGTCGGCTTGGTATCGCCGGGAAAGGTCAGCGACAGCTGGTTGAGACTGTTGCCGCTAAAATGACCCCCAACAATCTTGTCGCCGCTCAGATAACCCTCAATCGCCTGCGGTCCATCGTCGCGACCATAAACGGTAATGTCGAAGCTATCGCCGGCCATGGCCGTGCAGACCGGGTCAGAGGCCGGTGGCAGTTGCAGCTGACCTTTGTAGGTGAAGTATTCCGCCAGTGCCGGTGACGAGGCGCAAAGCAACGCTAGCGCAGTCATTGCACTTAGCCAGGCTTTCGGGCCGATCTTCTCTGACCCTGGCACTTTCATTGGGAGCTTAGGCGTGGCGCGGGATTTGCCTGCAGCATATCACGCGACAGCAAGCCTGGACCATGCGGTCTACAATGCCGCCGAAGCATTGCGCTCACTAAATTGCGGCGCCAGTTTATGCAGGAGCCGATCCATGAACCTTAGCCCGCCTTGGCTTAGAATTTGGCCACTCCGGTACCTGCGCCGCGGCGCGCGGTTAGCGAGCATGCTGATTATCGTGACAGCGTCACCGGCATTCGCGGCATCAGGCGATACCTCGGCGGCCGGGAGCGATCCGTTTGCCTGGCTTGAGGATGTCCGCAGCGATCGGTCCATGGACTGGGTCAAGTCCGAGAATGCAAAAACCGCCGCCACGCTGGAAGCACGCGCTGAGTACCCAAAGCTTTATGCCGACGCGCGATCGATCGCCGAGGCCGAAGGGCGCCTGCCAACGCCGCGATTTATTGGCGATGAGATCTTTAATTTCTGGCAGGACAACGGGCACCCGCGCGGCCTGTGGCGCAAGACGAGCCTCGCCGACTATCGCCAGTCGGCCCCGCACTGGTCGAGTGTTCTTGACCTGGATGCATTAGCGAGAACCGAGGGCGTCGACTGGGTCTGGCAGGATGCGGCCTGCCTGCGTCCGGCTGAACGACGCTGCCTGGTAAGTCTTTCAGATGGCGGCGAGGATGCAGTGACCGTGCGCGAGTTTGATCTTGCCACGCAGAAATTCGTGACCGACGGCTTCGATCTGCCAAAAGGCAAGCAGAGCGTTGCGTGGATTGACCAGGACCGGCTGCTCGTAGCCCACGATTGGGGCACTGGCACGATGACAACGGCCGGCTATCCCTTCGTCGTGAAGTTGCTGCGGCGCGGGCAACCGCTGTCGACCGCGCAAGAGATTTTCCGAGGCCAGCCAACGGACACGGAGATTGACGCAATGCGCCTGGACGACGGTTCTGGCGATAGCATGGTGTTGATACTGCGGCACGTAAGCTTCTTTGAAACGGAGTTCTACTGGCTCCGTCCTGGCGGCCTGACCAGGCTCGATATCCCGTCGAAGTCCAATATCGGCGACCTGAT
>DASWBL010000033.1:0-3840 GCA_036390615.1 Steroidobacteraceae bacterium | reverse complement strand
TAATCGAAGCGCTAGATCAATGGAGGAATCGTCTCCCGCCCGCGACTCCAACTGCCGCGTTATTCCGCCAGCCGGGCCGCAGCCGCGTAATTCTCCAACAGCCGCGCCTGCGCGTCGGCCGCGGTGCTCGGATCGATGACGGCGTGCACGTAAGTGCCGTCGGGCTGCAGCAACCAGGCGTTGGCGTTATCTTCCAGGTAGGTATCGAGGTCGGCGCGGATGCGGGCGCGAAGCCTGGGCGACAGTACCGGGAAGGCCACCTCGATGCGACGGAAGAAATTGCGCTCCATCCAGTCGGCGCTGGAGAGGTAAAGCTGCGGGTTGCCGGCATTTTCGAACCAGTACACCCGCGCGTGCTCGAGGAATCGGCCAACAATCGAGCGGACCGTGATGTAGTGCGAGACGCCCGGAATGCCCGGGCGCAGCGCGCACACGCCACGCACGATCAAATCGATGCGCACGCCGGCCGCCGAAGCGCGGTACAGGGCCTCGATAATCTGCGGTTCGACCAGCGCATTGAGCTTGGCGATGATGCGGGCACTGTTGCCGGCCAGCGCGTGGTTGGTTTCGCGCTCGATCATCTCCATCAGCGCTTCATGCAGCGTGAATGGCGCATGCAGCAGCCGGCGGAGCTTTGGCGTCTGCATCAAGCTGGTCAGCTGCAGGAAAATCTCGTGTACGTCGGTGCCGATCGATTCTTCACAGGTAAACAGCCCGTAGTCGGTGTAAGTGCGCGCGGTCTTGGGATGGTAGTTGCCGGTGCCCAGATGGCAGTAGCGGCGGATGCCGTCGGACTCGCGGCGCACGATCAGCATCAGCTTGGCATGCGTCTTGTAGCCGACCACGCCGTACATGACGTGGGCGCCGGCTTCCTGCAGGCGGTTGGACAGCTCGATGTTGGCTTCCTCATCGAATCGCGCGCGCAGCTCGATCACTACGGTGACGTCCTTGCCGGCGCGAGCGGCCGCGACCAACGCATCAACGATCTGCGAATGATCGCCGGTGCGGTACAGGGTCTGCTTGATCGCCAGCACCGCGGGGTCAGCGGCGGCCTGGCGCAGCAGATCCATGACCGGGTTGAAGCTCTGGTAGGGGTGGTGCAGCAGCAGGTCGCGCACGCGGATCAGCGCGAACATGTCGGTCGCACCTGCCAATGAGTCGGGCAGGCCGGCGGTAAATGGCGGGAATTTAAGGTCCGGGCGCTGCACCAGCTCGTAGATGGCCGAGAAGCGATTCAAATTGACCGGGCCGGGGACCGAGTAACAGTCAGCGCGGTCGAGCGCAAAGTGGTTGAGCAGAAAATCGGTCAACTCGGCCGGACAGTCGGCGGCGGTCTCGAGGCGCACCGCGGCGCCATAACGGCGCTGCGCCAGTTCGCCCTCGAGCGCGCGGCGCAGGTCATCGACTTCTTCGTCGTCGACGAACAGGTCGCTGTTGCGCGTAACGCGAAACTGGTAGCAGCCGAGCATCTGCATGCCGGCGAATAATTGCGCGACGAAGGACTCGACGATGGTCGAGAGGGCGACGAAGCGGCGCCGGCCGCCGACGTCGGGAAGCGCTACGATGCGCGGCAGCGAACGCGGCGCCTGCACGATGGCCAGATCACTGTCGCGACCGAAGCCGTCCTTGCCGGATAGCTTCACGATGAAATTTAAGCTCTTGTTCTGGATGCGCGGGAACGGTCGCGCCGGATCGAGCCCCAGGGGGCTGAGCACCGGTTCGACCTCGGCCTTGAAGTGATGCTCGAGCCAGGAGCGGGTGGGTTCATCCCATTGCTCCGGCGGCAGCATGTCGATGCCGGCGCTGGTCAGCGCCGGCAGCAGCACTTCATTCAGGCAGGCGTACTGATCGCGCACCAGTTGCGCGGCGCGGGCGTGGATTTCAGTCAGCTGCTCGGCAAGGGTCAGGCCATCGGGCTCGCTCTGCGCGGAGCCGAGTTCGAGCAGCTGCTTGATGCCGGCGACGCGGATCTCGAAGAATTCATCGAGAATCGCCGAGGAGATGCACAGGAACCGCAGCCGCTCGAGCAGCGGAATCTTCTGATCCAGGGCCTGCACCAGCACCCGCTGGTTGAACTCGAGTGCCGAGAGCTCGCGGTTGATGAAATGCTGGGGAAGATTAAAGACGGTCTGGTCCACGGCGGCGGGTGCCTGAAGGTGTCAGCGGGGGGGGCGCTTAAGGCAATTCTACTGGGGGCAAAGATTCCAAACTATGACAGTCATCCCGCTGCCGGGGTCCCGCTTGGCCCGGCGGGGCGCTTCCCGGGGTATCGGGCGCCCAAAACCACCCCATGGCGGGCGCCGGTGACAGCAGGCACATTGCCGGCAAGCCCGGTTAAATGGCAGTGCGCCAGGTAGGCAAAGGCGGCGCCTTCGACGTGCTCTGGCGCAATGCCGCAGCTGGCCGTTGTGCCGAGCTCAATGCCAGGCAGCGCTGCGGCCAGGCGATTCATCAGGTGTGGGTTGTAGGCACCGCCGCCGCAAACCAGTACCCGGTCGGGCTGTCGCGCGCGGTCGCCGGCGAGGAGCGCTGCGCCAATGCTCCGTGCAGTCAGTTCGGCAAGCGTTGCTTGGACGTCCGCTGGCTCGATTGCACGGCTGGTCAACGCTCGTTCAAGCCACGCGCTCGCAAATAATTCACGGCCGGTGCTCTTAGGAGGTGGCAAGGAAAAATATGGTTCACTCAGCAGCGCCTTCAGCAGCGCGGCATTGATGCGACCGCTTGCCGCCCAGCGGCCGTTCTCGTCAATCGGCTGACCAAGATGACGGCGCGCCCAGCCATCGAGCAGGCAGTTGCCTGGTCCGGTATCAAATCCGGTAACAGTGCCGTCGGCGGCCAGCAGCGTCACGTTCGCTATGCCGCCAATATTGACCACTGCCTGCATGCGCCCGGGAATTCCGAACGCGGCAGCATGAAAAGCCGGCACCAATGGTGCGCCCTCGCCGCCGGCCGCGATGTCGCGGCGGCGAAAATCAGCAATGACATCAATCCCTGTGCGCTCGGCAATTAAATTCGGATCGCCGATCTGCATCGTAAAGGGCGTGAGCCCGCGCGGCCGGTGGCGCACGGTCTGGCCGTGGCTACCCAGGGCCCGAATCTGCCCGCTATCGAGCGAGGCCGCGCTCAAAAGGTGACTTGCCGCCGCCGCAAATTCCGCGCCGACCGCGTGATCCAGCTCGCCCAGTTCATCGAGGGCCATTTCGCCCGGATGCTCGATGAGCTGGTGCAGCCGCTGGCGAATGGATTCCGGCCAGCTGCGCTGGGCTGCCGCCCGAATCTTCAGGCCCTGAGAACTAACATCGAGCAGCACAGCGTCAATGCCATCGACGCTGGTGCCGGACATCAGGCCGATATACAACGTCACGGCTGGCGAGCCTTGTGCAGATGCACAAACGTGCCGGTCGGAGAGTGCGGAAAATAAGTCATATCAGGGCCATGGCTCGCATCGGGAAGGTAGCGTCGGACCGTACCCGACCGATACTTGGCCGGTCAACGTACGAAAGGTGAGGCCAAAATCGCGACCCGTATGGAGCTGGGCGGCCCTGGGTTCTCTCCTTATCTAAGGTGCTAGCCAGAGCCTGGCTCCTTGGGTCGCCTGCCATGGGTGCCGCCGGTGGCCCCAGAGAGGCCGAAATCGCCTGTGATTGTGCGTCGCAACATGATGCCTCAAGGAGCGGTGCGGGGAAATAGCGCCACCGGCTCCCGGAGCCGGTTTCCAGGTGGTTCATTCGCTTATTTTTTCGTGGCTGACCGCACAGGCGTGCATGGGAACCGCGTTTCGGCCAGGGCTTGAAATCGGGTGCCAAAGCACCCAAAAGCAAGGTGTTAGTGGTTCGTCAA
>DASWBL010000032.1:0-1559 GCA_036390615.1 Steroidobacteraceae bacterium | reverse complement strand
TTGCGGGCGCGGCGCGAGGATATTGCTGACCTTGTCGGCCATTACCTTTCACTTGCGGCCCAGGAGCTGAGCGTTGAGCCCAAGACGTTGACGCCGCAGGCGCGCGCTGCGTTGATCGGCTACGACTGGCCCGGCAACGTTCGCGAGCTGGTCAATTTGTGCCGCCGCTTGACGGTGCTCGCGCCGGGCAACGAGATCCGCGCCGAGGACCTGCCGGCCGAGATGCTGGGTACCGCGCCGGTCAGGCCGGGTGAGCAGGACTGGACCGCAGCGCTGACCCAGTGGGCCCAGCGCCAGGGCGCTAATCCGCCGCAGCCGCTGCTCGATGCGGCGCTGCCGGCTTTTGAGCGTTCGCTGATCCGCGTCGCACTGGCACACACGCGCGGTCATCGGCAGGAAGCGGCTCGATTGCTCGGCTGGGGCCGCAATACGCTGACGCGCAAGCTCAAAGAGCTTGGCATGGACGACGTCGACGATCAGCCTTGAGCGCGGATCGGCGCATTGCGCTCGCCTATAATCCGCTCGGGCACTTAGCTTAGGGCTTCGCGCATGCCGCATTGGCTTCAAATCCTGAACCTGTCGCTCTGGGGTCAGTCGTTATCCGACTGGGCACTTGCGGCGCTCGCTTTTGCGCTCACGGTCACGCTCATCCCGCTGCTGCGCCGCTACCTGCGCGCCCAAGCCGCGGCCTACGCGGGCGAGGATCAGCCGCGGGCGATCGCGCTGTTTGCCTATCTGGTGCAACACACCAGCCGCGTGGTGCTGTGGACGGCAGCGCTTTATGCCGCCGAAAAGTGCCTGACTTTACCGGTGCAGATCGACCGGGTGTTCGGCGTGCTCATCATCGTCGGCATTGGCCTGCAGGTGGGGATCTGGCTGCTGGCCGCGGTGCGGTTCGCGATCACGCGCAGCCAGCCCGGCAAGGATCCGCGCCTCGCCGGCAGTTTCAATGTGCTGATGTTTACGGCGGGGCTACTGGTCTGGACCGTACTTACGCTGCTGGTGCTGGAGAACCTCGGCGTCAACATCACGGCGCTGGTGGCCGGCCTCGGGGTCGGCGGCATCGCGATTGCGCTCGCGATGCAAACCGTGCTCGGCGATCTGTTTGCATCGCTGTCGATCGCGCTCGATAGGCCATTTGGCGTCGGCGACTGGCTGCGGGTCGATGACCTTGACGGCACGGTTGAGCGGATCGGCATCAAGAGCACGCGGATCCGCAGCGTCACCGGCGAGCAGCTGATCCTCTCCAACACCGATCTGCTGAAAAGCCGGATCCACAACTTAGGCCGCATGACCGAGCGGCGCGCACTCTTTACGATTGCGATCTCGTATGAGAACCCGCCGGCGCTGCTCGAGCAGGTGCCAAAGCTCGTCGAGGCGGCGGTGCGCTCGCATCCCGGGACGATCTTTGGGTATTGCCTGCTGCAGCAGATCGCCGATGCGGCGCTGAACTACCAGGTGTATTTCCAGGTGCAGCATCGCGAGTCTTTGGACCTGGTGCTGGCCATCGATGCTGTGAATAGGCGGATCCTGAATCTCTTCCACGAATCCGGCGTGCA
>DASWBL010000031.1:0-4552 GCA_036390615.1 Steroidobacteraceae bacterium | reverse complement strand
GGTCGACGTCGATCCGCCGGCTGATGCCGATAAGATGGGCGACTATGAACTTACCGTGATGCTCACGGAGCTTAAGGCCGACCTGAATAAATATCTCGCTGCGGCGCCGCCTGCGGTTCCGACGCGTACGCTCGCCGATGTCATCGCATTTAATCTGCACCACGCCGATCAGGAATTGCCGGTCTTCGGGCAGGATCTGTTCGAGCGGGCACAGGGAACAAACGGGCTTGAGGATGAGGCCTACATCACCGCACTGCAAAGCAGCCGGCGCATGGCAGGTCCCGACGGGCTCGATAAAATCATGCAGGCAAATCAGCTGCAGCTCCTGATTGCGCCAACCGTAGGTCCGGCGATCCTCATCGATCCAATCAACGGCGATGCCATCAACGGCGCTGGCCCGGGCAGCCCGCCGGCAATCGCCGGCTACCCCCATCTGACGGTGCCGATGGGCATGGTCAAGGGGCTACCGGTCGGCCTGTCCCTCATTGGTCCGGCCTGGTCGGACGCAGCGATTCTTGGGTGGGGCGCAAGCGTTGCAAAGCTACTGGGGCCGGTGCCGCCGCCGTCGTACCGGCGCAGTTCGGTGCTCTGATTCCCGGACGCCAGTGCGGTGGGCGACTTCGAACCCGGCAGTTGTCAGCCAGCAGCAACGACGGTCAGGCGTGCCGGGAACCCGTTAATGATGGCATTGAGATTAATTGAATTCGGCCAGGGCGCCTGGACTCACAGCCGCGGGTTCTTGCCCAGGCCGGTGTCTTGCGCAGCCAAACTTGTCAAAAGCGGCCGGATACTGCCGTGGCGGGGGCTTTTCAGGGTGGCAAAAGGCTGAAAAGACAGTAAAAAGTGCTACGCAGCGTCGCGGTGCCCGCAATCGAAATCTGTCACTGTTGCGAAAAGTCCACAACGGTCGATATGGGGTATTTCCGACGTACTAACGCGTTAGCACGCGTGCGATCGTACTTGTGAAGGAACTTATTTTCAGCGTAGGATGCGCGCACTGCGACGAGTGCCAGGGGATGACGGTCGTTGTGGACTGCAAACAACGGAATGCAGGCACGTTAATGTGTCGCCTGCCGGGTCCTCAATTAGCGCTTGTCGAAACAGACTGTTGAGTTTTGGGGAAGTTCCAAATAGTCATGCATTTATCGACGCGTCGGCCGGACGTTGCACCGCTACAAGCAGCGACGGCCTTCACTCGTAGCCAGGGAGATCATCAGATTATGCACCGTTCAATTCGTGTCACCGCACTGGCGGCACTCGCCGCAACACCTTTCTGCCTCTCGGGCCTCGCGTTGGCGCAAACCGCCGACACCGAGGACCAGGGATTGCAGGAAGTCGTGGTAACCGGCTCCTTGATCCATCGCACGGATACCGAGACGCCGAGTCCTGTTCAGGTGATGTCGGCCGAACAGATTCAGCAATCCGGCTATACGGATATTTCTGAAATCCTGCGCAACATCACTGCCAACGGCGCCAACACACTGAGCCAGTCCTTCGGCCAGGCCTTCGCGGCCGGCGCCTCGGGCGTCTCACTGCGCGGCCTGACGGTCGGCGACACGCTGGTGCTGATCGATGGTCAGCGCATGGTGGCCTACCCGCTGCCTGACGATAACCAGCGCAGCTTCGTCGACGTCAGCGACATTCCGATCAACGCGATCGAGCAGGTGCAGGTGCTGAAGGACGGTGCCTCGGCCCTTTACGGAGCGGACGCCATCGGTGGCGTGGTCAACGTGATCCTGAAAAAGAGCTACACGGGCTTTTCGATCACTGGCGAAGCGGGCGAGTCCTCGCATCATGACGGCGGTCTCGAGCACGTCGCGGTAATCGGCGGCATGGGCGATCTGGCCTCGGACGGCTGGAATGCCTACTTCACGGTCGACTTCCACCACCAGGATCAGATCCTGGCTTCCAATCGTACCGGCCTGTGGACAGCGCTCAACTGGACGCCGGAAGGCGGCTTTAACACGACGCCCGGCGCGTGCGCCGGCGGCGGCGCCAATTGCGATGGCAACGTTGCATTCCCGGCCACCATCACCGGTTATTTGGGTGGCCTGACTGGCGGCGCATTCAACGGCAATATCACGGGTTATCTGCCGGGCTGCACCGCGGCCCTGCAGGCAGCCAACGGCTGCGAGTACACGCTGCCGCAGATGCAGCTGCAGCCGAAGACCGAGAATATCAACATGCTGGCCAAGTTCAGCAAGGACCTGGGCAATGGCTGGACCGGGTCGGTCACCGGCTCCATGTTCAACAGCCAGGCGCAGCAGGTAGCCTTCAACTACACCGCGGACGGATTTTCAAGCGGCCTTGTGAACATCGCATTCTCGGGCCAGCAACAGATTCCGTCGCTGGTGCCATTCCCGCCGCTGCTGATCACAGTGCCGGCCAATTACCCGGGCAACACGACGGGCGCGGATGCGGCGCTGGACTACAACTTCCACGAGCTGGGTCTGCCGATGACGCTGACCGACACCAACACCTACCGCCTGGTGTTTGACGTGACCGGCAAGACGATGGGCTGGGATCTCGACCTGTCCGCGGGCCTGATGTACGCGCGCATGGATGAAGAGCTGACGGGTAACATCCAGCCGGTGCTTTTGCAGGCGGCGTTGAATCCGGTCGGTAACGTGGATGCCGTGGGGGCCCCGTACAGCGGCTACATCGTGGGCCCGAACGCCAATGGTGCCCTGGCGACACAGCTGTTTGCCCCGGATATGTTCACCTACCCGACCAGCGCACTTGACTACGTCAACCTGAACGGCAGCCGCCAGCTGGCGCAGTTGCCGGGCGGTCCGCTGTCAATCGGCGTCGGCTTGCAGTACTTCCACAAGGACCAGAACTTTACCGCACCGCCGGCATCAGCCACGGGCCTCGAGACGCAGGCGGGTGGTCCGATCTACACGGTCGGTTCGCAGGAAGACTCTTCGGCCTACGTCGAACTGGATGCTCTGCCGATCAAGCAGCTTGAACTCAATGCTGCAGTCCGTTACGACCATTACGACACCTACGGCAATTCGACCACGCCGAAGTTTGGCGCGAAGTTCACGCCGGCCTCGTGGGTCAGCGTGCGCGGCACCTGGGGCAAGGGTTTCCGCGCGCCATCGGCGTCGGAAGGCGGGCAGTCAGGCGCGTTGTTCGGCGCCGGTGCTACCAACGACCCGGTTCTGTGCCCGAATCCTGGCACCCCGACAACGCCCGGCAACTACGTCGGCCAGTGCTCGGTGTTCCTCACCGGGTACCAGGTTGCCAACACGCAGCTAAAGGCCGTGCAGTCGACCGAGTACACGGGCGGCCTGATTTTCGAGCCGTCGAAGAACTTCAACGTTTCGGTTGACTACTACAACATCAAGCTCACGGACGACATCATTTCATCGTTCGAAGCCGGCGGCCTGACCCAGTACATTAGCCTGGTTCGCCTGCCGGGGCAGGTTCTCCCGCAATACGGGACGCCCGCTCAATGTACGGCGGCAGGACAGGCCGCAGGTTGTGTTATCAACACCAACTCGGCCGTCGGCCCGATCCTGTTCGCGACCTACCCGTACGTCAACGGCGGTGTCACGACCACGAGCGGCGTCGATGTCGACGCGAAGGCGCACATCGATATCGGATCGATGGACCGCCTCAGCGCCGAATTGCAATGGACGCACGAGATCTCCTACACCGAACTGGTGAATGGCGTGACCTATCAGTTGGCCGGGACGCACGGCCCGTCGGGTATCTCCGGTGATACCGGCAATCCGAAGGATCGCGGTGTGCTGACGGTCAGCTGGGATCATGGTCCGTTTGATTTGTCGACCACTGTCAATTACATCAGCAGCTTCACCTCACTGGATCCTTCGGCGGGTCTGACGAGCTGTGCTTTCGTAGAGGCCTTCTCGGGCACGTCGGCCTACGGCGCACGCTTCCCGTTTGGTGGCGCCGTGTACCCGCCGGGATGCTCGGTTGCCCGATTCATCGATGTAGACCTGTATGCCCGTTACAACATCACCAAGCATTTCGATCTGCACGCATCGGTGCTGAACGTGGGCAACTCGCCCCCGCCGCTCGATCTGCAGACCTACGGTGGTGGCGGCGAACTAGCCTACGATCCGGCGATGCACCAGATTGGCGCGGTCGGCCGGTTCTATACCGCAGGCTTTACGTTCACCCTGTAAACGAAGCGTTTCTTGATGATCTTGATCGGCCCCTTCGGGGGCCGATTTTTTTTGGCCGACTCCTGGCGCTCGCGAGTGCGCCATTGCCGCGACTGCTGGCTCGTGATCGAATCGGTTGCAGCGGCGGCAAGACTGTCAAAGCAGTCGGCGAACCCGGCCGGTTTTTAAGGGCGGCTACCCGATGAGTGGGCATGCGAACGCAACAGCAGCGGTTGGCGGCTAGTTCCTTCTGGCATTTTCCTATCGGCGCTGTGTTACTCGCTGGCTGGGTCGCGGGTACCGTCGACATCGGCGCAGCGGCAGTTATTTTCGCGGCCCACCCGGCAGTCATCATGTAAGCAATCGCTAGCGGCGTACGGGGGCGCGCGGCTTACTTTGGCGGCGTTGCAACTGCAGCG
>DASWBL010000030.1:0-5527 GCA_036390615.1 Steroidobacteraceae bacterium | reverse complement strand
CTGCGTTCAACAGCTCTGCCGTCGGGCCGAGCCGCCAGCGTCCATCGCCGTACAACAGCAGGATCCGGTCGGCGAAGCGATCGGCGAGCGCCGGATCATGGAGCGTCGCGATCACCGCGGCGCCGTCGGCACAAAGGCCGCGAAAAATCTTAAGCACTTCGAGCTGATGGTGCGGATCCAAATGATTGGTCGGTTCATCGAGCAGGTAGACGCGCGGATCCTGCGCCAGCAGGCAAGCCATCGCCGCGCGGCGCTGCTCGCCGCCGGAAAGCAAGGTCAGCACCCGGCGCGCGTGCTCGGCCACGCCAAAGCGGCCAAGCGCCGCTGCGGCAATCTCGCGGTCTGCAACCCCTTCGCGTCCAAGGAGCCCCAAATGCGGATGGCGGGCGGTCACGGCCGCCTCGAGCGCTGTCAGGCCGAGGGATTCCTCAAAGTCCTGCGGCAGCAAACCGAGCTGCCGGGCGATCGCGCGACGCGACAGCGTGGCAAGCGGCTGCCCGCCCAGGCTCACCTGCCCGGCCGCGGGCTCGCGCAGGCCGGCCAGCGTGTGCAGCATCAGCGATTTACCAGACCCATTGCGGCCGAGCACGGCGATGAATTCACCGGCTGCCACCATCATGGACAGCGACTCGATCAGCCGGCGCTCGCCGGCGTGCACGTAAAGTTCGGAAGTGCCGAGCAGCATGGGCGCGCTCACTTGTTGCTGGCCCAGCCGATCTCGCGCGCGGTCAGCGGACCAACCAGCGCCTGCTCGAGCGAATCTGGCATCGCCGCCTGGTCGGCGGCGAGCGGCGTACGTCCGGCCATGATTTCGGCGCGCAGCTGCGGAAAACGTGGCTGCTGATTGGGGTCGGCGAAGCCATCCGGGTAACTCGGTGCGCCGGTCAGCGGATCGTATTTGTCCGTGGCGCCGAAGGTGTGCAGCAACTCATGGGCCATCACGATGTTGTTCTGGGCATTTTGCTCGCGCGCGGCAAAAAGATGCGCCACCACGCTCAAGCCGCGCTGCAGCCCGGCCGAGTGCGGCAGGGTGTCGGCACGCGCCGGATCGTGATAGAGCAGGAACAGCACGATCTGCGGCGGTGCGCGCTTGAATCTTGCCAGCAGCCGATGACGGTACCAGCGCAGCTCAAGGCTCCACCAGGCGCGCGAAAGCCACGAGGCGCCGGGCGGCAGCGCCGGCGGCGCCGCCTGCTCGGGATAGAGGCTCAACTCGATCGGCACGGCAACCGTGACGCCGTAGCGGCGCGCCTGCTGCTCGATGAACGTCTGCACCTCGAGCAAATCGGTCAGGCGTAATCTCGCGATGTAGTGGGCGGCCACATCGCTCCCGTCGGCGTTGACCGGAAACGCGCCGACCGAGACGGTCTGTCGCCAGCTGGTGGTGCGGACCCGATCGAGCCAGGCCTGGGCCGCCACGATCAGCAGCACCAGCAGCAGCACCGCAACGCGCAGTGTTTTCCACATGCTGGGTGTGACTCAGGGCTGCAAGCGCGTGACCGACCAGGCGCCGGGGACGAAGCCGTCCGCACCGGCATCAAGCGTGCGGCTCCAGCGCGCCCGATCGTGGATGCGCGCGCTGCCTTCGACCCACAGTTCCACGCTCTCGGCCCACAGCCGATAGCCGCCCCAGTAAGGCGGGCGCGCAATGCGCTGTCCGGGGTCTGGGGCCTGCTCATCCTCGGTCGGCGGCGGCAATGCGAGGCGCAGGGCGGCGCGCGCTACCTGCTGGTATAGCTCGCGGCGCGAGCCGACCGGCCGGCTCTGCTGGCTCGCCCATGCACCGATGCGGCTTTGCCAGTTACGCGTGGCGAAATACGCATCGCTGTCGCTGTCGCTTACGCGCACGATCGGGCCTTCAACGCGCACCTGCCGGTGCAGCGTGTCCCAGTGCATGACGATGGCCGCGCGCGGCTGCGCCGTAAGGTCCTGTCCCTTGCGGGATTCGTAATTGGTAAAAAATACAAGATAGCCCGGGTCGGGCACCAGCTGCTTGCAAAGTACGACCCGCGCCGAAGGCTGCCCCGCGCCGTTGACCGTGGCCAGCACCATGGCATTCGGATTCGGCTGCACGGCGCGCTCCTTGGCTTCGGCGAGCCAGTGCGCGGCCAATTGCAGCGGTTCGGCGGGAAGCGGATCCGGCAGATGTTCGCGATGCCATGCCATGGGTGGCGAATATTACGCCATGCGGCAGTAAGGCTTGGGCCCGCTGCCGCGGTTTTGGCCATTCAGGCCCGGTTCAGGGTCGCTTCGCTAGATTCGTAGCCGAAGGTTCGCCATCCGCGCCAATTTGGCGCCGGGCGGAGAACCCAAGGTTCTGACGGCAACGGAGCTGACACATGAAAACGCGAATCGTAGTGATGACGCTGCTGCTGGCCACGCTTGGCATCGCGACCGCGCAGGCCCACGACGGCTCTGGCTTTCGGCACGGTGCCCGTTGGGAACGCGGCCACTTCGACGGTCGCGGGCCATGGCGGCGCGAGGGGCCGCGCCTCGGCTACCGGGAGCCTTATCGCCCCGGTTACCTGCCCGCCTTCTGGGTCCCGCCGCTGCCGGTCATCGTCTACCCGGCGGACGGCAATGTGACGCTGAGCTTAAACCTCCCGCTGCGCTAATTACCGACCTGCGGCGGATTTGAGGTGGCGCGGGCCGGGCCTTTGCCCCGGCCCGCGCACTTGCGCGGGCGGCACCGGCCCGATAAAAAGGTGATTCACTCCGCCGCATAGGCCTGATTTCCATGACCCTTGATGAGCTAAGAGCCCAGCTCGACGGGCTCGATCGCCGGCTGCTCGAACTGATTGCCGAGCGCCAAAAAACCAGCCGCGCGATCGCCGAAGTCAAGCGCGCCACCGGCTATCCGACGCGTGATTATGCGCGCGAGCGCGACGTGATCCTGACGGCGCGCGCGCAGGCCGCGGAGTTCGGCTTATCCGCCGAGGTGGCCGAGGCGCTGATGCGGCTTTTGATCCGTTCCTCGCTCACCACGCAGGAGCACGCGAGTGTGGCGGCGCACGGTGCCGGCAGCGGCCAGCGCGTGCTGCTGATCGGCGGCGCGGGCAAGATCGGCGGCTGGTTTGCGCAGTTTCTCGCTTCCCAGGGCTACGAGATCCAAATTGCCGACCCGCGGGCCGCGCCCGGTCCCGCAGTGCTTGCCGACTGGCGCTCGAGCGACCTTGAGCACGATTTCATTGTTGTCGCGACGCCGCTGGCGCAGACCAACGGCATCCTGCAGCAGCTCGCCGTCCGCCGTCCGCCCGGCGTCGTGTTTGATGTCGGTTCGCTCAAATCACCACTGCGCAGCGGTTTGCAGCAGCTTGGCGAAGCCGGCGTGCGGGTCACCTCCGTGCACCCGATGTTTGGCCCCGACACCGCGCTGCTCTCCGGCCGGCACGTGATTTTCATCGACCTGAAGTCCGGCGACGCGCTGGCGCGCGCCCGCTCGCTGTTTGCGCCGACCATGGCCGAACTGGTGGATATGGGGCTCGATGAGCACGACCGCCTGATCGCTTATGTGCTTGGGCTGTCGCACGCGGTGAACATAGCGTTTTTTACCGCACTGGCGGAAAGCGGCGAAGCGGCGCCGCGCCTCGTGCAGCTGTCAAGCACGACCTTCGATGCGCAGTTTGACATCGCCAGCGATGTGGCCGAGGAAAGCCCCGAGCTATATTTTGAAATCCAGCGGCTCAACGACTATGGCGCCGCCTCGCTCGATGCGCTGGCGCGCGCGGTCGATACGCTGCGCACCGCGGTGGCCGAGGGCGATCAGCGCCGTTTTTCGGCGCTGATGGGACGCGGCCACGAGTACACCCGCTCGCGCCGCCGCGCGGCCGCAAAGCGCGTTTGAGCCGCAGGCGCAGAGCAGCGTCAGCGGCGGCGCAGCAGCAGGATAAACATCGGCGTGCCGATCAGCGCCATCACCGCGCCGACCGGTAATTGGCGGGGCGCGGCGATGGTGCGGCTGACGATATCGGCCGCGCACACCAGCGTGCCGCCGCACAACGCGGCGCCCGGTGTCACCACGCGATGGTCAGCGGTGCGAAGCGCCAAGCGCACCAGGTGCGGAGCGATCAGTCCGACGAAGCCGACCGGGCCGGCCGACAGCACCGCCGTTGCGGTCAGCGCCGCGCTGATCAAAAACACCGTCAGCCGGGTCGCGCGGGGATCGAGCCCGAGCGTGGCGCTGCGCAGCTCGCCGCTCGCGAGCACGTTCAGCACCCGGCCAAAAACCAGCGCGGCCAGGATTGCGACCGCAGCCGTCAGCAGGTCCCGCCCGGGGTGCTCGGCCCAGCTTAGGTCCCCGGCGAGCCAGAACACCATGCCGCGCACCTGGCTGGCGTCGGCCAGCGACAGCAGCACGCTGGTCAGCGCGCCGCACGCGCTTGCCAGCACCACGCCGCAGAGCAGCAGCCGGGTGCTGTCACCGCGGCGGCCCAGGGCGAGCACCAGAAGCCCCACGCCAAAGGCGCCGGCCGTGGCGTACCAGTGCAGCAGGCCGAAGCCCGCGCCCGCGAGCATGCCGGCCAGTGCACCTACCGCCGCGCCGCCCGACACGCCGAGCACGAACGGATCGGCGAGCGGATTGCGAAACAACGCCTGCAGCAGCACGCCCGCGATGCCGAGCAGGCTCCCGACTGCAAACGCCGACAGTGCGCGCGGTAGCCGCACCTGCTGCATGATGCTGCGCGCGAGCTCATCGCCGCTGCCGCCAAGCGCGGCGAGCGCGCGTGCCGGCGACAGTTCGGCGGTGCCGATCAGCAAGGCGGCGCACAGCACGATGAGCGCGGCGAGCGCGAAGCCCGTAAGGCCAATTAGGTGGGTTCGTTGCATCGTCACGCCGCCAAGCCTAAGAGTGTGAGCCACCTCTCACAAGGAGAATCGGCCTTGAGGACGGGCGCCGCTCAGAGTACAAATCCATTTATGGGCGACATGATCGACCGCGACGGGTTTCGGGCCAACGTCGGCATCGTGCTGATGCACGCCGACGGGCGGCTGTTTCTCGGCCGTCGCACCGGCGGCCGCGGCTGGCAGTTTCCCCAGGGCGGCATGCGTCGCGGCGAGGAGCCCGAGGCCTCGCTTTTCCGGGAGCTGAAGGAGGAGATCGGGCTCGCCCCAGAGGATGTCGCCATTCTCGGCCGCACCGAACACTGGCTGCGCTACCGCCTGCCGCAGCGCTTCATCCGCGCCAACCAGCATCCGCTATGCGTCGGCCAGAAGCAGCGCTGGTTCCTGCTGCAACTCAATAGTCCGGAGGATGCGCTGCGCTTCGATACCACCAGCGAACCGGAGTTCGACCGCGGTCGCTGGGTCGATTACTGGCAGCCGATCCGCGAAGTGATTTATTTCAAGCGCACGGTGTACACGCGCGCGCTGCATGAACTCGGCCACCTCGTTTTCCCGCGCGGGCTGCCGCCGTACCCGACCTGGTGGCGCCGGGCGCCCGCCAGCGATGCAACTGCCGCGGTGCCGCAGCCCTGAAGGGCGGCGGCCGGCACTGAACGGCGATGCGTATTCCCGGCAACCTCGTGAT
>DASWBL010000029.1:0-3273 GCA_036390615.1 Steroidobacteraceae bacterium | reverse complement strand
GATCGCGGCATCGGTACCTTCGCCGCCGGCCGCCGCCGAATAATGCAATGACAATGCAAAATCCCAGCCATCGAGCGCCATCGCGGCAAGGGACCGCTCGACGGCGCCGGCCGCGAGCTGCTTGGCCTCGGAGCCGCGCATCATCGCCAGCGTCGGCCCAGCACCGGCACGCTGAGATAATGATTCAATGGCGGCCGCCACATCCGCATCGGCCGGCGCCGGTGAACGCAGCAGCCAGCCCAGAAATTCCGCCCGCGCGGCCGTGATGTGATACAGCCCGAGCTGCGCGCGCACGCTCGCCAGCACCGCATCGCTCGCCCCCGGAGCGAGCGTCTGCCAGCGCGCCGCTGCCTGCTCGGCCAGCGAATACTGGCCGCACTGCAAGGCGACGTCGGCGGCCCGGGCGGCAAGCTTGGTGTCGGTGAATTTCTCGCTGGCCGTGAGGTACTGGCGGCTGGCCTGATCGCAATCTCCGCGCTGCAGATTGATCTCGGCCGCCAGCATCGCTGCGTTCGGGCTTTTGAGATCCTCGCTCGCGGTCGCCCACGGAGTGACCGCGCAGGCGAATGCGGCGGCCAAAAAGCCGCACCCACGCGCAGATCTAAGGTGTCGCACTGACATGATCATGCGACTATAGCAGTGATGAAAGCGTCCATCCGCCAAAAACTGGATCGCGCCCAGGAGCGCTTTGAAGAGGTCGGCCAGCTGCTGTCCGACCCTGAGGTTTTGGCGCGCCCGGAGCAGTTCCGCGAGCTGTCCATGGAATATGCCCGTCTGCGGCCGACCGCTGATGCGCTGCAGGAATACCGGCGAATCGAGGCTGATCTGCAGGCGGCGCAGGGACTGCTTGACGACGCCGATGCGGGCCTGCGCGCGCTCGGCGCCGAAGAGGTGGCGCGCACCGAAACGCAGCTCGACCTGCGCGAGCGGGAATTGCAGAAACTGCTGATCCCGAAGGATCCGCGCGATGAGCGCAACATCTTCCTGGAAATCCGCGCCGGAACCGGCGGTGATGAAGCCGCATTGTTCGCCGGCGATTTGCTGCGCATGTACAGCCGCTTTGCCGAGCAACAGGGCTGGCAGGTCGAGACCCTCAACGAAAATCCCGGCGAGCACGGCGGCTATCGGGAAATCATTTGTCGCATTGCCGGGCGCGGCGTGTTCTCGCGACTGAAATTCGAGTCCGGTACGCACCGTGTCCAGCGAGTACCGCAGACCGAGGCCCAGGGCCGCGTCCACACCTCGGCCTGCACAGTGGCGATCCTGCCCGAGATCGAAGCGATCGATCGGATCGAGATCAATCCGGCCGAGCTGCGCATCGACACCTATCGCTCATCGGGCGCCGGCGGGCAGCATGTCAACAAGACCGATTCGGCCGTGCGCATCACGCACCTGCCCACCGGGATCGTGGTCGAATGCCAGGACGAGCGTTCGCAACACAAGAACCGCGCTCGCGCGTTATCGCTGCTGCAGGCGCGGCTGCTGGCCGCGGAACAGGACAAGCGTCAATCGGCCCAGGCCCAGACCCGCAAGCTGCAGATCGGCAGCGGCGACCGTTCCGAGCGGATCCGTACTTACAATTATCCGCAGGGCCGGGTCACGGATCACCGCATCAATCTGACGCTTTATAAACTCGATGAGATCCTGAACGGCGCGCTGCGGGAGTTGCTCGACGCCCTGGAGCAGGAATATCAGGCCGAAGAGCTGGCGGCCGAATAAAGCACGATCGCTAGCGCGCTGAAAAACAGCCACACCGAGCCGGTCAGGCCGATAATCAGCACAGTGCTGATCGCGTTGAGCACCGATCCAGCGGTGACCGCGCCCGGGCCCAACACCAGACCCAGCACGGCCATGGCGGCGAGCAGGCACACGAACGTTATCCCCAAGCCGATGACCACGCAGAAGCAGCACTTCCACCACAAGGGCTGAACGAGCCGCAGACTGCGAACCAGAGCTGTCAGGGCACCGCCAGGTTCGAACATGACGATCGGCATCAATACCCAGAAGCACACCACCAGGTAGAGCACCGGCAGCAGCGCGAGCACGCGCAAATACCACGCCGGCGCGATCTGGAACAAATTGACAATCGTAGCCAGCGCCACCATGACCAGGAATAGCGCGGGCACCAGCACTAACAATCGCGAGGCGGAATGACGTAATTCGCCGGCCAGATTGATGGGTTGCCCCCTGACCATGGTGCCCTGGCGCAGCATGGCCGCTCCCATCAGCCAAAGCAGCGTCAGCAGGCCAACGGAATAAAGCATCCAGAATTGCGGATCGGTCGGCGGATGCCAAATGTCCAGGGTCTGGTTGCGGGCCAGCAGCGTCAACACCGGCAGCTCTATGGCCAATGCTGCCAGCATCGCGAGCGGCAGGCATTTAGCCACCGTCGTGCGGAACAGTCGTGCGGCGGCGTTCAGCAGCTCACTGACGGCCGCTGCGCGTGGCGGCAGCGGCAAAGGACTCGGCATGAGACACTCTCCGTCTTGGCAGATTCGCCCATTCAATTTACCAGAGCGCTCATGACCGAAGGGCAACTACCGGCGCAGATTGGGCCGCTGCTGCGCGCCGCCACCGGCCGGCTTCGGGCCAGCGAATCCGCCCGGCTCGATGCGGAATTGCTGCTCGCGCACACCCTCAACCGGCCGCGCAGCTACGTGCTCAGCGAGCCGGATGTCGCGCTCAGTACGGCACAGGCTGAACGCTTCGCCGCTTTGCTCGGCCGTCGGGCAGCCGGCGAACCGCTGGCCTATCTCACCGGCGAGCGTGAATTCTGGGCGCTGCCGCTTAAGCTCTCCCCCGCGGTGCTGATCCCGAGACCCGATACCGAGTTACTGGTCGAGCGGTCCCTGGCGTTACTCGGCGCTGAGTCCGCCGCGGTGGCTGACCTCGGCACCGGTTCTGGCGCCGTCGCCCTGGCGCTCGCCAGCGAGCGGCCCTCGTGGCAGATTACGGCCACCGACCAGTCGTCAGCGGCACTGCAAGTGGCCGCCGCCAACGCCCGGCGGCTCAATCTTCACAACGTAACATTCCAGCGAGGCAACTGGTTCGAGCCGCTGCGCGGGTTGCGCTTTGCGCTGCTGGTCAGCAACCCGCCCTACGTGGCCGAAACCGACCCGGCGCTGTTTGCGCCCCCGCTGCAACACGAGCCGCGCGAGGCGCTGGCCAGTGGCACCGATGGCACCGATGCATTACGGATCCTGATCGTCGGTGGGCGCGAACACTTGCTGCCGGGCGGCTGGTTGCTGCTCGAGCACGGCGCCGCACAGGCCG
>DASWBL010000028.1:0-14311 GCA_036390615.1 Steroidobacteraceae bacterium | reverse complement strand
AAAAGCAAGCTCGCCGGATTTATCATCGATTGCCAGACCGACGATCTGGCGGCGGCGACGGCATTCTGGTCCGCCGCGCTCGGCATGCCGATCGGCGAAATCAGCGGCGATGAAGCCAGCCAGTACCAGCGGCTGAATGATTCCAACGATGCGCTGCATGTCGAAGTGCAGGTGGTCGACCATCCGAGCCGCGTCCATCTTGATATCGAGACCGACGACCTGGAAGCCGAGGTGCGGCGGCTCGAGGCGCTCGGCGCCCGACGCCTCAATAAAGTAAAAACCTGGTGGGTCATGGAGGCGCCAACGGGCCAGCGATTCTGCGTCGTGCGCCCGCAATCGAAGCATTTTGCCGCACAGGCCAATCGCTGGAAGTAGCGATGCGGGACGTGCGGTCGATTCTGCACCGATTGGTCCGCGAGGCCAGATACTGCCGATGAATCCACTCCCGCTGCTGCGGCAATTGTTGGCTGCGGCGATTGCCGCTGCTGATCCTGCGCGTTGCGTCGCTGCGCAGCTGCCGCCGGTTCCCCGTGGTCGCACTCTGGTCATCGGCGCCGGCAAGGCGGCGGCCAGCATGGCGCAGGCCGTGGAGCAGGCGTGGCCGGCCCCGCTTGCCGGACTGGTCGTGACCCGCGATGGCTATGGATTGCCGACGCGCCAGATCGAAGTGCTTGAAGCCGGTCATCCGGTGCCCGATGAGCGCGGCGAGCAGGCCGCGCGGCAGATGTTGGCGCTATTACAGGGGTTGAAGCCGGATGATCTGGTGCTGTGCCTGTTGTCGGGTGGCGCATCGGCGCTGCTGAGTCTGCCCGCGCCGGGTCTGACGCTGGCCGATAAGCGCTCGATTACCAAGGCGCTACTGCTAAGCGGCGCGACCATTGCCGAGATCAACTGCGTGCGCAAGCACCTCTCGGCCATCAAGGGCGGCAGGCTCGCGCTGGCCGCCCGGCCAGCCAAAGTGGTTAGCCTGATTATCTCCGATGTCCCTGGCGATGATCTGGCCGTGATCGGCTCGGGCCCTACCGTGGCCGATCCCAGCACACGAGAGCAGGCACTCGCGATCCTTAAGCGCTACCGCATTGCCATCTCGGCGGCGGTGCAAGACTGGCTGCAGCATGCCGATGCGGAGACGGCGAAGCCGGGCGATGCACGGCTTGCGGCGGTTGAGAACCGGCTGATCGTGACGCCCGCGCTATCCCTGCAGGCGGCAGCCACTGTGGCCCGGTCGGCAGGAATTGAACCGCTGATTCTGGGCGATGCCATCGAAGGCGAGGCGCGCGAATGCGGCCTTTCCCACGCGGGCATCGCGCTGTCCTGTGCCGAGCGCGGCCATCCGGTTGCACCGCCTTGCGTGCTGCTGTCCGGCGGTGAGACCACGGTGACGGTGCGCGGCGCAGGGCGCGGCGGACCGAACGCTGAATTCCTGCTCGGGTTGGCGCTCGCGTTGCGCGGCCACCCGGATATCTGGGCAATCGCCTGCGATACCGACGGCATTGATGGCACCGAGGACAATGCCGGCGCCTGGATCGGGCCCGAGACACTGGCCCGCGCGCAGGCGGCCGGGATCGATGCACGCGCGGCGCTCACCGAAAATGATTCCTACGGTCTGTTTTCGCGTTTAGGCGACCTGATTGTCACCGGACCGACCCACACCAACGTCAGTGATTTCCGTGCCATATTGATTGCACGGCCGAAGGGTTGATTGTGGGCTAAAAAAATGGAGGGTGCCGCGGGCGCACCCTCCCGGACCTCGGCGCAGATTCAGTCCGATCAGACGTTATTTGAATTTCAGTTCGCGGACGATCTCGTCGCCTAAAACCGTCCGGATTGAATCGCGATCGGAATCGGCCGTATCGCTCTGCTTCATGCCGCCAAATACTTTTGAGTCGATCGCGTTCATCTTTTCACTGAGCCCGTCGTACGCCGCCATATTGGCGTACTCGACCACGAGGTAAAGATCCGGATCGTGCGGAGACCGCGGATTGGCCCCGTAGATGTAATAGTCGACGATCAGGCCTTCTTTCTTCGCTTCGTCCATGATTTTCCGATATTGGTTGCTGAGGAACGCCCAATATTCGTTGAATTTTCCTTCCTTCGTCTTTATCGATGAGATATCGAACACATGTCCTTCAGTGTAGGGCAGCCCGTCGGCCGCACAGATTCCGCCTACGGACGCGCCGAGGACGGTCAGCATCATGACGCGCAATAGCTTATTCATGGCAATAGACCTCTGTTGGCAATAGATAGCTTTTAACAACGAATTTTTGCGAAACGACCGATCGTGCCTTGACGGCTTATTTGTATCGGCCTGCCGCGAAGGCTACTCGCCCTGACGCGCCAAATCCATTGCCGGCGCTGCCTGCAGCGGTCATTGGACCGGTCCCGGGGTTATGATTGAAATCCAGCGCATGTGCGGCGGGAGTGGCGGCAGCGATGCATGACAGTTTGGTTAATCGCGGCGGGTGCCTGTGCGGGCAGGTCTGCTTTGAGGCGCGCGGCCCGGTCACCAACCTGTGCTTCTGCCACTGCGAGAGTTGCCGCCGCGCGGTTGGCGCCGCGCCGGTGGCGTGGGGTACGGTCGAGGAAGCCGGCTTCGCCGTAACACACGGCGAATTGGCTGTGTACCACTCGTCGCCCAAAGTGCGCCGCGGATTTTGCCGACATTGCGGAACATCATTGACCTACCAGAACAGCGAGCGCGCGGGCGAGGTGGATATCACACTGGCTTCACTGGATGAGGCAGCGGCGCTGGTGCCGGTGCGCCACATTTGGGTGCAGGACCAGGTCGCATGGCCCGCGGGTGCTGACGGCCTGCCGCGGTATGCGACCGTGCCGCGTGCCTCGGAACAGTGAACTCGCGGGCCGGCGCGCGCACAGGAGCGCATCATGACAACGCTGACCAACAAGCAGCAGCAACTCATCTTGCGACCCCGCGGCGAGGTCGCGGCCGATAATTTCAAGCTGGTTGAGGAACCAATACCGGATCTGAAGGATGGACAGGTGCTGGTCCAGCACCATTTCCTCAGTCTTGACCCATACATGCGCGGCCGCATGGACGATGCCAAAAGTTACGCCGCGCCGCAGCCGCTCGGCGAAGTCATGATCGGCGGCACCGTGGGGCTTGTCATCGGGTCGCGATCAGATCGCTTCGCGGTCGGTGATCCGGTCGTCGGTATGGGTGGCTGGCAACAGTACCAGCTGCTCGAGGCCACGCAGCTCAACCAGCTGCGTAAAGTCGATACCCGGCGGGTGCCGTTATCCGCGTACCTTGGGGTTGTCGGCATGCCGGGTGTCACTGCCTGGTATGGTCTCAACAAGATCATCGCCCCGATGGGTGGTGCGACGGTTGTGGTCAGTGCCGCGAGCGGCGCAGTGGGCGGTGTCGTCGGGCAACTGGCCAAAGCCCGCGGTGCCCGCGTCGTGGGAATTGCCGGTGGCGCGGAAAAGTGCGACTACGTAACGGCGGAGCTCGGCTTTGACGCTTGTCTTGATTACCGGCAATACGGCGAGGCGCAGTCGCTGGCGGCGGCGCTGCGCGCCGCGTGCCCGCATGGCATCGACGGGCATTTTGAAAACGTCGGCGGCTATATCCTGGACGCGGTCATGGCAAGTACCAACGCGTTCGCGCGCATCGCGCTTTGCGGAATGATTGCCGCCTACGGCGGCCAGCCGATCCCGATGGCATCGCCGCGGCTGATCCTTGTCAACCGGCTGAAGATCGAAGGCTTCATCGTCAGCGAACATCTGGAGATCTGGCCGCAGGCGCTGACCGAGCTTGGTGAATCAGTCGCCAGCGGTCGCCTGAAGTATCGCGAATCCGTCGCGCAGGGTATTGAGGCTGCGCCCGAGGCGTTCATCGGTCTGCTCAAGGGCCGCAACTTCGGCAAGCAACTCGTCAAACTGATCTAATGCGGCGCCGGGCGCCGCGCTACCACGCCTGGCGCACCAGCGCGTACATCTTGTGCCACAGCGGCCCCGGTCGGCCAGCGCCGACGGGCGCGCCATCCAACCGGGTCACCGCCAGGAACCCGCGCACCGTGGCGCTGAGCCAGATTTCGGTGGCGCCGCGCAGCTCCACCTCGCTGACCGGCCTGATGTTCCACGGCAGGCCGTGGCGCTCGGCCAGTTCCTCGATCAGTCCGCGCGTGGTTCCGGGCAACAGCTGATGCGTCAGGGGCGGCGTGCAGATCTGGCCGTCGATGACCACGTGCACGGCGGAACTGGTCGCTTCGGTCAGCCAGCCGTCGCGCAACAAGATGGTTTCTGCCGCCTGCGCTTCGACCGCGACCTGGCGCAGCAGCGCATTGGCGAGCAAGGTCACGGCTTTGATATCGCAGCGCCCCCAACGGAAGTCCGCCGCCGTAACACAGCTGACGCCGTTCTCGAGCGCCTCCGGGCTCGGCGGCGGGAGCGGGGCGCAGAATGCAAACACCGTCGGCTCGAGCTTCGGCAGCGGCGCAAGATTCCGTCCCCATTCGGTGCCGCGCGAGACCTGCAGATAAATGTACTGGTCGCCGCCGCCGTTGGCCGCGATCAGCGCGGCGATGAGCGCGGCCCAGTGCTCGGGGTCGTGCGGATTCGGGATGCGAACTGCCGCAAGGCTCCGACTCAGGCGTGCCAGGTTTGCCGCGAGCCGCGCCGGGCGACCGCCGCGCGCCGCAATGACTTCATAAATGCCGTCGCCGAATAAAAAACTACGGTCGAGCGGCGAGATGCGCGCCTCACGCAGCGGCAGCAACGCGCCATTCAGGTGACAGACCGGCAACGGCTCGCTCATGGTTCGGCCCTGCTCAGTGATGGAACCACAACAGAATGGTGTCCCACAGCCGCCGCCACCAACTCCCGGCGGCGACCGGCTTGAGCACGTACAGCGGCACCTGCGCGAGAAGCTTGCCGCCGGCGGCCACCTGCAGCTGCCCGACCGGCGCCGAGCCGTCGAGCGGCGCGATCAGCGGTTGGCGCACCGAGGCGCTGGTGGTGACCGCGCCGCCCTGGCCGCGCGGCACGGTGATCTGCACTTCGCCCACCGTGCCGACCGCGACGTAGGACTCTGCGCCCTTGTAGATGCGCGGCTTGAGCACCATTTCGCCCGCTTTCTTGATACTGACGGTCTCGTAGAAATTGAAGCCGTAAGTCAGCAGCGCCGCGCTGTCGTCCTCGCGCGCATGGATGCTGGGCTCATTCATGACCACCGAAATCAGGCGCATGTTCTGTCGCTTGGCCGACGTCACCAGGCAGTAGCCGGCCGAGTCGGTGTGCCCGGTCTTCAGACCATCAACCGTCGGATCGCGTGCCAGCAGGCCATTGCGGTTTTCCTGCCTGATGTTGTTCCAGGTGAAATCACGCAGTGCAAACAGCCCGTAATATTCCGGGAAGTCGTGGATGATGGCGCGCGCGAGCTTGGCGAGGTCCGCGGGCGTGGAGTAGTGATCAGGCGACGGCAGTCCGCTGCTGTCGGCGTAATGAGTACCCGTCAGGCCGAGCCGGCTGGCCGTGGTGTTCATCATCTGCACGAAGGCCGGCTCGGTGCCACCGACCCGCTCGGCGAGCGCGATCGAGGCATCATTCCCGGACTGCACGATCATGCCTTTGATCAATACGTCGACCGGAATGCGGGTGCCGACCTGCGCGAAGGTGCGTGAGCCCTCGGCCCGCCACGCGTGCTCGCTGATCGGCACCATCTCGTCCATCTTCAGGCGGCCGCTGCGCAGCGCGTCAAAAACCACATAGGCGGTCATCAATTTGGTGAGGCTGGCCGGCTCGAGGCGCTGGTCGGCGGCTTTGCCGGCGAGCACCTGCCCGGTCGCATAGTCGGTCAGCACGTACCCCTTGGCATTGACCGCGGGCGCATCCGGAATCGGGCCGGCAACGGACGGCAGCGTGGCGGCAAGCAGCAGCGCGGCGCTGAGCGGGGCAGTGACTTTCATCGATTTCTCTCTCCACGGGGCATGACGGCCATTCGGGCTGTTAAGCAAGTTTAAGGGTAGCGCTCAGTCGGTTGCGAGCCGCGCTTCGGAATAGCCGAGCGTGCCAAGCTGCGCGACGAGCTGATCAAACTGATCGACCGTCGCCACCGGTCCGACCCGCACGCGCTGCAGCGGGTGGGCCGCGTTGCCAGTAGTCACTACGAACGCATTGGTGATCTGCGCCGACTGCAGCCGCGCGAGCACGCGTTGCGCGTTGGCCGGATCAGCAAAGGCGCCGACCTGGACATAAAGCGCCAGCGGCGCGGTCGGCTCGAGCGGCCCTGGCGCGCTGACCGCAGGCGGTTGTGGCGCAGGTGGCGGTGGCGCCTCGGTTGCCGCCGCGGCCGCATCGGTCAACGTGTCGACCGTGCGCAGTTCGACGAATGCGGTGCCGTGCCGCACGATGTCGAGCTTAGTCGCGGCGCTGTAGGACAGATCCACGATCCGGTTGGATGCAAACGGACCCCGGTCATTGATCCGCACGATCACGCTGCGGCCGTTGCTGAGATTGGTGATGCGCGCATAGCACGGGATCGGCAGCGTGCGGTGCGCCGCCGTCATTGCGTACATGTCGTAGCGCTCGCCGCTGGCGGTATTTTTTCCGTGGAAATCCGGTCCGTACCAGGAGGCGACGCCGCGCTCAACGAAGCCATCGGCGTTGGCCAGAACCACGTAGCGCTGCCCGTTGACATCGTAGAAGGGCGGATTGCCGTGGGCGCTGCGCGCTTCGGGCTGCGGTACGGCCTCCGTGACGGCGGCGGTCGGTGGCGGCGCGGCCGGCGCCGGCGGCGCCTCGCGGCGCGGTCTGCCGGCGCAGCCGGCCAGCACGATGACCAGCAACGGCAGCAGCCGGCGCATCAGGGCGGCTCCGGGCTTTGCACCCGTGCCAGCAGCGCGGCCGCTAGGTCGTTGACCACCATCGCGTAAAGCGGACTGCGGTCATAGCGCGTGATGACGTAAAAATTCTGCAATCCGGCCCGGTAGCTGATGCCATCCTGCAGCGGTGCCGCGAGCAGTACGCAGCGCGTGTCATCGGGCAAGGAGCTGTCGGGCGTGAGGCCGCGGGCGCGCAGCGCACCGAGGGTTTCATTGAGCGTCACGCCGCCCGATACCCCCTGGTCACCTGGCTTCGTGGCGCTCACTTCAAGCAGTACCGGCTCCTCGTAGCGCCAGCCATAGCCGTGCACGTAATTGGCGACGCTCGAAAAAATATCGGGCCAGCTGGTCCACAGATCAGCGTGCGCGCCGCCCGCGGCGCTGACCGCGTAGCGCCGGTAGCTCGACGGCATGAACTGTAAGGCGCCCATCGCGCCGGCGTAGGATCCGTAGGTCTCGAGCGGATCGAGGTGCTCGTCACGGCTCAGGAGCATGAACTGGGCCAGCTCGCTGCGGAAATATTCGCTCCGCGGCGGGTAGTCAAAGGCGAGCGTGGCCAGCGCATCGAGCACCCGGTAATGTCCGGTGGTGCGGCCAAAATAAGATTCGGCGCCAACGATCGCAAGCAGGTACTGCGGCGGCACCTGCCAGTGCAAGGCGATCTGATCGAGCAGTTCGCGATGCTCGAGCCAAAGGCGCGCGCCGGCATCGATTCGCTCGGTGGTCAGAAAGCGGGCGCGGTATTCCCACCACTGGAGCGTGACTTCGGCGGGCTTGGTAACGGCATCGAGTACCCGCGGCTGCAATTCGGCCTGAGCAAGCGTTGCGCTCAACTGCGCGCGATCAAAGCCCTGAGCGACCAGCTGATCGATAAAGGCGGCCACTTCCGGGCGCGACACATCGAGGTGCGAGCCGGCGGCCAGCTCATGGGCACCAGCTGGCGCGCCGCCCAGCAGCGTGGCGGCAATCAGCAGCGCGCGAATGGTCCGCAGCCCCGCAGGCATTCAGGTGCCGACCAGTTTGCGGTGCGAATACAGGCCCATCAAGATCCCGAATCCGGCCAGCAGCGTGACCATCGAGGAGCCGCCGTAACTGACCAGCGGCAGCGGCACGCCCACCACCGGCAGCAACCCGCAGGCCATGCCGGCGTTGATGAAAATGTAGACAAAAAACGTCAGTGCGATGCTCGAGGCAAGCAGGCGGGAGAAAGTGTCGTTGGTCTGCGAAGCCAGGTAGACGGCGCGGGTGACGATGAACAGGTACAGGCCCAGCAACACGATGACGCCGAGCAGCCCGAATTCCTCGCCGATCACCGCAAAGATGAAATCGGTGGAGCGCTCGGGCAGGAAATCAAGCTGCGCCTGGCTGCCGTTCATCCAGCCCTTGCCGAACAGGCCGCCCGAGCCGATGGCGATCTGCGACTGGATGATGTGATAGCCGGATCCGAGCGGGTCGGACTGTGGATTGAGGAACGTGAGCACGCGTTGGCGCTGGTATTCATGCAGGTGCAGGAACCGCCAGCCGATGAATGCCGCGGCGACGGCCGACATTCCCAAAGCGGCCACGATGCGCAGTGACACCCCGGCCATCAGCACCACCAGCGCGCCGCTCGCGAGAATCAGCAGCGCCGTGCCCAAATCGGGTTGTGCCGCCACCAGCACTGCCGGCAGCAGAATCATGCCGGCGAGGATCAGCAGCGTGCGCCAGTCGGGCGGCAGCGGGCGCTCGTGCATGAACCAGGCCGCCAGCATCGGCACGGCCAATTTCATGATCTCCGACGGCTGGAAGCGCAACAACGGACCAAACGCGAGCCAGCGCTGCGCGCCTTTGCCGACGTGGCCGAGCACGAACACCACCAGCAGCAGGACAATGCCCCCGGCGTACAGCCAGGGTGCCAGGCTCTTGAGGAAGTTTGGTGTGCTGCGCGCCAGCATCAGCATCACCACGACGCCGAGCGCCAGGCGCATCAGCGTGCGCAGAACCGCCTGCAGGCTTTGCCCCGAGGCGGAAAACTGTACGAACAGCGCGAAGCAGCACACGAGCCCAAGCCCTACCAGCAGCGCGCCGTCGAGCTTCAACGCGGCGAGCAGTCGGGCGGTGGCCGACAGGGTGCGGCGCGCAGCTCCGCCTTGCAGTTCTTCGCGCATCAGGTCGTCCCGCCGCCGGTCGCGGGCGTAGTTTTACCGATCAGATAGGCGTCGATCACCTTGCGCGCGATCGGTGCCGCGACGCTTGCCCCGAAGCCGCCGTTCTCGACCAGTACGCACACGGCGATGCGTGGCGCCTCGACCGGCGCAAAGGCGATGAACCAGGAGTGATCGCGCAGCCGTTCGGCCACGTCCTTGGCGTTGTACCTGGCGTTGGGCGCGAGCGAGAACACCTGTGCCGTGCCGGTCTTGCCGGCCATCGTATAGGCGGTGCCCTTGCCGATCGCCGCCGCGGTACCGTAGGTCATTGCGCCCACCATGCCGCGGATGACGAGGTTCCAGTCGGCATCGCTGATGCCTTCCACGGACGGCTGCGGCATAGGCGCGATCGATTTGGAATCGCCATCCCCGATCCGCCAGGCGGTGACCAGCCGCGGCTGAAAGCTCTTCCCGCGCTCGGACAGCACGCCGGCGATGTGTGCCAGTTGTAGCGGCGTGACCAGCAAATAACCCTGGCCGACACCGAGATTGACAGTATCTCCGGGGAACCAGACATCCTGCGGCTTCTTGAACGTCTTTCGTTTCCACTCGGTCGAGGGCAGGATGCCCGGCTTTTCGCCACCGATGTCGATGCCGGTGACCTGCCCGTAGCCGAATGGCGCCATGAAAGAGGAGATCCGGTCGATGCCAAGCTTGGCGGCAAGGCCATAAAAATAGACGTCGCAGGACTTCGCAATCGCATCGACCAGATTGATCGGGCCGTGCTTTTCGTGTTTGGCCTCGTGGAATTCATGACTGCTGCCCGGCAGATGGAACACACCGTTGCAGTATTCGAGGCGCTCAGGATCGACCATGTGATCGGTGAGCCCCGCCAGCGCGATCACCGGCTTGATGGTTGAGCCGGACGGGTAGGCACCACGTAGGGCGCGATTGAGCAGCGGCTTGTCCTCGTCGTCCGACAACTTCGCATACTCGTCGCGGGACAGCCCGCGCGCGAACAGCGCCGGATCAAAACCGGGTCGGCTGGCCAGCGCAATTACATCGCCGTTGCCCGGGTCGAGGGCCACCACGGCGCCGCGTTTGTCGATGAGCGCGGCCTCGGCGGCCTGTTGCGTTGCGAGGTCGATCGACAGGATCAGATTTTGCCCTGCCGTGGCCGGGATCAGATGCAGATCTGGCCGATAGGCACCCTGCTGATCGACGGCCCGGCCCTCCGCATTGACCAGCACTTCCTGGCTGCCGTTGCGGCCGTGCAGCGCATATTCGTACGCGGCTTCCACGCCTAGCTTGCCGATCAGAGTCGTGCCGGCGTAGCTTGCCACGTCGATCTTCTCCAGATCATCGGCGCTGATCGCCGCAACGTAGCCGAGCGCATGCACACCCAGTTCGCCGTACGGGTAGTGGCGCGTCTGGCGGGTCTGAAGGTCGACCCCCTGGAACTCAAACCGGTGCACGGCGAAGCGGCCGATCTCCTCGTCGGTCAGCCGCAGCCGGATCGGTACGCGATCGAACTTGCGCCGCGACATGATCGTGCGTCGCGTCTGGTCCAGGTCATCCGGCGTCAAAAGGCCGATGCGGATCAGTCGTTGCAGAGTCCCTTCCAGATCCGGCACCTGGTCGCGCACCAGCTCGAGCTGATACGCCGGTTCGTTGTCGACCAGTATCTGCCCGTTGCGATCCAGGATCAGGCCACGATTGGCCGGAATCGGTTCGAGGCGCACGCGGTTGCCCTGTGACAGGCCGACGTAATATTCGTGACGCACGATCTGCAGATAGGCGAGCTTGCCGATCAGCATCACCGTTAGCAGCGCAATGATTACCATCGCTGCGAACGTGCGGCCGATGAAAATCCGCTGCTCGTTCCAGTGATCCTTGATGCGTACGCGGCCTGGCATGTTCGATGCAGTGCTATTGTGGTGTGTGAAAGCGGCCCAGCAGACCGACCGCCAGCGGCCAGACCAGACCGCCGCTCAGCGCCTGGACCCACCGCGCCCAGCTCGACAGCGCATGTCCGCTCCAGCCGTCAATGCCCCAAAGCAGGCACTCGTAGACCAAAAGTCCCGCTACCACAAACACCGACTGCTCGAACAGCGGCTTGGCGCGCATCAAAAGGTGTAGCCGCACCGCCAGGTAAGTCACGAACGCCAGCGCCAGGGCATGTTCGCCGAGCAGCGAGCCGTCAAATACATCCAGACACAGGCCGCCGAAGAAGCCTAAGGCAATGCCGCCGGCAAACGGCGCCATTGTCGACCAGTACATAACTACCAGCACCAGAAAGGACGGGCGCACGATGGCGAGCCAGTGCGGCAGCGGCACCACCGTCAGCATCAGGCCGAGCAGCGCCGTGATCAGGATCGCGAGGAAATTCTCGCGGCTGCTCATTCCTCGTCCCCCTGACGAGCCGGCGCTTTGGAAGCTGCGGGCGCCGGCGGCCGCGCCAGCGGCACCGGTGGCGCCGGCGCCGCGGGGTGCGTGGCGTCAAATTCCACCAGCATGACTTCGCGGGCATCTTGAATCCGCGCCAGCGGCGCAGCGCGCACCTGCGCCAGGGGCTGATTGGCCGCACGGCTCACGCCGATGATCTTGCCGACCGGATAGCCTGCCGGGAACACGCCGCCGAGACCGGAGCACACCAGCAGATCGCCGCTTTTGACGTCGGAATTCGCGGCCAAATCCCGCAGCAGCAGCTCTCCGGAGTTGCCCGAGCCGATCGCGATGGTGCGCAGGCCATTACGCGTCAGCTGGACCGGGACGGCGTGTTCCGGATCGGTGATCAGGATGACTTCGGCGCTCCACGGACCGACGCGCGCGACCTGGCCCAACACGCCCTGGCCATCGATCACCGCCTCGTTGACGAACACGCCGCCGGTACTGCCGCGGTTGATGATCAGCCGCTGGCGCAGCAGGTCGGTCTCGACGCTGATGACTTCGGCCAGCTGCCATTTCTTGACCAGTGGCGGCAGCGCCTGGCGTAGATCCCTCAGCGTCGTGTTTTCGGCCTCAAGAGCCTGCTCGCGCAGCACGGCTAGCTGCAACTCGCGCTGCTGGGCGCGCAGTTGCGCGTTCTCAGCCTGCAGCGATGCGCGCGAACGCCAGCTGTCGGTCAGCCAGCGCCAGGCGCTGCCCGGTGAGCTGACCATCACCTGGATCGGATAGGCGGCGCCCAGTAACCCGAAGCGGATGCGCGCGGACCAGTGTCCGCGCTGGTCAAAGTACATCAGCGCCAGAGCAATCAGGGCATAAACGCTGAAGCGCAGCCCCGGCGAAGGCCCGCGGCCATAAAGTGGCCGGTTTACCGCTGTGCCAAACCCCGCCAAATCAACCTGCCCGAGCTATCGTTTGCACTGAATAGAGTCCTGCAGCGCGATCCGCGCCGGCCCCAGAACTAAGGGGGCGACGCCGAATCAGCCAATTGCCACGCGGCGTCACTCCAGACCGAAGTGCCCGGGCCCCATCTGATCCATCAGTTCAAGGATGCGTCCGCCGCCGCGGGCGACGCAGGTCAACGGATCGTCGGCCACCACGACCGGCAGACCGGTCTCCTCCATCAGCAGCTTGTCGATATCGCGCAGCAGCGCGCCGCCGCCGGTGAGCACGATGCCGCGTTCGGCGACGTCCGCACCGAGTTCCGGTGGCGTTTGCTCGAGCGCCTGCTTGACCGCGCTGACGATGCCCTGCAGCGGCTCCTGCAGTGCCTCGAGGATCTCGTTGCTGTTGAGTGTAAAGCTGCGCGGCACACCCTCGGAGAGGTTGCGGCCCTTGACCGAAAGTTCGCGCACCTGCTGACCAGGGTAGGCCGAACCGATCTCGATCTTGATGCGCTCGGCCGTCGCCTCGCCGATCAGGATGCCGTAATTGCGCCGCACGTAATTCATGATGGCTTCGTCGAAGCGATCGCCGCCGATGCGCGCCGAGTTGGCGTAGACAATGCCATTGAGCGAAAGCACCGCGACCTCGCTCGTGCCACCGCCGACGTCGAGCACCATGGAGCCACGGGCTTCCTGAACCGGGAGGCCCGCGCCGACCGCGGCGGCCATCGGTTCGCTGACGATGGCCACGTTGCGCGCGCCGGCGCCCTCGGCTGATTCGCGGATCGCGCGCCGCTCGACCTGCGTAGAACCGAACGGCACACACACCAGCACCCGCGGTGATGGCTTGAGGAAACGATTGCCGTGCACCTTGTTGATGAAGTACTGCAGCATTTTCTCGGTGTAGGTGAAATCGGCGATCACGCCGTCCTTCATCGGCCGCACGGCGTTGATATGACCCGGCGTGCGCCCGAGCATGCCCTTGGCCTCGACACCCACGGCGACGATGACCTTGCCGCCACGGGTCGGCTCGTCCTGGACCGCGACCACCGAGGGCTCGTTGAGCACGATGCCCTTGTCGCGCATGTAAATTAGGGTGTTGGCCGTCCCGAGATCGATGGAAAGATCGCTGGAAAAATAACCGCGGAGGCGTTTGAACATGGAAGGTCGCGGACCTTTATGGCAGCCGGAAAAAACGTTCGCTAATCTAGCAACCGACAGGACATTGCACAAGGCGAGGTGTATGATTTCGCGCCCATTTTTCCGCACTCGGATGACTCATCATGAGCCTGACCCGCAGCGAAATTGAGAATGTTGCGCACCTGGCGCGCCTGGCACTGAGTGAGACCGAGATCCCGGTTTATTTGAGCAGCCTGTCACGCATTCTCGATCTGGTCGGACAGCTGGAGCGGGCCGATACTGCCGCCGTCGAGCCGATGTCCCACCCGTTGCCGGGCCAGGTGCAGCGCCTGCGGCCCGATGCAGTGACGGAAACCGACCAGCATCAGCTTTATCAGCGCAATGCCCCGCAGGTTAAGGCCGGTTTGTACCTGGTGCCCAAGGTGGTCGAGTAGCACCGTATGCATTTGCAGACACTTGCGCAGCTGGCAGCGGGTCTGAAGGCCCGGCAGTATTCGGCCACGGAGCTGGCCCGTGCGTTTCTGGAGCGTATCGGGCGGGCCCAGGCGCAGCTCAACGCCTTCATCACGGTCGACGACGCCGCCGTGCTAGCGGCAGCGGCTACAGCGGACCGTGCCCTGGCCGACGGCTCGGCCGGGCCGCTGACCGGCCTGCCAATCGCCCACAAAGACATTTTCTGTACGGCGGGCTCGCGCACGACCTGCGGCTCGCGGATGCTGGCCAACTTTGTATCGCCCTACGATGCGACGGTGGTGGCGCGGCTGCGGGCCGCCGGCGTCGTGACACTTGGCAAGACCAACATGGATGAGTTCGCGATGGGCTCATCCAATGAGACCAGCCACTTCGGCCCGGTCCGCAATCCGTGGGATAGGGC
>DASWBL010000027.1:0-2135 GCA_036390615.1 Steroidobacteraceae bacterium | reverse complement strand
TGGTCAGAACAAGGGTCGCGCCGGACAATCTTGCTCTGCCGATGGATGCCTCGCAGGCTGCTAGGGCTGTGCAAAGGATCGAGGAATCGTTCGCCGCGGAGTGAGCTTTAATGCGATCGCCGCCGACATATATTGCAGCGGCAGCAGCCGGCGTGGTGTTATTGAAGCAATAGCCAACGGGGGTTGCTGAGCGAAAATGGACCAGGACAGTGCGCCTGCCGATCTGCTGGCGCGGTACATCAATGTCGCCGATGACCGGCTTGGCGCTTCGGCACAATTTGCTACCGATGATTTTTTCGCGCCAAAGGAACGGATGCTTCAGGCCACGGAGCCGGAGTGGCGCGCCGGCGTTTACGATGAGAACGGCAAATGGATGGACGGCTGGGAGTCGCGGCGGCGGCGCGGGGGAGGTCACGACTATTGCATTGTGAAACTAGCGGCGCCCAGTAAGCTCGCAGTGTTGGAGATCGACACGCGGCATTTTACCGGTAATTTCCCACCGTTTGCGTCGGTCGAGGCGTGTCAGAGCGCAGCAGAGCCCAGTGCAGCCACGGTCTGGAAAGAGCTGCTTGGCAGTTCGGCGCTAAATGGAAATAAGCGCAATTTTTTTACTGTTCAATCGGCAGCAACCTGGACGCACGTGAAGCTCAATATCTTCCCCGACGGCGGTATTGCAAGATTCCGCGCTTATGGAACCGTCCAGTACGACTGGTCGAGCGCCATGGGCGGTGAGCCGGTGGATCTGGTAGCGGCTCTGCGCGGTGGCGTGGCCGTTGCCTGCAGCGACGAGCACTACGGTTCGATGTCGAATCTACTGCTACCTGGTCGCGCCGCCAGCATGGCGGGCGGATGGGAAACGCGGCGTCGACGAGGACCAGGCTATGACTGGGTCATTTTGCGGCTCGGACATCGTGGGCGAGTCACACGCGTCGAAATCGACACGGCATTCTTCAAGGGCAATTTTCCGCATCAGGTGTCGATACAGGCGGCGCTTCGGGAAGGGGACGCGGATGGGCGCTGGCTTGCGGACGCCCCACAATGGCCAGCCATGCTCGAACCGCAATACCTCAGGGCCGATAGCGTGCACGAATTTACCGGTGAGTTGCGCGATGTCGGCGCAATTTCCCACGTGAGAGTCAACATCCATCCGGATGGAGGTCTCAGCCGCGTGCGCCTGTTCGGTCGCATCGATTCAGGCTGAAGCCAGTGGGACCCATGCCGGTCATAGCATTGCGCGCCGAGCGGCTGACCGCGTCGGCATTTGCGCCTTTCGGGGATGTCATCGAAATAGCCGGGCACGAGCCGGTCTGGATCAATGACGGTACCTGCGAGCGGTTCGATGATCTGGCGCAGGTTGACGTCGCGGAGGCCGCCGGGCGCCCCCTCATAAGCCTGTTCCGCGCCGCGCCACGCCCGCTGCCCCATCAGGTAAGCGTGCTCGAACGACATCCGCTTTCGAGTCAGGCCTTTTATCCGCTGGAAGATTGCACGTTCCTGGTTGTGGTGGCCGAAGGTACCGCAGCCCCGCTCGGCGAGGCGATCCGCGTATTCCAGAGTACCGGATGGCAGGGGGTAAATTTCCGGCGCAACACCTGGCATCATTCACTGCTGGCAATAGGCAGATTTACCCGGTTCCTCGTTGTTGACCGGGGCGGGCCGGGTGAAAACTGTGAGGAAGCTTCGGTCAGCGATGCGATCGTGCGGGTTGATGTGCTCGACCACCGAACTGCGGGCGCTTAGCGGCCCGGCGCGCTTACGCCCTAATTACCCTTGCGGTTGATTTACAACGTTCCGAAGTGCTGCCGTATTCGCACATACGCGGTCTACGCGGCCAACTAAGCCGATCGTGCCTTGGCGGCATTAATTGAGTCGCGACCCACCGCTACCAGGCGATCACGCACTGCATCGATACCAGGTTTGTGCTTGAGCATCTCGCTAACCGTCAGGCCAGCGATCTCATGCGGAAATACCAGCCAATGATCGGTTTCGTGCAGGTAGTAGTGGGGCACGTCGCTCGGGATACAACGCGCAGGCTTGCAATACACTGTTGCAATACGGATTTCCGGAGTGTTTTTGCGGCACTTACTGCGCAAGTCCTCGATGACCTGGCGGATGCTGTGGCCTGAATCGTAGAC
>DASWBL010000026.1:0-4955 GCA_036390615.1 Steroidobacteraceae bacterium | reverse complement strand
ACATCCTCGATGTCCTGGTCGCTGAGCGAGGCGGCCATCGGCGGCATCAAGGCCGCATTGGGGTTGCCGGGCATGCCGGTGCGCTTGCCGCTATGAAACAGTTGCAGCTGACCGCTGATGTAGGCCGCATTCTGGCCGGCGAGATTCGGCCAATCGGGATTGGTGCTGTTGCCGTTCATGCCGTGGCAGGCGAGGCAGGTTGCGGCTTTGGCGGCGCCGGCCTCGGCTGACCCGGTGCACCAGGCCATGGGCGCCGCTGTTGCGAGCAGCGCAATGAATACGATCCGCAGCGTCACGGTCATGATGCCATCAGCTCCAACAAGAATTTGGCCGGGCCCGTTTCTTTTGCCTGGCAGCAGGCCGAAGAATTGTACACTACGCAAAAGCTTCTCAGGCCGGTCGCCCGTGACTCGTTACCCCCAGGCGGAGTTCCTCCTCAGCACCGCCAGCGCGGCGCAGTTTCCCGACGATTTCGGCGCTGAAGTCGCTTTTGCCGGCCGCTCCAACGCCGGCAAATCCACCGCGATTAACGTAATCGTCGGCCGCAAGGCTCTTGCCCGTACCAGCAAAATGCCCGGGCGCACCCGGCTGGTGAATTTCTTCCAGCTCGCCGCAGGGCGCAGGCTCGTCGATCTTCCCGGTTACGGGTACGCGACGGCCAGCGCCGCCGAGCGGGCCAGCTGGGCGCCGATGATCGATGCGCTCGCGCAGCGCGAATCGCTGCGGGGACTTTTCCTGATGGTCGACAGTCGCCGCGGTCTCCTGCCCGGCGACGAGACGCTGCTGGATTGGGCCGCCAGTGCCGGCTGCCCGGTGCATGTGCTGCTCTCCAAGGTCGATAAACTCGGGCGCGCGGAATTGTCGAAGACGTTCGCGCAAACGCAAGTGCAGCTTGGCGCGCGCGCCACGGTGCAGCCGTTTTCCGCGATCAGCGGCCAGGGGCTCGATGAGGCGCGCAGCCAAATGGATCGTTGGCTGCAATCGGGCAGTTAAATCGGACCCTTAAAATAAAAATGCCCCGGTGGCCTGGTTTTTCGGGGGACAGGCCACCGGAGCGGACAAACCCGGCTCAGGTCTCGATGAGCCGGTTTACTCATTCACCCGCCTAGGGAGAGAAGCGGGGAGTGCTTGGGGCACTCGCTGAGATTAGAACACAAGTAATGGTCAAAGTTCCTGCAAATTATTATTAAAATTCCCTTATTTTTCAATGCGGTACGAGCATGACTGTGGCAATAAAACAACAGAAAAAATGGCCATAACCACGCGCGGAACAGTGGATTGTGGCGTCCAGCCACCGGGTTTTCAGGTTTACATGTCAGCCCTGTGACCATCGCAGGACCCGGGTGTCCGGCATTTTTTTGGGTCAGTGGGCCTGATCCCAGTTCATCCCAGTACCGACGCCTACCCGGAGCGGCACGCGAAGCGCCGCGGCGCCGCTCATCAGACGCCGCACTTCATCGGTGGTCTCCTCGATCGCCGCCGATCGCACCTCGAGCACCAACTCATCGTGGACCTGCATGATCAATTTGGCGGGCGAGTTCGGGCGCAGGCACCACGCGTCGACGCCGAGCATGGCGCGCTTGATGATGTCCGCCGCCGTGCCCTGCATCGGCGCGTTGATCGCGCTGCGCTCGGCGTACTGCTGCAACGGCCGGTTGCTCGAGCGGATATCCGGCAGGTACAGCCGCCGGCCCAGCACCGTCTCGACATAGCCATCGCGGCGCGCCCGCGCACGCGTCTCATCCATGTAGCGTTTCACGCCCGGGTAGCGCGCGAAATAGCGATCCACGTACTGCTGCGCCGCGCCGCGGTCGATGCCGAGCTGCCGGGCCAGGCCGAACGCGGACATGCCGTAAATCAGGCCGAAATTGATCGCCTTGGCCGAGCGGCGCTGGTCGGCTGACACCTGATCCGGGGCAACGCCAAAGACTTCTGCCGCCGTCGCCTGGTGAATATCCCGGTCCTCCGCAAAGGCACGCAGCAGGCCCTCATCGCCCGACAGATGCGCCATGATCCGCAGCTCGATCTGCGAGTAATCGGCGGCCATCAGCACACAGCCGGGCGGGGCAATGAAAGCCTGGCGTATGCGCCGGCCTTCGGCGGTGCGCACCGGGATGTTTTGCAGATTGGGGTCAGTGGAGGACAGCCGGCCGGTGGCCGCCACCGCCTGATGATAAGAGGTGTGCACCCGGCCGGTGTCAGGATTGATCTGCTCGGGCAGCTTTTCGGTATAGGTGGAACGGAGCTTGGCCAGGCCGCGGTATTCCAGGATCAGCCGCGGCAGGGCGTAATCGGCCGCCAGTTCCTCGAGCACGTCCTCGGCCGTCGACGGCTGGCCGGTGGAAGTCTTGCGCTTCACCGGCAGCTGCAGTCGCTCATAAAGGATTTGCTGCAGCTGCTTCGGGGAATCGAGATTGAATTCGTGGCCGGCCTCCGCCTGGGCCGCGGCGGTCACTTCCTGCATGCGCCGGGCGAGCTCGCCGCTCTGAACTTTGAGCATTTCCCGGTCGATCAGCACGCCGGTGCGCTCCATGCGCTGCAGCACCATGACCAGTGGCTGCTCGAGCGTCAGGTACAGTTGTGCGAGCGGCTCGATGGCCTCGAGCTGCGGCCACAGCACCCGGTGCAGCTGCACGGTCACGTCCGCGTCCTCGGCGGCGTACTCGGCCGCGCGCTCGACGCTGACCTGGTTGAATGTCAGCTGCTTGGCGCCCTTGCCCGCCACATCCTCGAAGTGAATGGTCGTAAGTCCCAGGTATTTCTGCGCCATCGAGTCCATGTCGTGCCGGGTCGCGGTGCTGTTCAATACGTAGGATTCGAGCATCGTGTCGAAGCGCTGCCCGTTAAGCGCAATGCCGTGATTGGCGAGCACGTGAATATCGAATTTCAGGTGCTGACCGAGTTTGCCGTGCGCCGCGCCTTCCAGCAGCGGACGCAGTTTTTCGAGCACCTGGTCGCGGTCAAGCTGTGCCGGCGCGCCAGCGTAATCATGCGCCAGTGGCACGTACGCGGCGACGCCCGGCTCGATGCAAAAGGACACGCCGACGATCTGGTCGCGCATGTAATCAAGGCCGGTGGTCTCGGTGTCAAACGCAAACAGCTCCGCTATTTTTAACCGGGCGAGCCATGCCTCCAGTTGCGGCCATTCGGTGATGCACTCGTAACGCCGCTCGGGCGCCGGCGGCGCGGGGCTGGCCGCCGCCGCGGGCTGCGTTGATGGCGCCGGCTCCGGTGCAGCGTCGGCGCTGCCGAGCTGGCGCAGCAGCGTACGCATCTCCAGCCGTTCATAGAGCTGGCGCAGTTTCGGGGTATCTGCCGCCCGAAGCTGCAGCGCATCTTCCGGCAGCTTGAGCTTGAGATCGGTGCGGATGGTGGCCAGGTTGCGCGACAGCGCCAGTACCTCGCTCCCAGCGCGCAGATTGTCGGCGGCCTTGCCGGACAGCTGCGCCGCATGCTCGAGCAGTTGCTCCAGCGTCGGGTATTGCTCCAGCCACTTGGCCGCGGTCTTGGGGCCCACCTGCGCAATGCCCGGGATGTTGTCCGAGCTGTCGCCGACGAGAGCCAGGTAATCGATGATCTGTTCGGGAAAAACGCCGAATTTGTTCTTGACGCCGTCACGGTCCAGCAGCGTGCCGGTCATCGTGTTGATGAGCCGGATGTGCGGACTGACCAGCTGTGCCATGTCCTTGTCGCCGGTGCTGATCAGCACCTGCCGGCCCGGCGCTTCGGCCTCACGCGCCAGCGTGCCGATGACGTCATCTGCTTCGACGCCGGGCACGCGCAGCAGCGGCAGGCCGAGCCCTTCGACCGCCTGCAGCAACGGCTCAACCTGCCGGCGCAGATCATCCGGCATCGGCGCCCGCGTCGCCTTGTACTGATCGAACAGCTCGTCGCGAAAAGTCCGGCCGGGGGCGTCGAACACCACGACGAGCGCCTTGCCGGGATGTTCGCGCTGCAGTTTCAGCAGCATGTTGAGCACGCCGTGCACCGCGCCGGTCGGCTCGCCGCGCGAATTGCTGAGCGGCGGCAGCGCGTGGAACGCGCGGTACAGGTAGGAGGAGCCGTCGACCAGAATCAGATCAGGCGTGGCGGTCATGGAATAGGCCTTACAACGGGCGGCCCGCAGTATATGCGTTGCCGCGGCGGGAACTTAAGAGCCGGAACTGTCGTCGTTCTTATCGCGCGGGTCCTTATCCGGAACCGGCGCCGTTTCTGGCGCTGGCGCTGGCGCGGGGGCCGGCGCGGCTGCTGGCGGCGGGACCGCACTCTTGTTCTTGTCCGGCAGGAAAAGCGGACCCTTTTGCCCGCAGCCACCGGCCTGCAGCAAGACCGCAATGCCAAGCGCAATGATCAGCGGCCGCGCACGCATCAGGACACACTCATGGGCAGTGCGCGCCGTTCGGTGAGCGTTATCCAGCCGCGCACGACCCGGTAAATCACCCACAAACCGATGATGGCCATGCCGAGATACGCGACGTAAACGCCGATCAGGATGATCATCAACGGCGCCGACACCAGGGCCGTCACCAGAATCCACAACAGCGCAAACCAGAACGTGCGGATCTGCCAGTGAAAATGAGATTCGAGCCAGGTGCCGCGGGCCTCGTGGCGCCGCGCGTAATTCATGATCACGGCGACAATCGAGGGCAGGCTGAACACGAAGCGCACCGGTACCCAGCTGACCGAGCCGAAGCCAAGCAGCACCGCCAGCGCGTGCAGGCCGTAGATTACGTGGGTGTAGCGGATCAGTCCCGTCGTGATCTGCGGCGCAGCTTGTGGCGCAGCTTCGTTCATGGCTTCCTTAAGACTTTAGCGGCGGTACTTGGCGCTCACGCGCCGGTACGCCTCGCGAAACGACACTCCCTGCTCACGAACCAGAGCATACGCTTCTTCGGCCGCATGCAGCGCCGGGTCCAGCCGGATGCGCTCCGGCACGAAACGCAGTGCATCTATGA
>DASWBL010000025.1:0-8903 GCA_036390615.1 Steroidobacteraceae bacterium | reverse complement strand
CAGCACGTTGGCGCGTATCGTCCCGACGGCCAAGCGGGCATCGAACTCATCGCCCGCCGCGAGCATATCGGCGCGGCTGACCAGCTTGCCATCCCGCGCGCGAGTCAAGACCGCAAAGCCACGCGCGAGCGTTGCCAGTGGACTGACCGTCTGCAGCGCGCGCACAGAAAGTTCCAGCCGCGCCTGTGCCCGGCCGAGCGCCACCTGCGCGGCGCCTTGCAGACGTCCGAGCCCGGCGACCACTCGCAGCTCGATCTCGCGTAGAGCCGCTGCCGGTGAGCGACCGCGAAGGCGCGTGCGCAGCGCCTGCAGGCGTGTTGCCGCCCGCTCTACGCCCAGTGCCATCGCGCGGCTGAGGCGCTGCTCCAGCTCGTCAAGCCGCTGGCTGTGCTGCACCAGGCGGGCCCCGGGATGCGACTGGGCCAGCCGGTCTGCAAGTACGGCAAGCCGTGTTCGCTCATCGTGCAGCTGGCGACGCGCCGCAGCGGCGAGGCGCGCCTGTAGCTGCACGAACCGCGCGAGCCAAACCTGCCGGTCAGGCACCACCAGCTGCGCCGCAGCGGTGGGAGTTGGCGCGCGCACGTCGGCAACAAAGTCGGCGATCGTGAAGTCGACCTCATGACCGATGCCAGTGACCAGCGGAATCGCGCAGCGACCGATGGCGCGGGCTACCCGCTCATCGTTAAAGGCCCACAGATCCTCCAGCGAGCCGCCCCCGCGGGCCAGGATCAGCACATCGCACTCCTGGCGTGCGCTGGCCAGGTCCAGCGCGGCCACGATGGCTGGCGCCGCCGCGGCGCCCTGCACGGGCACCGGGTAGATCAGCACCTCACTGGCGGGAAAGCGCCGGGCGAGCGTGTGCAGGATATCGCGGATGGCTGCGCCGGTAGGCGAGGTGATTACGCCGATGTGCGCGGGTACAGCCGGCAGCGGCCGCTTGCGCTCTGGTGCGAACAGGCCTTCGGCCGCGAGACGGTTCTGCAGTTCGGTAAAGGCGCGCTGCAGTGCGCCGATTCCGGCTTCTTCCAGATACTCAACCTGCAGCTGAAAGTCGCCGCGCGCCTCGTACAGGCTGACACGGCCGCGGGCCAGCACCAGCTGGCCTTCGCGCGGGCTGAACGCTGCCAGAATATTGCGCTGCCGGAACATCGCACAGCGCAGCTGTGCGTCGCGATCCTTGAGCGTGAAATACCAGTGCCCGGACGAAGGCCGGGAAAAATTGGAGACTCCCCCTTCCACCCAGATGGCGCCAAGTCCTGATTCGAGCAGCAGCTTCGCCTCGCGGTTCAGCCTTGAGATGCTGTAAATGTCGGCGCCCGCGGCCGGGCCAGGGCCCGGGCGGGCGGGCGGGGGATGGTGGGCTCGCGGCTCGCTCATACGCGCGGCCATATTAAACCGGGCGGCGCCGGCCGGCTCGGCTCTGTCACCGGCGCCCCGAGCCAGGAGGAGGGTAAAAGAGGTTTACCCTGCGCGGCGCTGTGCGTACAATGGCGCGCTTCTTTTTGGGACCCAAGCCCCATGCGCATTCTCGAAGAAGCACTCACCTTTGACGACGTCCTGCTGGTCCCGGCCCGCTCCGACGTGTTGCCGCGCGAAGTGGATTTATCCACGCAGCTGACCCGCCGCATCCGCATCGGATTGCCAGTGCTGTCGGCGGCCATGGATACGGTGACCGAGGCCCGCCTGGCCATCACCATGGCGCAGGAAGGCGGTATCGGCGTCATCCACAAGAATATGTCGATCGAGGCGCAGGCCCGCCAGGTCAACCAGGTGAAAAAGTTCGAGAGCGGCGTAATCGCCGATCCGATTACCGTCTCGCCGGACACGACCATCCGCCAGGTGATTGAACTGACGCGGGCCCGCGGCATTTCCGGCGTTCCGGTCGTCACGGGCACCAAGGTACTCGGCATCGTGACGCACCGCGATTTGCGCTTTGAGCAGCACCTGGATGCGCCGGTTTCGACCGTGATGACGCCGAAGAATCGCCTGATTACCGTGCGCGAAAACGCGCCCAAGGAAGAAGTGCTGCGCCTGCTGCACAAGCACCGGATCGAGAAGGTGCTGGTCGTCAACGGCGACGACGAGCTGCGCGGCATGATCACGGTCAAGGATTTCCAGAAGGCCACAGAGTTTCCGCGCGCCAGCAAGGATTCGACCGGCCGGCTGCGGGTCGGTGCCGCCGTCGGCACCGCGCCCGACACGGTCGACCGAGTGGCGGCATTGCGCGACGCCGGGGTCGATCTGGTGGTGGTCGACACCTCGCACGGCCATTCCCGCGGCGTGCTTGAAATGGTCTCCCGCCTCAAGGCGCGCTGGTCAGACCTCGAAGTCATTGCCGGCAATATTGTGACGCGCGAGGGAGCGCTCGATCTAGCGGGCGCGGGCGCCGACGCCGTAAAGGTCGGCATCGGCCCGGGCTCGATTTGTACCACCCGCATCGTTGCCGGCGTCGGTGTGCCGCAGATTACCGCGGTCAGCAACGTCGCCGAAGCGCTCGCCGGCAGCGGCGTGCCGCTGATTGCCGATGGCGGCATCCGCTACTCCGGCGACATCGCCAAGGCCATTGCGGCGGGCGCGCATGCAGTGATGATTGGCGGCATGTTCGCTGGCACCGAGGAATCCCCGGGTGAGGTCGAGCTATTCCAGGGAGCCTCCTACAAGGCTTACCGTGGCATGGGCTCGCTCGGCGCGATGGCCGAGAAGCACGGCTCGGCGGAGCGGTATTTCCAGGATACGAACACCGAGCTTGAAAAACTGGTGCCCGAGGGCATCGAGGGCCGCGTGCTGTACAAGGGCAGCCTGGTTTCAATTTTGTACCAGCTTGCCGGCGGCTTGCGCGCGGCGATGGGTTATACCGGCAGCGGCAACATCGATGAGATGCGCACGCGGCCGAAATTCGTACGGATCACAACGGCCGGCGTGCGCGAGAGCCACGTGCACGATGTTTCGGTCACCAAGGAAGCGCCCAATTACCGCGCCTCCTGATACCGGCCTGGCAACCGGTGACGCCCCGGTCGGAACGGACATCCACGCCCACCGCATTCTGATCCTGGATTTTGGCGCGCAATACACGCAGTTGATCGCGCGGCGCATTCGCGAGTTCGGCGTCTACTCTGAAATTCATCCCTGGGACGTCGACGAAGCAGTGCTGCGCAGCAGCGGCGCCCACGGAATTATTCTGTCCGGCGGGCCGGAATCCGTAACCGATGCGCTGCCGCCGCGGGCGCCACCGGCCGTGTTCGAGCTCGGCGTGCCAGTGCTGGGCATCTGCTACGGCATGCAGACGATGGCGAGCCAGCTTGGCGGCCAGGTGCAGCCCGGTAAAGTGCGCGAATTCGGTTATGCGGAGGTTCGCGCCGTTGCGCCGAATCGCCTGCTCGATGGCATCGAAGACCGGCGCGACGCCAGCGGCGCCGCGGTGCTCGACGTGTGGATGAGTCATGGCGATCGGGTCGAAGCCCTGCCGCCGGGATTTGCGCTGATCGCCACCACACACGGTGCGCCGATGGCCGCAATGGCCGACGAGCGGCGGCGGTTCTACGGCGTGCAGTTTCACCCGGAAGTTACGCACACGCGCCAGGGCGGGGCGATTCTTGAGCGGTTCGTGCGCGAGATCTGCGGCTGCGCCGCGCTTTGGACCGCAGGCAGCATCATCGATGACGCCATCGCGCGGGTCCGGGCGGAAGTCGGTACCGAGCGCGTGCTGCTCGGATTGTCGGGCGGCGTGGACTCCTCGGTGGTCGCGGCTCTGTTGCACGCGGCCATCGGCCCGCAGCTGACCTGCGTGTTTGTTGATCATGGCCTGCTGCGCCTGAACGAGAGCGATGAGGTGATGGCCACCTTTGCCGGTACGCTCGGCGTGCGCGTCATCCGCGTCGATGCCGGCGAGCGGTTTTTGGCTGCGCTTGCCGGCGTGACGGATCCCGAGGCCAAGCGCAAGGTGATCGGCCGGCTGTTCATCGAGGTCTTCGAGGAGCAGGCGCGGGCGCTGAAGAACGTGAAATTCCTCGCCCAGGGCACAATCTATCCCGACGTGATCGAATCGGCTGGCGCGCGTACCGGCAAGGCGCACGTGATCAAATCGCACCATAACGTTGGCGGCCTGCCAGCCGGGCTTAAATTCAAGCTCATCGAGCCACTGCGCGAGCTGTTTAAGGATGAAGTGCGCCGCGTCGGGGTCGAACTCGGTCTGCCGCGGAGCAGCGTCTACCGTCATCCCTTTCCGGGTCCTGGCCTGGCGGTGCGCATCGCTGGAGAAGTGCGTCCGGAATTTGCCGATTTGGTGCGACGCGCCGATGCAATTTTCATCGAAGAGCTGCGCCGCCATGAGCTTTACGATCGCACCAGCCAGGCCTTTGCCGTGTTCCTGCCCGTGCGCTCAGTCGGTGTCATGGGTGACGGGCGGCGCTACGACTACACCATCGCGCTGCGCGCAGTTGAGACCGTGGATTTCATGACCGCTCACTGGGCCCGCCTGCCGTACGAATTTTTGGCCCACGTTTCGCATCGCATCGTCAATGAAGTGCCCGGGGTCTCGCGGGTACTTTATGACATCACGGGCAAGCCGCCGGCCACGATTGAGTGGGAATAAATTAGGCCTTTCGGGATTTATCGCGGGGCAGACCCAACAATCGCGACATCAGGTGCCATTTGGCATAGCACCTGTGCAATCCTGTCACCAGCCGCTCTAGCCGATCCTTGCCACCAGGACCGCTCTTGATGAACGCCCTCAATTTATTTTTCGAGGAGCAATGCGCTCAACTGAAGCGTTCGGATTGACCCGCCTGATACACTATCGAGTGATTCGGCTCAGGCCGCAGGCGGTATCTTTTTCGATCACTTCCCGGGGATTGCTATGAGAGGTTTGATGCTGCTGTTCGTTATTTGCGCCGCTACGGCGGAATCTGCGATGGCGCAGGATCCGCTTGCTGCGCTTCGCGCCGCCTGCGCAGACGATGCACAGAAGCTGTGTGCGGGAGTGCAGCCCGGTGGAGGCCGAATCGTGGCCTGCCTCAAGGCGAACAAGGACTCGCTGTCCGACCAGTGCAAAAAGGCGGCCGCGGCGGCTGCGAACCAAAGTAGTAGTACTTCGCCCGGCGGTTCAATCACATCGCCTGCTGCGGAAGCGCCGGCTGCTGAGGCCCCGGCCGGTGCCGCTGCACCCAGCGCACCCCACATCGCGGCCAGCCCCGGCGCGAAATCGTCCCACAGCGCCGGTGCTACGCCGAAACCATTGGCTGCATCCGACACGGGCTCCGGCTCCTACCTGCGCATGAAGCAAGTCCAAATCATCGCCCCGGTCGTCGATCCGAAATTAGGCAATGGCAAGGACCCGGTCAATATTGCCGTGCTGGATATGTTGATTCCTTCGACGTGGGAACTCAAAAGCAACGTCAACTTCAATACCGTTTCGGGATGTATTGCCGACACCTTTTCGGTGGCCTGGGAAGCCAAAAGTGCCGACGGTTCCCTCGCCTTTCAAGGCAATCCCGATTCCAGTTGGCAATACGCGGAAGATCCCCAAGCGTTGCACAATCTGACGGATCCAAGCCGACGCCAAATTAACAACCAGGGCAAGCCATGCCCGGTGAGAAAGCCGATGAAGGCGGAAGATTATTTTCGTCAATACATATTCACTGTGTTCCCCAGCGGCAGTACCGTAGATTCGGTTGAGCCGTTTCCAGAACTCAATGTGATGGCCCGCAAGCAATTGGGGTTACCGCCGGAAGATGCCGACAAAGCGGGCAACAGTCGGACCGAGGCCATTCGCGCACGCGTCGAGTTTCAGAAAGACGGCAAGGCGATGGAGGATTGGGTGGCGCTGGTTGTCCTAACCCGGACTTTTCGCCAGGGTCGAGGTAACTTCTACGATTGCCATGCTATCAACGTCATGGCCTTGCGTGCGCTTAAGGGCAATCTCGATGCCAATGACAAATTGTTCAAGGTAATGATCAGTTCCATTCGGCCGGAAGCGAAATGGCAGGAGTACTCGAACGGATTGATTGCCTGGCGTTACCAAGTAGAAGCAAAAAAGGAAGCGCAGATTGACGCGATCATTGCCAATTTTCAAAATCACGTCGCGCAGACCCTTATGAGCGAAACCGCCAATCAACAACAAGGTTCGTTAAACGCCGCTTACGGTGCGGACCAACTCATTCGGGGTGTGCAGACGTTTCGCAATCCTGCGACCGGCGCCACTATGGAGCTTAGCAACCAGTACGATCATGCCTGGTTGAACGGATCAAACGAATACATCATGAGCGATGACCCGAACTTCAACCCAAACGGCCAACTTTCCGGGGACTGGAACCAACTGCAGGCGGTGCAGCCGCAGCCCTAATCTGACGGTATTTCGGACGGTACTTTGAACCCGGCATGGGAGAAGTGCGAAGTCACCCAAAGTCTCGCAGCGTCAGGAGATTATTGAGCAGGAGTGATCAGGACTAGCGGCGCGTGTCGCGCACTACCGGCCGGAGATTTAATGTCTAGATCCACGTAGGCACGTCCTCGGCCACCCGCCAACAAGTTACCTCCAAGCAAGTTCGCCAACCGAGGAGAGACTGACGATGGCCAAGAATGTAATCTGCCTTTGGTACAACGGTACGGCAGAAGATGCCGCCCAGTTCTACGCCCGGACCTTTCCAAACAGCGCCGTCACCGCGGTTCATCGGGCCCCTGGCGACTACCCGAACGGCAAGCAGGGGCAGGTACTGACGGTCGAATTTACGGTGGTGGGAGTGCCTTGCCTCGGACTTAACGGCGGCCCGGCCTTCAAGCACAGCGAAGCCTTCTCGTTTCAGATCATCACGGAAGATCAAGCTGAAACTGATCGCTATTGGAACGCGATTGTCGGCAACGGAGGAGCCGAAAGCCAGTGCGGCTGGTGCAAGGATCAATGGGGCCTGTCGTGGCAAATCACTCCACGGCGGCTTCTCGAAGCGGTGACCAGCCACGATCAGGCGGCCGCCAAACGTGTGTTCGACGCGATGATGGGAATGAAGAAGATCGATATCGCTGCGATCGAAGCTGCCGGCGTCGCACCGGCAGCCGGGCGGCGGCATCCTGGTTAAGAAAAATCTTCTGGCGCGAACAGCGGACGAATGTCGATGTCCGAGTCAGCGAGCATCGGATTCGGACACTTCTTGAGCCATTCCACCGCCTCCGCAATCGACTTGACTTCCCACAGCCAATAGCCGGAGACCAATTCCTTGGTTTCCGTAAAGGGTCCATCGGTGACCGCGCGGTTCTTGCCGGAAAAATGTACGCGCTTGGCAAATCGGCTGGGCTTGAGTCCGCCACCGTCCTTCATGATCCCTGCGGCGATGAGGGACTGGTTGTACGCACCCATGGCCGCAAGGAGCTCTTTGCTCGGCATGACGCCGGCTTCGCTATCTTTCGTGGCCTTGACAAAAACCATGACTTTCATCGGGCATCTCCTGGTTGATAATCGTAGGGTCTGCTCCAAGGACGCCCGATAGGTCCTCGGACCGACATTCCCAGAATAAAATTCTGGCACCCTGTCGGGTAGGAAGATAGGCGACCGTCCTTGAGCATAGATGCAGGATCCGGCTCACATTGACTTGGCACTGCTCGGCGCCCGGCCGAAGGCCGTAGCGGCGCTGCTGCGGTACTTTCGTGACCTCGACGTTGCGGAAGAGGCATTTCAGGAGGCCTGCCTTCGCGCGCTCCAGACCTGGCCAAAGAACGGGCCGCCCCGGGACCCTACTGCCTGGCTGGTCCTGGTTGGGCGCAATGCGGCGCTCGACTCCCAGCGCCGAAACCGCGCCTTGGGTCCGCTACCGGATCCCGAAACCCTTGTCGACGAGCGCCAGTGGCAATCCGCAGAGCGGCTCGATGATAGTGATTACCGCGACGACATCCTGCGGCTGCTGTTCGTCTGCGGGCACCCGAGCTTACCCTCGGTGCAACAAATCGCGCTGGCACTCCGGATCGTCTCGGGGCTCACCGTCGAGCAAATCGCACGAGCCTTTCTCGCCTCGCCCGCCGCGATCGAGCAGCGAATCACCCGTGCCAAGCGTGCCATCGCTGAGGCCGGTATCGCTTTCGAGTCGCCGGGGAGTTCCGAGCGCGCCGAGCGACTTGCGGCGGTCATGGCCATGATCTACCTGATTTTCAATGAGGGCTATGGCAGTACGCCCGATGCGGCCGAGACGCGCGGCCCCTTGGCTGAAGAGGCCATTCGATTGGGCCGGCTTCTGCTAAGTCTCTTCCCTGCCGATCCAGAAGTTCTGGGGCTGTTGGCGCTGATGCTGTTGCAGCACTCGCGTGCAGCGGCTCGCTTTAATTTGAATGGCGAGCTTGTGCTTCTAGATGACCAGGACCGGACACTTTGGAATCGCACCTTCATCGGCGAAGGGCGGCTGCTCCTGGAAAGGGCGGGGCGTTGTCAGGACGTTGGTCCTTATCAACTGCAGGCTGCAATCGCCGCTTTGCACGCCTCTGCGGCAAGGCCACAGGATACGCCATGGAGGGAAATTGATTTGTTGTACCAATCGCTCGAGGCGCTGCAGCCGTCGCCTGTGGTTACCCTCAACCGCGCCGTCGCGGTCTGGAAATTGCAAGGACCGGAAGTGGCACTCGGGCTGATTGAGCCACTAACGATCGCCCTCGATGGTTATTTCTATTTTCACGGGCTGAAGGGCGCGCTGCTCAAGCAGTTGAATCGGGTTGAGGAGGCCCGGACCGCATTTCGCTGCGCAATTGAGCGCGCCAATTCCATCGCAGAGGCCAATCACATTCGGCGTGAGCTAGAAAAGTTGGCCGGGTCCTAGCCTGTTACCCGATTAGCCGAAATCCAGGTGGATACAGCACTAGAGGGCTTGGGCGAGCCGACGCAAGGCTCGCGAGGTCAGCTGCCCTTCTTTTTGATCTCCCCATAGGGC
>DASWBL010000024.1:0-12864 GCA_036390615.1 Steroidobacteraceae bacterium | reverse complement strand
CAGGCGAGTTGGCGCTGCTATTGCTCTGCTCTTTGCTGCCCGAGGAGATTCGTCCGACCGGCACGGTGCCGGCTGGCTGGATCTGGCCGGAAGCCCGCGATCAGTTCATCCGTTTCGCGCAGCGTCGTGCCCTTGGCCCATCGACCGCCGCGCTGGTCCACGCCGCCGAGCGCCGCGGCATTCCATGGCTCCGCCTCAACGATCAGTCGTTGGTACAACTTGGCCACGGCAAGTACCAACAGCGTATTCAAGCGACGGTCACCAGCCGCACGCCACATATTGCCGTTGAGCTGGCGAGCGACAAGGAAGAGACGAACAAGATCCTCGCAACCCTCGGACTGCCGGTACCCAAGCAGGAAATGGTCAACAACGCTGAGCAGGCGGTCCGCGCCGCGCGGCGCATTGGCTTTCCGGTTGTCACCAAGCCCTACAATGGCAATCACGGTCGCGGCATCTCGATCCGGCTCACCAGCGACGAGGAAGTTGCACAAGGCTTTGCCGTAGCCCGTGAGCATTCGCGCTCGGTCATTGTCGAGACATTTCTGGAAGGCGATGACCACCGATTGCTCGTGGTGAATGGCGAACTCGTTGCGGCTACGCGGCGGACGCCCGGGCATGTCGTAGGCGACGGAAAGCACACGATCGTTCAGTTGATTGAGAGCGTAAATCAAGATCCGCGCCGTGGCGTCGGCCACGAGAAAGTTTTGACGCGATTGGAACTTGACGCCCAGGCGCAAAAAATGTTGTCGCGTGCTGGGCTGCAGGCTGACTCCGTGCCGACGTCTGGACAGGTGGTATACCTGCGTTCAACTGCCAACCTGTCCACGGGCGGAACCGCAACCGATGTGACTGACATCATTCATCCGGACAACCGCGAGATGGCTGAACGCGCAATACGCGCCATCGGCCTCGACGTCGGCGGGGTGGATTTTCTCTCAAAGGATATTACCGAGAGTTATCGGCGGATCGGCGGGGGCATCTGCGAGGTTAATGCCGCGCCCGGATTTCGCATGCATGTGGCGCCGAGCGAGGGCACACCCCGGGACGTTGCAACCCCCGTGCTTGATATGCTGTTCCCGCAGGGCATGGCGACGCGGGTGCCGATCGCCGCTATCACGGGGACTAACGGCAAGACAACGACCGCCCGCATGCTGGCACATATCACCAAGATGGCCGGCTACACGCCGGGACTGACCACTACTGATGGTGTATACATCAACGGGCAGCGTACGGTGCCGGGCGACATGACCGGCCCGGTTTCCGCGCGCATGGTATTGGCCGATCCGCAGATTGACATCGCCGTGCTCGAAACCGCCCGGGGCGGTCTGTTGCGATCGGGGATGGGTGTCAATGAAGTTAACGTTGGCGGCGTTCTAAACGTCCAATCGGACCATTTAGGACTCAAGGGCATAGACACGCTCGAACAGCTAGCCGAGCTTAAGCGTGTGGTCGTCGAGGTTGCAACCGAATGCGCCGTACTGAATGCCGACGATCCGCTGGTGCTGAAGATGGCGGGCTATACAGAAGCCAAGAGCATCTGCTACGTGACGATCAATCCACAGCACACGCTGGTTCGCGAGCACATCCGCGCCGGCGGTCGCGCTTGCGCGCTCGAGGCCGGCGTCAACGGCCAGATGATCACCCTTTACGATCGCGGGGGCCATATTCCACTGCTCTGGACGCATCTGATCCCGGCCACTCTTGAGGGTCGCGCGATGCACAACGTGCAAAATGGGATGTTCGCAGCAGCAATGGCGTTTTCACTCGGCATCAAGCTCGACGCGATCCGCCAAGGGCTGCGCACTTTTGACACGACTTACTTTCAGGCCCCTGGACGCATGAACGTCTTCAGCGAACACGCGTTCAAGGTGCTGCTCGACTACGGGCACAACGCCCATGCGGTCGGGATGATGGCCGATCTGGCGCAGCGCCTTGAAGTCACTGGCCGGCGCATTGTCGTGCTCGCTGCCCCGGGGGATAGGCGCGATGAGGACCTGGTGGCCATCGCCGCGGCCGTAGCTGGGCGCTTTGATCATTACATTTGCCGCCGCGACGACAACCTGAGAAATCGTGGCCCGGACGAGGTACCCCGTATCCAGGCGCAGGCACTGATGGCGAGCGGAGTGCCGAGGGATGCGATATCGATTATTCCCGATGAGCAGGAGGCAACATCGGCGGCCCTGAATATGGGGCAACCCGGCGATCTGTTGCTGATTTTCGCCGATGCCGTCGTGCGTTCATGGAAACAAATCACCAAATTCAAGCCGAGTTGGGCGCCTGCAGCGCATGGATCCGCTCCGCAACCAAGTGCGCCAGTAGTGGCAGTCAGCAAAGCTGCTCGGCCGGCGCCGGCAGCGGAAGAATCGCTGCCTGTCTCTGATGGCAGTTCTTTCGCGGCCGGATTAGAGGGCCTGATCCGCGACGAGCGCGGGGTGCGGCTCGCGCCGGAGGCTGAAGACTGAACGAGCAAATCTCGCTGCCGTATGAAGATTCGCGGCGTCTGACTGGCCCCAACCTGTTTTTTGCGTCATCCGGTGCGGTGCTCGAGGTTGTCGGCGCCCCGATCGACGACGCGCTATTGTCCGGCTGGCGCGCTCGCGTCGAACGCGCACGCGCGACGCTCGGATGGCAGACACCGGGTTTAGTTGCGCGGAGGCATGCACGGGGTGCGTCGCTTGCATTGGCTGCGCCCTGCGATCAACTATTCGTTGCCACTTCAATCAATGAATGGGCGCTGTGCGCAACCTTGTTCGTGCACGATCCACACCGTTGGCGCGCACTGCCGGAAGTCTACATCGCCGAGGCGCTAGAAGATGAAGCCGAAGAGGCAGCGGTACCGTTGCCGTCGCTCGAGGAGGCCGCCGCGCTGGCGCGCTTCGAGCGCTTGGCTGCGCTGGAGGCACGGCGGGACCTGCGGGCGCTGGTTGCCGCGGCGGCTGCGCGCGGACTGCAACACGTGCTCGACGAGACTAAATTAACGCTCGGGTCGGGGATAGGGAGCCGTAGCTACCTACTTACCGATTTGCCGCGGACCGAAGCCGTTCCGTGGAAAGAGCTTCATGATATTCCGACAGTCATTGTAACCGGCTCGAACGGCAAGACGACCACGGTTCGGCTGCTGGCGGCGTGTGCGCGGCTTCACGGCTGGCGAACGGGCTACAACTGCACAGACGGAGTATTTATCGACGACGAGATTCAGGTGAGCGGGGATTATTCGGGACCCGCCGGCGCACGGTGGGTGCTGCGCGAGCCACGAGTGGCGGCGGCAATCCTGGAGACGGCGCGCGGCGGCATTCTTCGACGCGGCATCGCCGTGCCGAGGGCGCAGGTCGCTGTAATCACAAATATCAGCTCGGATCATTTTGGTGAGTACGGTATTTACGACCTCGACGCATTGGCTGAGGTTAAGTTGTCGGTCGCTCAGGTTGTGGTACGGGACGGTTTGCTGGTACTAAATGCCGACGATGACAGGCTGCTCGCCAAGGCAGCCGATCTCGAGGGCCGGCTCGGCGGACTCCCGCCACTTGGGCTGTTTGCAGTGAATTCCGATCATCCCAAATTGCGAGAATATCGGCACCGCGGTGCTCCTACTTGTGGCGTGCGAGACGGGCACCTGCGCCTAGAGATTCGGGGCACCGAGCATGACCTGGGAGCGGTGGCGGCAATGCCACTGACGGTCGGCGGAAGTGCCACGTACAACATTGCCAATCTCGCCGGCGCCGCAGTGGCCGCCGCAGCGCTTGGTATTTCCCCGATGACCATTGCTACGGTCTATATGAAATTTGGGGCGCAGCCCGCTGACAATCCCGGCCGGATGATGCGATTTGAAATCGGCGGAGTGAAAGTGTTGGTCGATTATGCGCACAATCCCGACGGCTTACGCGGCTTACTGACAGTTGCCGAGCATTTTCGCGGGGACGCCGGAAGGCTCGGACTGCTGCTCGGCCACGCCGGTAATCGTCAGGATGCCGACATCGATGCCTTGGTCAAGGTAGCGGCAGAATTTAACCCGGACCTTATTGTGGTCAAAGAAAATGAGGCGCAGCTTCGTGGCCGGGCGACAGGAGAAATGCCGCGCATGATCCGTGCCGCCTTACTGCGATTGGGGCTGCCCGAATCGGCGCTGTTAATGGCCGAAAGCGAGGTAGCGGCGGCCCGCTGCGCCCTGGAGTGGGCGCGCCCGGGCGACGTTCTCGCAATGCCCGTCCATTCGTTGCAGGCGCGCAGCTCGGTCCTGGCCTTGCTCGGCCGGAAAAATCAAGAAGCGCCATCCACTTCGGATTGAAGGCCTTAAGAGCCGGAGACGATCCTGTTGGCGTCCGTTAGGTTTGCGGACCAGCGCACAGCACCGGGCGGCGTGTGCGCTCTTTAACAATCTGAGCTATGCTCGGTCGTTCGGGCGCCGAAAGGTACGAATAAATGCGGCTCGCCGGCTGCAGCGCCCGTCGGTAGAGAAGTTCCTTCAAATACATCGAGAAGTGACATGGCAGAAATAGATCACGGCAAAGGTGGCTACAAGGCAATCGTACTGGTCATCTGCTCGGTAGCCGCCCTGGGTGGCCTGTTATTCGGTCTCGACCAGGGATTCATCGCCAACTCTCTCGAGACGCTGACCGCGCACTACCACCTGACGGTGCCGCAGAAGGAGAGTTACGCCGCCATTCTGGCAACGGGCGGGATTGTCGGAGCGTTGCTTTCAGGCCTATTGGCGAGGGTACTCGGACGAAAGAAAAGCCTGCTGCTGGCGGGCTTTATTTTCACCGCCGTTTCTGCCTACTCGGCCCTGCTGCCGGATCTCGCCATTCTGTCGGCCTGTCGATTCGCGCTCGGATTCGCGGTCGGCATCGCATCGTTCTTGGTTCCTTTGTACCTATCTGAAACCGCCCCGGCCGCGATCCGGGGGTCGATGGGAACACTCTTTCAGTTGATGATAACCATCGGGATCTTCCTGATTTCGCTGACCAACGTCTATATAGCCCGGACGTTCGTGGCTCCCGCTACGGCGCTGCCGCTGATGTTTCTGAGTATTACTTTCTTCGCGGCGTTAATGTTTTTCGGTGGCTTCATACTTCCCGAAAGTCCGCGTTGGTTGATGCTCAAGGGCAGGAGACAGGAAGCCGTAGCAGTGCTCGGCAGGACGCTCCACAGTCAGTCAGAAATCGATCTGGAAATCAGCGAAATCGAGCGGGCGCTGCACGGACCCCAAGGTGCTGGTCTAGGGATTATTTTCCGCGGATACTTTCTCAAGGTGCTGATGGTGGGCATCTTGCTGCAGATGTTCCAGCAACTTGTCGGCATCAACGTGATGATTTATTACGCGCCCACCATCCTTGGCTTTGCCGGCATGAAGGGCCTCGTTGCCATGATGACCGTGCCCACCGTGAACATGCTGTTCACATTCCCGGCAATCTCCCTGGTGGAGAAGTGGGGACGCAAGAAATTGCTGTACGTAGGCGCAGTGGCGATGCTTGTCACGATGATCGCCGCCGGCATCGCATTTCAGTCGATCGGGGCTAACGCGACGTCGATGGCAATCACCAGTACGCCAAAGATGATCCTGCTGCTGGCCGTTATCGTCTACATCTTCGGTTTCGCCGTCTCTTGGGGTCCCGTGGTGTGGTTGGTGTGCTCGGAGATCTTCCCGCTGGAGGGTCGGGAAATCGGCATGACAATCACTACAATGGTTAATTGGACGTTTGCTGGCTTGCTTATGGCGAACGCGCTGACGTTTATGGAGAAGCACGGTAACTCCTCGATTTTCTACCTGTTCTCCGGGTTCTGCGTTTTGGCGATTGGCTTCGTTGCGCTATTTGTGCCCGAGACCAAGGGAATCACGTTGGAAGAATTGGAGTTCAATCTCAAGGGTGGCGCGCGCCTGCGGGACTTAGGTAAGTCCGCGTAGCACGGATTTCGGTTCATAGTGCGGCGTTGCGGATCATCAGGGCGCTTGCACACTAAAATTCAGTGTCCCTGACCTGTTTTGCGCGGACTTTCAGTGCGCCTATTTATTCGTACATCAGCGGAGTTGGGGTAAGTCGCGGGTAACCGCCGCTAAGATTTAGGGGTTACCGCGCAGTCGACTGACATGCTCTGGCGGGCAATATTTGCATTCCTGGCTTTACCGGGCATTGTGGCCTTTGCGGTGCCGCTGATGCTGGCCCGCGATCATTTCAAGCCGCTGCGGGCGTGGACCATTGGGTTGCTTCCACTGGTTGGCGGCAGCTTTCTGCTGCTGTACTGTGTCCGAGAGTTTTACGTTGCGGGTCGCGGCACACTGGCACCCTGGGCCCCGCCGCAGCATCTAGTTACCAGCGGACCCTACCGTTACTCCCGCAATCCGATGTACGTCGGCGTCGCCACTATATTGATTGGCTGGTCGATATTTTTTCACTCGATGCTGCTGGCAATTTATGCCCTCTGCGTTGTCATTGGGTTTGTCGCCAGGGTGCTGTTTTTCGAAGAGCCGTGGGCTAATCGAAATTTTGGCGATCAATGGCAGCAATATCGCGCCCGGGTCGCGCGCTGGTTTTATTTTTAGAAAGCCCATCTCGCGGCAACTCGCTGCGCGGCGGCACCGCGATTCAACGGTGCCGTCACCTAATCAACGCAAGGCACCGGTTGCTCAGGCAGCAAGCTGGTCGATCAATGCAGCTGCCTTGGCCAGGCTCGCAGCCTTACTTTCAGGGCTCATCGCGAGGCCCTCCGCGTAAACGAATTCGACATCGGCCATGCCAAGAAAGCGCAGGAAATCGCGCACGTAACCGGTCTGGGTGTCCAGCGGCGTGCCCACATATATGCCGCCGCGAGCGGCAAAAACATAAACCTTCTTGCCCGTAAGCAGTCCGACCGGCCCCTTTTCAGTGTACTTAAAGGTGATCCCGGCGCGCGCAACATGATCGAAGTAGGCCTTCAGCGAGGATGGTATGCCGAAGTTATAAAGCGGCAGACCCAGCACAATCACATCAGCACGCCGCAACTCCTCTATAAGTGCATCGGAGTAAGCCACGTCGGCGTGTTGAGTTACCGTGCGCAACTCCGGCTTGGTCAAGAACGCGCCGAAACGCTCTGCGGTCAGGTGTGGGATAGCGCCGGCACCTGCCAAGTCCCGCTTGATCACCGCGATGTCGGGGTGACCCGCTTTGAACGCAGCGACAAACTTATTTGCCAGCTGGCTGGATTGGCCGCTGCCATTGTGAATGCTGGTGTTCAACTGGAGCAGGGTGGTCATGGGAGTCTCCTGTCGGGCTTGAGAAACTGCTTCCCCTGGCGTAGGTCCCATTGAACTATTGCTAAAATGAATATAAAAGCAGAATATATAGGCTATATTTATCTATTTATTAGATATAAATGCAGGCACATCCTCGAATTTCACTGGAACAATGGCGCGCGCTGGCTGCTGTCGTGGATTCGGGCGGCTACGCTCAGGCCGCCAAGGCGTTGCATAAGAGTCAGTCGTCTGTCACTTACGCCGTGCAGAAGCTCGACACCCTGCTCGGGGTGAAGGCATTCGAAGTCATCGGGCGAAAGGCGCAACTCACCGCGACTGGCCATGTGCTATACCGGCGCGCCAAGGCACTCCTGGAAGAGGCCGGCACATTGGAGGGCGCGGCGGCCGCACTGGCCGCAGGCTGGGAGCCCGAACTCAGGCTCGCCGTCGAAGTCATCTTTCCAACCTGGCTACTGCTGCAATGCTTCGGTCGCTTCGCTGGCGAACGGCCGGAGACCCGAATCGAACTTTATGAAACCGTCTTGAGCGGCACTGAGGAGTCGCTGCGAGAGCACAAGGTTGATTTGGCGATATGCTCGCAAATACCGGCGGGTTTTACCGGCGATCTGCTGATGCGTGTGAAGTTCATATATGTGGCCCGCCCGGATCATGCGCTGCACCAGCTGGGCCGCGAACTAACACTGCAGGATCTGCGCAAGCATCGACACGTCGTCATTCGCGATACCGGCAGTCAGCGCCGCAGCGGCAGCTCCCTCGGCGCGGAGCAGATCTGGACCGTAAGCAACAAGGCCACGTCCATCCATGCCGTGGGACTGGGTCTCGGTTTCGCTGCATATCCCGAGGATGCAATACGAGGCGAGCTAGATCGCGGCGAACTCAAGGCGCTTCCGTTGCGCGAGGGCGGCGAACGTTGGGCCGATCTTTATCTGGTATTTGCTGACCCCGATTACGCCGGGCCTGCGGCGCGACGGCTGGCCGAAATCATCCGCGACTTCGTGGACCAAAAATGCCGCGCCACAAGGTAATCCTGCCTATCGTATTGCCGCACTGCATTCCGTCCATCTATCACTCGGGAGCGGCCGTCCATAAGCGGAAGGTGGCAGTAATGCCACTGCGAAGCCATAATAAAGAAGGGCGGCGCGCACCAATCAGCAACTGACAGTGTGCGGGCATTTAGGGGGAAACTGACATAATCCGATTTGAAGGTGTCGCATTGTCACACCTTTGAAACGTGGAATACCTCGCCGCCAGCATATTTTGGCTCGAGTATTTGGTACGGGGGTTATCGGGGGCATGTCCGTCAAGGCCACTTCTTTTGATATTGCCTACCTTGCGGGGGTTTCGCAGTCGACCGTATCGCGGGCGCTGCGCGGCAGTCCCATCGTCAGCGAAGACACTCGCCGGCGTATCGAGGATATTGCCCGCAAGCTCAATTATGCGGTCGACAAAAATGCCTCAAACCTGCGCACGCAGCATTCCAATACGCTGGCGCTGCTGTTTTTCGAAGACCCGACGCCAGATGACTCGCTGATCAATCCCTTCTTCCTTGCGATGCTGGGCTCGATTACGCGGGCTTGCGCGCAACGGGGTTACGACCTGCTGATCTCTTTTCAGCAGATGTCCGGTGACTGGCACGCCGCCTACGAGGATAGTAAGCGGGCCGACGGCCTGATCCTCCTCGGCTACGGCGATTATCTCGACTACCGTGCGCGGCTTGAACAAATGGTCGCAATCGGTACTCATTTTGTCCGTTGGGGCGCGGTTCTCGAAGATCAGCCGGGAGTGTCGATCGGCTGCGATAACTTTCAGGGCGGCCATCTGGCGGCCAGCCACCTGTTGAAGCACGGCCGCAAGAACGTCGCCTTCCTGGGACACGCTTCCAATCATTACCCTGAATTTATGGAGCGGTACCGCGGCTACGCCCGGGCCATTGAGGAGGCTGGTGGTGAGGCGCTGCCGACCTTGCAAGTCGACGCCATAACGACGGAGCAATCGGGTTATGACGCCGCCCGTGAATTGCTCGCCCGCGGCGTGGCCTTTGACGCCATTTTTGCGGCCTCTGATCTTATTGCACTCGGCGCAATGCATGCGTTGCGCGACAAGGGCATCGACATTCCCGAGGCAGTGGCCGTCATTGGCTTTGATGACATCCCTGCGGCCAGTCTCGCCAACCCGCCACTGACAACAGTGGCACAGGACACGCGACGCGCTGGCGAAACCCTGGTGGACACCGTGCTCCGGTTGATCCACAAGGAGCCAGCAGGGAGCCTTGTAATACCCGCCCGCCTGGTCATTCGCCAGTCATGCGGTGCGAGCAATTCACAGGTCAATTTGCGCGGGCGCGCGACCTGTCGGTTGAATCCCGATCCTTATGTGCTGGAGACTCCGCGCGGCTAACGAGCATCGGGTTCAGGCACGCGCAAGACCAGGGCGCCAGCGATAAACAGACTGACGCCGCCAATGGCCAGTGCGTAAATGGGTTGGCCGCCAAATAAACCCTTGATCATCAATCCGAGCACACTCGCGGCCACCAGCTGCGGGATGACGATGAAGAAATTGAAAATACCCATGTAAAGGCCCATTTTTTGCGCCGGCAAGCTGTCCGACAGCAACGCGTAAGGCAGCGACAAGATGGACGCCCAGGCGAAGCCCACGCCCAGCATGGGCAACAGGAGCCAGTTCGGGTCGCGGATCAACAAAAATGACAACAACGCGAGGCCGCCGGCCCAGACATTAATCAGGTGACTGACGCGCAAGCCGAATCGCCTTACCAGAAACGGAATGATGGCCGCGGCCACAGCCGCAAGTCCGTTATAGGCCGCAAACAACACTCCGACCCAATTGGCGCCCAGGTTGTAAGCGTCCGACCGCGGATCATTCGAACCAAAATGCACTTGGGCCACAGCCGCAGTGGTGTAGATCCACATCGCAAATAGCGCGAGCCAGGAAAAAAATTGTACCGGCGCCAGGCGACGCATCGTATTGGGCATCGTTTCCATGTCGGCCATGATTGTGTGAAACAGGCCTGGCCGGCGCCACAAATCATGTACCAGCAACGCCGATCCCCAGATCAGCGCGCCGACGCAGATCAGGTATAGCTGCCGGTCAAGTCCGGTAAAACGCACTAACAGTAGCCCGATCAGCCCGGCACCAGCCCAAAGGATACCGCGGCGGCGAATGGAACTTCGTTCAGGCACCGGGACAATAGATTCGGCTGGTACGGCGTCGCGAAATGACTGTAGCGCGTCGGGTGGGTACTCGCGTGTGCGCAGCACCGTCCACAGGACGGCCAAAAACAAAACGGCGGCACCAATTTCGAATGCTAAGCGCACAGTATCGGGCGCGGTGGCCCGGCCGTTGACGATGGCAGCGTGGTTGCTGACGCCCAGGTGGGCCAGTACCCAGGGCAGGATACTCGCCACAATGGCACCCGCGCCGATGAAAAAACTTTGCATCGCATAGCCGGTCGGCCGCTGCGGCGGAGCCAGCTGATCGCCAACAAATGCCCGGAACGGCTCCATCGACACGTTGATGGAAGCATCCAGTACCCATAACAAACCGGCCGCCAGCCACAATACCGGCGAGCGGGGCATGCACCATAGCGCAGCGGTCGCAAGCAGTGCGCCGCCCAGAAAATAAGGCTTGCGCCGTCCGAGGCGGCTCCAAGTGCGATCGGACATGTAACCGATCAGCGGCTGCACCAGCAGCCCCGTCAGCGGCGCCGCAATCCAAAGCGTTGGAATCTGATCCAGATCCGCTCCCAGCGTCTGAAAAATTCTGCTGACGTTGGCGTTTTGCAGGGCGAAACCGAACTGCAAACCAAGAAATCCGAAGCACATGGTCCAGATCTGCCAGAACGAGAGGGCGGGTTTCACCCGACCGACCGCGACCTCGCCGGTAGCCGTTAGCGCCCGATCATCAGTCCGTTTTTCATTCATGAAACACCTCCAGTTCGGCCGCCGAGATGCTGGCGCGATTTAGCGCGCCGGACTTGCCGCCCTGACCCCCGGTGTAAAGCTCGAAATGACGTAGGTAGGACATATTAAACCCATCCTCGATGCGCAAGGTGCAGGACTGCGCGCGCTCGGCATCGAAGAAAAATCCCGTGGACAATCCCCATGATCGGGGGGTCGCTAGCTGCGGCATGACGACAACGCCCGACTGCGTCCGCCCGTCACCGCCGCATTGAGCGGTTATGGTTTTGACCGCTGCCGTAATGCCGGTGTTGATCGGCCCGTGGGAGTTCGCGTAGCGAAGTTTCAGCCGCTGCAGACCTGAGGCCGGTGCCCTGTATTCAAACTGCAGTGCCTGCTCCGGCGCGCCCCAATCAGGAAATTGACTAATCTGCTCATGACCGGTCTTCGATTCCCCGGTCTCAGGCGTTAACCGCATTTCCCCTGCAGCTATTGACGATCTAAGCCCGGTCGGCGAAACGCAATTCTCGCGGCTGGGGAGCGAGGTCAGGCCAATTTCGGCATAGCTCCCAGTCAGCGAATAGCAAGCCGTACTGCCCGCGAGCGGTACCGGATCGCGGAAATCCGTGCCAGTCGATGCATCGGCAATTTTTCGTCCATTTCGGAAAATCTGCACTGGGCCGCCGGGTTCTATAGCCCGCCATTTCAGAACGACTGTGGAACCCTGGACGGTTGCAGAGCTAAATGCCGGAATTCGTGGTGAATAAACTTGCTTGAACTGGGCCGGCGTCAATTGCCACGGATCAGCAAACGGCAATTTCCTGACAGCCAGCGCCGGGGCTGGGACGGCCCGCAAGTGGATTTCGATTTGATTGACCTGTCCGGCCTTCAGGCTCGAGCGGCGGATTTCCTTTCCAGAAACGCTTGCGCCGTTGAGCGATACATCAGCGGCCATAAGCCATCCCTGAGACGACTGGCTTTCCGGCAGAACAAGCGTGATGTCGAGCGTGGCGCCGCCGTATTGCAGGTGGCGTAGAGACAGCTGGTGCTGTCCGGCAAACAACTCGGTCGCTAGGTCCGCTGGAATGCCGGGGTCAACTTTCAGACGATCGACGCCAGGCTGCAGGCCCCAGAAACTCTCCAGCACCATGTTCAGATAGCCGGCTACTGACCACAGCTGCCGCGGCGAATTGATAACCGGCCCAGACAGTAAGCCATCATCAAAATGTATCTGCTGGGTCAGAAACTCGAAATTCTCCATGTTCGATAGCGACAACGCAGCCCCGCGGATCAATGACCTAGCGGACTCCGCGGCGAATTCGGCGTCATTCCCAATCCGCGCGGCGCGCAACGCGTAAGCAGTGACGAAGGGCCACAAGGCGCGATTGTGGTAGATCGCGACACCTGTAAGCTCGGGAAAGATTACTGGAGGGCCAGCCTCTGTCATTGGGTAATGCTCAAGAATCAGCCGAGCCTGCCGTGAATCGGCCACGCCGTGAATGATCGCCTGTGCTAAGCCAAGCAGATCGTAAGAGCCAGATGGCGCATTTCCGGGTGGCGGCCCCAGATAGCTCGCGTACATTCCAGCGGCTTCCTGCCAGAAGCGAGTGTTAACCTCGCGGCGAAGTTGTTGCGCCCATTGCCGGTAACGTTCGGCTGCCGGGTCGCTCAGTTGCTCAGCCAGCGCCGCAGTCCGTTCCAGCGCAATGACATGCAGCACAT
>DASWBL010000023.1:0-5153 GCA_036390615.1 Steroidobacteraceae bacterium | reverse complement strand
CGCAGGCCAAGTCGCTCGAGTTTTTCCATCTGCGCTGCGGATGTACCCTGGCTCCAGGCGATGATCACGTCCGGATGCAGATTCAAGATCCGCTCGGTGTCAAAGCCCTGGCTGTCGCCGACGCGGGGAATATGCCGCGCGGCCTCGGGTTCATCGGAATACTCGGCGGTACCGACCACGCGCGCACCGGCGCCGGCCGCAAACAGCATGGCGGTGGCTCCCGGCGCAAGCGACACGATGCGCGAAGCCGGCGCGGGCAGCGTCAGCTGCCGGCCTTCATCATCCTGGATGTGCAGTGCTGCACTCGCTACGCCGCATTGCACGAGCAGGCTGAAGATCAGCAAACCTTTGAGCATAGGGACCGTGCCAACTCGCTGGACATTTTGGCGCTGACTATATCGCCGATTGCTCAGCGATGAATGCTGACCGCGGCGGCAGGCGGATTTGAAGCACCACCGCGAGCGTTAATTATTCTTAATCCGGCCGACCGTTACAGGCAGGCGACGGCAGACTATCTTGCCATCCATGGGTGGCCGTTTTGCGGCGTGCTGCCGCGGGCCAAGCAAGCCAGCTATTTGGAGAGCAAGATGAAGCGTGTGAGATTTGCGCTGACAGCGCTGCTGATATTGGGTCAGGCCGCCGCGGTGTATGCAGCCGGCGATGCGGTCACCGCCAGCCCGCCGGCGCAGGCCGACGTCAAGACGGAAAATTCACAGCAAAGCAAGATGGCCAGCTGCAATACGCAGGCCACCGGCAAAACCGGCGATGACCGCAAAGCCTTTATGAAAAACTGCCTGAGCAACAAGCCGGTGGCGCCGCCCGCCAGCAAGCTGGGCCAGTGCAGCCACGATGCCAAGGTCAAGGGGCTGAAAGGCGACGATCGGCGCAGCTACATGTCCAGCTGCATGAAGGGCGGCTGAAAGTCGCCGCCCGCGCAGCACCACGACCCGCATAGCGCCGGCTCAGGCGGCCTTGCTCCCGGTGGCCCCCGCTGGCTGCGGAAACTCACAGCGCACCACCAGTCCGGGATGGTTGTCCTCCAGCGCCACGGTGCCGTGGTGCAGCCGCGTCACCGCCGCGACCAGGCTCAGGCCGAGGCCGCTGCCTGGCTTGCCGGCATCACGATCAAGGCGCCGAAACGGCAGCAGCACTGGCTCGCGAGAAGCGGGCGGGATCCCAGGACCGTTGTCGCGCACGATCAGTGCGGCGCGCCCGGCGTGGGTACCGACCTTGACGTTGATGCGCCCACCGGCCGGTACGTACTTAAAGGCATTTTCAAGCAGGTTGGTCAGTAGCTGAGCCAGCAGCTGGCGATTGCCGCGCACGATGACCGGCTCGTTGGGCGCGTCCACGGTCAGCTGCAGGTTCCGCTCGCGCGCCTCCGGGGCATAAAGATCACCGATCTCGGCACTCAGCTGCGCCAGGTCCACGGACTCCTCGGTACCGCCCAAATGACCGGACTCGGTCTGGGCGATCTGCAGCAGCGTGCCCAGCATGCGCTGCAGCCTCTCGACATCCTCGACCGAGTCGTTGATGGAGCGGCGTGCGCCGGGTTCGATCCGGTCCGCATGCAGGGCCGATTCGAGCCGCGTGCGGATCCGGTGCAGCGGCGCCCGCAGATCGTGGGCAGCACTGTCAAAGGTCGTGCGCACCGCAGCAGTCTGCTGTTCGATGCGATCGAGCATGTGGTTGACGGCCACGGCCAGCTGATCGAACTCATCCTGCGAATAGTCGCGCGGCAGGCGCTGCGCCAGATCGCCGGAGATGATGTTTTCGCAGGCCTCGGCCACGCCGCGCACGCGCGAACCCACGCGCCGGCTGAAATACCAGCCGATCACCGCCGTCAGCAACGCGGTGAGGCCCGTTCCCCACAGCGCTGCCTGGCGCAGGCGCGGCAGCACTGGCTGGCGTTCCGATACGTCCGAGCCGACCAGCAGCCGGTGGGTGCCAAGTACCAGGACTTTGGCGCGCACCGGGTGATCGACCACGTCGTCGCCTTCGTGCGCCGTAACAAAGAAATTGAGCCAGTCCCCGTCCGCGCGCGACGCGCTCGGCCAAGCCGATAAGTTGCCCGCAAGCCGGTTGCCCTGTCCGTCGACCAGCAGATAGATCGCGCCGGTGCGGCCCCAGTCTTCCTTGCGCCGGTTGACCACTTCGGCGAGCCGGGTCGCACCACCGTCATCGTATTCATCCCACAGCGAATCGAGTTCGTCCTCGATCACCAGATCCATTTCGTTCTTTATGGAGCGTTCGGTCAGCGCGTAGACCGACCACAACAGCAAGCCGACGCCGACGACGATGCTGCAGACATACAGCGTCGCCAGTCGCGCGGCCGAGGAGCTGATGAGCGGGCGGCGCAAGGTTCAGGCCTGCAGCGCGAGCGTGTAGCCCGCGCCGCGGATGGTGTGCAGCAAGGGCCGGTCGTAGCCGCGATCGATCGCGTGCCGCAAGCGGCTGATATGAACGTCGATCAGGTTGGTCTGCGGATCGAAATGCAGATTCCAGACGCTTTCGAGCAGCATCGTGCGCGTGACCACCTGGCCGACCCGGCGCATCATGAATTCCAGCAGCTGGTATTCCTTGGCGGTCAGTTCGATCTCCCGACCGGCCCGCGTCGCCCGCCGGGCCAGCAGATTGAGCTCGAGATCCGCCAGCCGCAGGATGCCGGCGCTTTGCGCATCGCCCGAGGCGCGGCGGGCCAGCGCCTCAATGCGCGCCAGCAGCTCGGCCAGCGCGAACGGCTTGACCAGGTAGTCATCACCGCCGGCGCGCAGGCCTTCAATGCGATTGTCGACCGTACCGAGGGCGCTCAGGATCAGCACCGGCGTCTTGACGCCTTGCTGGCGCAGCTGACTGACGATCGACAGGCCGTCGAGGTGCGGCAGCATCCGGTCGAGGATCAGCAGGTCAAAGTGCGTAGTGCTGGCGAGCTCAAGGCCCTGCTGGCCATCGGCGCTGTGCTCCACGGTGTAACCGGCATCGCGCAGGCCCTTGGCGATGTGGCCGGCCGCGTCGGTGTCATCGTCGACCAGCAAGATCTGCACGTCGCGGGGCTCCTCGACCGCTTGGGATGTGCCTGATCGTACCGGTCCGTGGCCCGAATCGCTATTTTGCCTGCGGCGCTTGGCTCAGGCGGCCTCGCGGTACTCCAGGACTCCGGCGACCGCATGCACGACGGCGGCGATGCGCACCGCGCTCTGGATCGCTTCGCGCGCAAAACCGTGGCTGCGCAGCTGCTGCTCATGCGCCGTGATGCACAGGCCGCAGGCATTGACTGCGGAGACCGCGAGCGACAGCAACTCAAAATCGAGTGAGTCGATGCCTGGACTGGCCAGCACATTCATCCGCAGCCGCGCCGGAAGCTGTCGGTACTCGTCGTCCTCGACCAGGTGCAGGAAGCGGTAGTAGACATTGTTCATGCCCATGATCGCAGCCGCCGCGTGCGCGGCCTTAAGGTGCGCGGCGTCGAGCCGGGCGCTGGCCAGTTGCTCGATCTGGCGGGCAAAGGCGGTGTTGCGGGCCGCAAGCGCGGCCGCCAGCGCCACGGACCAGATCTGCTGCTCGTTGAGGCCCGGCGCACCCTCGACCGTCAGCACCGAGCCGAGATTGAGCTTCAGGTCGCGGGCAAAATCGGGGATGGCATCGCGAATGGCGTCGAGTGACATAGGGAATTTCTCCTGCATTGAAGGTCAGAGGCGGCAGCGTGGCCGGTGGCTCACGCTGCCGCGATGCGGGTTCATGCGGCCTTGAGCGTTTCTTCGCCCTTGCGCCAGTTGCACGGGCACAGTTCATCGGTCTGCAACGCATCGAGCACGCGCAGCACTTCGGCGGGACTGCGCCCGACGCTCAGGTCGGTGACGTAGACGAAGCGGATGACGCCCTGCGGATCTACGATATAGGTGGCCCGCTGCGCGACGCCGGCCTCCGGATCGAGGATGCCGAGGGCCGATGACAGTGCACGGCGGTTGTCGGCCAGCATCGGGAACGGCAGCTCGCGAAGTTCCGCCTTGTCGTTGCGCCAGGCCAGGTGCACGAACTGGCTGTCGGTGCTGGTACCGAGCAGCTGCGCGTCACGATCGGCAAATTCGCGATTGAGCGCGCCAAAGGCGGCAATTTCGGTCGGGCAGACGAAGGTAAAATCCATCGGCCAGAAAAACACGACGCGCCACTTGCCCGGGTAGCGCTCGCTGTCGATGACTTCAAAGGCCTTGGCGGCATCGCTGCTGACCACTCCGGTCAGGGAATATTCCGGAAACTTCTGGCCTACACCTAACATGGACGATTCTCCTTGCCTGCTCATGGTTGGCACCGCGGGGACGGTGCATGACGGTATGCTGGCGGAGACACTTGCATTATTCCAATCAATTGAATTTATAATCACGATAGATTTCATTTATCGACAACAGGTCCGTGGCGGACATCAAGATCAAGGATCTGCGGTATCTGACCGCGCTCGCTGACACCGGCCATTTCGGCCGGGCCGCCGCGCGCTGCTTCGTCAGCCAGCCCACGCTGTCGGCGCAGCTGCGCAAGCTCGAGGCGTACCTCGGCGTGCAGCTGGTAGAGCGCCGGCCCAGGCACGTGGCGCTGACCGAGGCCGGGGCTGTCGTTGCGCAGCGCGCGCGCCGCATCCTGGAGACCAGCGAGGAAATCGTGACGCTGGCGCACACCTGGCGCGATCCGCTGGCCGGCCGCCTGCGGGTGGCGCTGCTGCCGACTGTAGGGCCCTACCTGCTGCCGCACGTCGTGCTGAAAATCCGCCGCGCGCTGCCACGACTGGAGCTGATGCTGTACGAATACCAGACTGCAACGATGCTCGAGCAGTTGCACAACGGCGAGTTGGACGTGGGTATTCTGGCGCTGCCAGAGCCCCAGGATGGCATGCAGACCCGCGCGTTATATGCCGAGCCGTTCATGGTCGCCTTGCCCACCGATCACGCATTGGCGGGCCGCACCCAGCTGCGGGTCGCCGACCTCGCGGGCGATACCCTGCTGCTGCTGGAGGACGGGCATTGTCTGCGCGAGCAGGCTCTGGCGGTGTGCGGCCTGCTGGCTGGTGACAAGGGGGACGGGCAGGACAGTTATGCGGCGACCAGTCTGCACACCCTGGTGCAGATGGTTGCTGGTGGGTTGGGCGTGACGTTACTGCCCCG
>DASWBL010000022.1:0-4688 GCA_036390615.1 Steroidobacteraceae bacterium | reverse complement strand
TTGAGCAGCGTCGACTTGCCGACGTTGGGCCGGCCGACCAGCGCCACGAAGCCGCTGCGAAAACTCATAGGCCGAGCTGCGCGAGCAGCGATTGCGCCGCGACCTGCTCGGCCCGCCGGCGGCTGTTGCCCTCGCCCTGGGCACGGGCATTCATCGGCTCCACTTCGCAGGTGACGTGAAAATACTGGGCGTGGGCCTCGCCCTCGATCGCCTTGACGCTGTAGCGCGGCAGCGGCAGGCCGCGTGCCTGGAGCCATTCCTGCAGGCGGGTCTTGGGATCCTTGAGCTCGGCCGGCTCATCGAGGGCCGCAAGCGACGGATCCAGCACCCTTAGAATCACCGCCCGGGCGCCGTCGAGCCCCGCCTCTAGGTACAGCGCGCCGAGGATGGCCTCGAAGGCATCGGCCAGGATCGACTCGCGCCGAAATCCCCCGCTCTTGAGTTCCCCCGCCCCGAGCGCGATCAGATCGCCGAGCTCGAGCGTCGCCGCCAGCTGCGCCAGCGCCGCGCCGCTGACCACCCGCGATCGCAGACGGCTGAGTTCGCCTTCATCCGCGCGGGCAAAATGCGCATACAGGTATTCGGTCACGACCAGGCTCAGCACGCTGTCGCCTAAGAGCTCGAGCCGCTCGTTACTGGGGCCGGCGGCGCTGCGGTGGGTGAGCGCGCGGGCAAACAGCGCTGCATCACGCGGCTCGTAGCCAAGCCGATCGCGCATCCAGGCGGTGAACTGCTCGGCCGAACTCATCAACCACCCGGCGCCGGTGAGCGCGTTATTGCAGCGCCACCTGCTTATCAAACTGTACCAGCAGCGAGATGTTGCCCATCATCGGCACGGTCTCGTCGTACTGAACCTCGGCCACCCAGCCCTCGCCTTCGCGCCGGATCTCGACTTCCTTCGCGTTCGGCCGCTCGATGCTCTCGATATCAAAGCGCTTCTCCAGCGCCGTTTTTACGGCCTGCGGATTGACCTGTCCGCCGCGCGCATCGGCTGCCACTTGCGTGAGCGCCTGCGCTACGCGGTAGTAATTCATATAGATGGGCGCCAGGCGGATACCTGAATACACCAGGATCGCCAGCGGCACGAGCAGTACCAACCAGCCAATGAACGTTATTCCCTGCTGCTTGCGCATCATCGCGTTCCTCCGCAATGCCTTGTCCGATCAGTCTATCTTCTGGCCGATCCGGTGCCAGCCCAACGGGCCGCCGGCGCGCCCCCAATCCCAGCCCTTCCAGTCCCAATTGAACCAGATTCGGGTCGCCTTGCCGACCAAATTCGCTTCCGGCACGAAACCCCACACCCGGCTGTCAGCGCTGTTATCGCGATTATCGCCAATCATCAGGTAATGACCCGCCGGTACGACAATGTCCCCGGTATCGCCGCTATCGGGGTATTCGCTCCCCGCGCGCTCATCGCACAGGTAGCTGCGGTCAATGTGGCGCTTGCAGCTGGCCACCGGCGGCACGGCCAGATACTGCGGCGACAGACAGGAGAGCGTTTGGTGCCGGTGGCCGCCCAACACTTCCGTCGACTCGCGCATATTGGCGTAACAGCCTTCCGGATCGACATAGCGGCTGTCGTAATGCATCGGAACGGTCTGGCCATTGACGATCAGCTGATCGTCATGGACGCGCACCGTGTCGCCGGGCAGCCCGACCAGCCGCTTGATGTAATTGATGCCCGGGTCCGGCGGGTAGCGGAACACCACGACGTCGCCGCGCTGCGGCTCGCCGACCGCCACCAGCTGCGTGCCGAGTACCGGCAGACGCAGGCCATAGGCGTATTTGTTGACGATGATGAAATCCCCATCCAGCAGCGTCGGCATCATCGAATCGGAGGGAATCCTAAATGGCTCGAAGATAAAGGCGCGGATCACCAGCACCAGCGCGGCCACCGGCAGAAAGCTCCGTGCGTAATCGACCGTCACCGGCAATGGCACCGCCGCCTCGGGCTGGCCGCGCAGCTTCGCGGCGCGGGCCCGGAGCGGCGCGAACACCAGCCGATCGAGCAGGTAAATGAGCCCCGAGGCCGCGACCACCAGCACCAGCACCAGGCTGAAATCGAGCCGCTCGGACATCAGCAGGTTCAATATCGCGGCCAGCACCAGCAGCGGCTCGGCCACATACAGGGCGCCCATCAGCGGCGGATCGTGCGCCGCGTTGGGCAGCGCCGCGAGCTGGCGCCGCGGGCGCAGGAACCAGTCGTCGATGACCGCTACGACCGTCGCCGGCAGCGCGATCCAGGTCAGCAGCGCCAGCCATTGCGCCAGCGTCATGATGCCAAGCCTCGCCGCTTCAGCGTCACGGCGCTCATTTGCGCCCGACCCGCAGCACCGCGAGGAATGCTTCCTGCGGAATTTCCACCGATCCGACCTGCTTCATACGCTTTTTGCCTTCTTTCTGCTTTTCCAGGAGCTTGCGCTTGCGGGTAATATCGCCACCATAACATTTGGCCAGGACGTTTTTACGCAGTGCCTTGACCGTGGCGCGGGCAATGACGTGCGAACCAATGGCCGCCTGCACCGCGACCTCGAACATCTGCCGCGGGATCAGCTCCTGCATCTTGTCCACCAGCTCACGGCCACGCTGGTAGGCGCTGTCACGGTGCACGATCAGCGCCAGCGCGTCGACCTTGTCGCCGTTGATCAGGATATCGAGCTTGACCAGCGGCGCCGTCTCAAAGTGGTTGAATTCGTAGTCAAAGGAGGCGTAGCCGCGACTGGCGGATTTGAGCCGGTCAAAGAAATCGAGCACTACTTCGGCGAGCGGCAGGTCGTACTGGATCGCCACCTGCGTGGCGACGTACTGGAGTTTACGCTGCACGCCGCGCTTCTCCTCGCACAGGCCGAGCACGCCGCCGACGTAGTCCGGCGGCACTAGAATATTGGCGGTGATGATCGGCTCGCGGATCTCGGCGATCTCGGTCACCGGCGGGAGCTTTGCCGGACTGTCGATGTGCACGATCGTGCCGTCGACGCGCGCCACTTCATAGATCACGGTCGGCGCGCTGGTGATCAGCTGCAGCTGGTACTCGCGCTCGAGCCGCTCCTGCACGATGTCCATGTGCAGCAGCCCCAGAAATCCGCAGCGAAAGCCGAACCCTAAGGCGACGGAGACTTCCGGTTCGTAGTGCAGCGCCGAATCGTTGAGCTTAAGCTTCGCGAGTGCATCGCGAAAATTCTCGTAGTCCTCCGAGTTGATCGGAAACATCCCGGCGAAGACCCGTGGCTGCACCTGCTTGAAGCCAGGCAGCGGCGCGCCGCTGCCGCGCACATCGTGCGTGATCGTATCGCCGACCGGGGCGCCGTCGATTTCCTTGACGCCGGCGACCACGAAGCCGACCTCGCCGGCGGCGAGCTCGGCGAGCGCCACGGCCTTGGGCGTGAAGCGGCCAAGCCGGTCCACGGTCTGCGCGCGGCCGATCGACATCATGCGAATCTTTTCACCGGTGCGCAGCGTGCCGTTGACCACCCGCACCAGCGAAATCACGCCAAGGTAATTGTCAAACCACGAATCGATGATCAGCGCCTGCAGCGGCGCCGCCGGATCGCCGCGCGGCGGCGGAATGCGGCGGATGATCGCCTCGAGCAGTTCGGGCACGCCCTCGCCGGTCTTGGCGCTGACGCGCACCGCGTCCTTGGCATCGATGCCGATGATCTCCTCGATCTCGCGGATCACCTTGTCGACATCGGCCGAAGGCAGATCGATCTTGTTGATCACCGGCAGTACTTCGAGCCCCTGCTCGGTCGCGGTGTAGCAGTTGGCGACGCTCTGCGCCTCCACGCCCTGCGAGGCATCCACCACCAGCAGCGCGCCGTCGCAGGCGGCGAGGCTGCGCGACACTTCGTAGGAAAAGTCGACGTGGCCGGGCGTGTCGATCAGGTTCAGCTGGTAGGACTGGCCGTCGGTGGCCCGGTAGTTGAGCGTCACGCTCTGGGCCTTGATGGTGATGCCGCGTTCGCGCTCGAGCTCCATCGAATCGAGCACCTGAGCCTGCATCTCGCGCTCCGCGAGGCCGCCGCAAAGCTGGATCAGCCGGTCGGCGAGCGTCGACTTGCCGTGATCCACATGGGCGATGATGGAGAAGTTGCGTATGCGTTGCATCAAAGGGGACACCCGGCTTCCCCGGCGCCGGGGCGCGCGGATTATAGCCTCAATAACCGCCGTAATTCCGCGCCGTCAAAGCGGTGCGCGCAGACCGGCGTCCCGTCGAGCAGCAGCACCGGAATCTTGAGCCCGAAGCGGCGCGCCAGCACCGGGTCTGAATCAACCTCCAGCACTTTCACCGGCGGCAGCGCGCAGCTTTGCCCGAACTCTCGCAGCTCGGCGAGCAGTTCCTCGCACAGGTGGCAGTGCTCGCGCACCAGCACCACGAGTTCCGCCGCCGGCGGATCAGCACTCACGGATGCGGAAGATTACGGCCGGCCGTTGGCCCCGGACGCGGGGCGACCGGGCCCATGTCTGGCAGCCCGCGACCGACGGGTTCGGCGCCCTCACGGAGGGAGCCGGCGATGGCCCGCACCGTCTCGGGCGGCACCTCGCCGATGGCCGTGACCCGATGGCCCAGAACCGTGGTCGACACGGCCGAGGTCGAGCCGATACGGGTCACCGCCAGCGTCGCCGCGCCCGCGCCGCCAGCGGCCGGCTTGCCGATCGCCGATTCAACAAATACCGATACGCTCGCCAGG
>DASWBL010000021.1:0-2094 GCA_036390615.1 Steroidobacteraceae bacterium | reverse complement strand
CTACTCCTTTACGCTACCTGTTGAAGATTCGCTGGCGCGCACGGCCTCCCAGACCTTCAGCCTGACGGTCAACCCCGACGTGCTCTGCATCCTGAACGGCCAGTACGTAATGCTCGAGATCGGCAACGACGACGGCACGACCGCAGTGCGGGCCGGCAGCCTCAATTTCTCGAGTGCCACGGGTGCAGTCACCGGCACGGTAGATAGCAAACTGTCTGCGACCCGCACTTCCACCGACCAGGTCAACGGCACCTGCCGATTACGCCTGACGAACAGCGGCATCCTCGATGCCCTCGGCGCGCTGAACGATCCCGAGTACGACTTTTCCATGACTGGTAATCAGGGCGCCGGAGGCGCGCTCGCGCTGGGCCGGATGTCGCTGGTCAATGGCGGCCTGAACGAGGCGGGTACGGGCGAATTGCGACTACAGGATCCGACTGCGTTCAATCAGGCAGTGCTGGCGGGCAATTTCGCCTTCGGCCTGCTCGGCGATGATGCCGCTACCGGCAATCACATGGGAGTCGTCGGTGAGCTGAGCATCGGCCCCACTGGCGCGATTTTGGCGGGCAGCACCGTCGACTCCAACGACGGCACTGCGGCACTGGTACAGGCCCCGGCCACTGGCCAGATGCTCGGACCGGATGCGACGCTCGGGCGCGGCACACTCACGGTTAATGCCGGCACCCAGAAATTCATACTGACCTACTACGTGGTCGATGCCAATAATCTTATCGTGATTGATGCCGATACAACGGCCAGTGCGCCGCGGCTGGCTGGCTACATGACCCGGCAGACTGGCACTTTTGACAACACGTCGCTGATTCCGCCGACGCCGTTCACGTCCCCACCAGTCGGCTCGATCATGAGCCTGTGGGGAGCCGAAGGCACGGTATTGCCGACCGCGGCAGATTCTCTCATCCGGCTATCATCTCCGGGATTGGTGGCTGGCTCGACGACCGATGGTACGGCCTCGCTACTTGAGGATGCCGGCAATCAGGCCCTTGACATACTTGCCTACCAGCCGGCAAACGGCGCGCATTACAGCGTGGCGCCCAATGGCCGCGTCACACTGACGTTTCTTGACGCAAGCACCAGTACGCAGCCCGTACAGCGCAACTTTGTCTTGTACCTGAGCGGTGTCGGCCAGGGCTACGTGATTGAGAATGGCGGCCCTGCGGGCAGCGCCGGCACAATCGAGGCACAGATGCCTGGACCGTTTACCGGAAGCGTCTTTGGCAGCTTTGTGGAAAATTCGCAGTTCCCGACTTCTTCCGGACCCCTGCTGCTGCTACCCAATGTGACGCTGACCGGCGGCCTGTTCGCCACGACGTACGGCAGCGGTAGCTTTGGTATCGATGGCAGCACCGGACGCGCTTATGGTACAGCAGCGGTTTCCGGAACCGTCGGCGGCCCGGCGATCCTGTATATCTTGCAGCCCGATAAAATGCTGCTGATGCAGATGGGCACGTTGTATCGCAATAGCGCCATAGACTGGCTGATCGACTGAATTTGCCGGCGGCGCGCCGGCTGGATCCTGCGGGCTCGGCGACGTCCGTGTAAGCTTCGATAGCGTGAGTGGCGACTTTCAGGTCTTTACGCAACTGCAGATCGGCGCCCGCGAGCCGCAGCGCGTCTTTCTGCGCCTGCCCGACGGCGCCGCCCTAACCTACGGGGAATTGCTGCGCTGGTCGGCCCAGCTCGCCAACCTGCTGCGCGCCGAGGGTATCGTGCCCGGCGATCGGGTCGCGGTGCAGGTCGAGAAAAGCGCGACCGCGGTCGTGCTGTATTTGGCGGTGCTGAGGGCTGGGGCCGTATATCTGCCGCTGAATACCGCCTACACGCTGGCGGAGCTCGAATTTTTCATTGGTGACGCCCGGCCGGCGCTGCTCGTGTGTGACCCAGCCGCGGCCGATGGGCTTGCGCCGCTCGCCAGAGGCCTCGGCGTCCGCGGCGTTCATACGCTCGGCGCCGACGGGCGTTCGGGCACGCTCGCGGCGGCGGCCGGGACGCAGGCTATCGAATTTGCCGACGTGGCGCGCGAGCGCGGGGACCTCGCGGCGATCCTTTACACCTCCGGCACTACCGGGCGTTCCA
>DASWBL010000020.1:0-4864 GCA_036390615.1 Steroidobacteraceae bacterium | reverse complement strand
TGATGCTGGTGATGGCCAACAATTTTCTGCAGCTGTTCTTCGGCTGGGAAGCCGTAGGCGTGGTCTCCTACTTGCTGATCGGCTTCTGGTACACGCGACCGAGCGCGATCTTCGCCAATCTCAAGGCATTCATCGTCAACCGGATCGGGGATTTCGGCTTCCTGATCGGCATCGCGGCCATCCTGTATTTTACGGGCTCCCTCGATTATCAGAATGCCTTCATCGCAGCGCCGCACCTGCTCGAACGGACCGTGCAGGTTAGCGCGCACACGCAGTGGCCGGCGCTGACCGTGATCTGCATCGGCCTTTTTATCGGCGCGATGGGCAAGTCGGCGCAGGTGCCGCTGCACGTGTGGCTGCCCGATTCGATGGAAGGCCCAACGCCGATTTCGGCCCTGATCCATGCGGCCACCATGGTCACGGCGGGCATCTTCATGGTCGCGCGCATGTCGCCGCTGTTTGAATACTCGGATGCCGCGCTGTCGTTCGTGATGGTCATCGGGGCGACCACGGCGCTGTTCATGGGATTTCTCGGCGTGGTCAACAACGACATCAAGCGCGTCATTGCCTACTCGACGCTATCGCAGCTTGGGTACATGACGGTAGCGCTCGGCGTGTCGGCCTACAGCGTCGCGATTTTCCACCTGATGACACACGCGTTTTTCAAGGCGCTGCTGTTCCTCGCGGCCGGCGCCGTCATCATCGCCATGCATCACGAGCAGGACATGCGCAAGATGGGCGGCCTGCGCACGCGCATGCCGGTCACCTACTGGACCATGATGATCGGGGCCCTGGCGCTGATCGGAACGCCATTGTTCTCGGGTTTTTACTCCAAGGACCTGCTGATCGAGGCGGTACACGCCTCGCACCGCGCCGGCGCGCGCTATGCGTATTTCTGTGTGCTGATCGGGGTGTTTTTTACGGCCTTGTATACGTTCCGGATGATCTTCATGACCTTTCACGGCGCGGAACGGCTCGATCACCATGCCAAGGAGCATTTTCACGACGTTGGATGGAGCATGAAAGGCCCGTTGGTGGCGCTGGCAATACCGTCACTGCTGATTGGCTTTTTGACCGTCGGGCCGGTGCTGTTTGGTGGCTTCTTTGGCGGATCGATCAAAGTGCTGACGGAAAACAACGTGGTGGCCGAGCTTGGCCAGGAATTTCCCGGTCCGTTGGGCTTCGCCGCGCGAGCCGTGCTGGGGTTGCCGCTTTATCTTGCGATTGGCGGCGTCCTGACCGCCTATTACTTTGTGCTGCGGCGGCCAGAACTTGCCGACAACTTGATCAAGCGCTTCAGTGGTATTTACCGGCTGCTGGTCAACAAATACTACTTTGACTGGTTCAATGAGAATGTCGTCGCGGTACTTGCCCGCGGGCTGGGCACGGTGCTGTGGCGCGGTGCCGATCAAGGCCTGATCGACGGCGCGATGGTCAACGGTTCGGCGCAGTCAGTAGGCTGGTTTGCTGGCGTGGCGCGCCAGCTGCAAAGCGGCTACCTCTATAGCTATGCGTTTTGGCTGATAACTGGCCTGGTGTTGCTGCTTGGCTGGTTCCTGATCCGGACCTGATAAGGACCTTAATAAGAAATCATGCGTTCCGGGTGGCTTTCACTTTTGGTCTGGGTGCCGATCGGCGGCGGCATGCTTACCCTGATGCTGGGGGAAGGGCGGCAGTCCGCGGTCCGGTGGCTGGCGCTGCTGACCTCGCTGGTGACCCTTGGCCTGACCGTGCCCTTGTGGCAACACTTTGACCGGGCCGGGGCCGCCTACCAGTTCGTCGAGCGGATGCCTTGGATCCCGCAGTTTCACGCCGAGTATTACCTGGGGATCGATGGCATCTCGCTGCCGCTGATCGTGCTGACGGCCTTCATGACCGTACCGGTCATCATCACCGGATGGTCCGTGATCGAAAAGCGCGTGGCTCAGTATTACGCCGCCTTCCTGATCCTCGAAGGGCTGATGATTGGCGTATTCGCATCGCTTGATTCCCTGCTGTTCTATTTCTTCTGGGAAGCCATGCTGGTACCGATGTTCCTTATCATCGGCATCTGGGGCGGGCCGCGACGCATTTACGCTACCGTCAAGTTCTTCCTTTACACGTTCCTTGGGTCGGTGCTCATGCTGGTGGCGCTGATTTACCTGTACCTGAAATCCGGCAGCTACAGCCTCGCCGCCTTCCAGGCACTGCCGCTGACACTGGCCGAGCAACGCTGGATATTCTTCGCGTTCCTGCTAGCTTTTGCGGTCAAAGTGCCGATGTGGCCGGTGCACACGTGGCTGCCCGATGCGCACGTGGAGGCACCGACGGGCGGTTCGGTAATCCTGGCCGCCATCATGCTGAAGATGGGTGGTTACGGGCTGCTGCGATTCAGCTTGCCGATTGCACCGGACGCCTGCCGCGAGTTTGATTGGCTGATCATCGCGCTGTCGCTCACCGCGGTAGTGTACATCGGCTTTGTCGCGCTGATGCAGCAGGATATGAAAAAACTCGTCGCCTACTCCTCGATTGCGCACATGGGATTCGTGACGCTCGGCGCCTTTGTCGCGTTCCAGATTCGGGTCAATAGCGGCAACTACTTGGGGGCTGGCAATGGCCTCGATGGCGCGATGATCCAGATGGTATCCCACGGCCTGATTTCCGGCGCTCTGTTCCTTTGCATCGGCGTCATGTACGACCGGCTGCACAGCCGCGAGATCAGCGCTTACGGCGGCGTCATAAACGTCATGCCCATCTTCGGTGCCTTCATGGTGTTCTTCGGCCTGGCTAACGCCGGCCTGCCGGGCACCTCAGGGTTCGTTGGCGAGTTCCTGGTGATCCTGGCCGCCTTCCGCGCCAATTTCTGGGTTGCGGTGCTGGCCGGAACGACGCTGGTGCTAGGGGCCGCCTACACCCTGTGGCTCATCAAGCGCGTGATCTTCGGCCCCATCGCCAACGCAAAGGTGGCCGGGATGGCCGACTTGAATCCGCGCGAGTTCCTGGCGCTGGGGATGCTGGCCGCGGCCGTTCTGTTGATCGGCATTTGGCCAGCGCCGCTGGTGCAAGTCATGGAATCCTCGGTGCATCACCTGTTGCTGCAGCTGAGCGTCAGCAAGATACCTGTGATCTGAATCATGACTGAATACGCACTGACCTTGGCTTCGATGCGACCGGCATTGCCGGAAATTGCTCTAGCTGCAAGCGCTTGCGTGATTCTGCTGCTCGACGTTTTTGTGGGCCAGAGCCGGCGCGGGCTGACCGCTGCACTGACGCTTATCGCGCTGGCCGTCTGTGCCTGGCTTACGCTCACCATGAGCATGGTCACGCACCGCACCGTGCTGTTCAACGGATTGTACGTGGCCGATCCGCTCGCGACGTTGCTGAAACTCGCCGCGATGGTCAGCGTTGGATTCGGCCTGTTTTATTCGCAGGGCTATCTGCAGCGGCGCGGTATCGGCGGTGGGGAATACTATGTACTGGCGCTGACCACGCTGCTTGGAATCTGCGTGCTGATCTCTGCCAACAACCTGTTGACCGTTTATCTTGGCATCGAGCTGCTGTCGCTGTCGCTCTACGCGATGGTGGCCTTCGACCGCGACTCAGGCATTGCTGCGGAAGCCGCTATCAAGTACTTCGTGCTCGGCGCCATTGCTTCAGGCGTGCTGCTGTACGGCATGTCAATGCTTTACGGATTGACCGGGACGCTCGACCTGGATCGGCTCGCGGTGGCGGCGAGCGGCGCTGGCGCCGGCTATGCAATTGGCCTTGCCTTCATCGTGGTCGCAGTGGCATTCAAATTTGGCGCGGTTCCGTTTCACATGTGGGTGCCGGATGTATACGAGGGCGCGCCTACCAGCGTGACGTTGTTTGTTGCCACGGCACCGAAAATTGGCTCCTTTGCGTTGGCGTATCGGCTACTCGCCCACGGCCTGGCGCATGAGACGCTGGTATGGTCGCAAATGCTGCTGGCAATCGCGGTGCTGTCGGTCGTATTGGGAAATGTGGTGGCGATTGCTCAGACCAATATGAAGCGGCTGCTGGCGTATTCGGCCATTGCCAACGTTGGCTTCACGCTGTTTGGCTTTGTGGCCGCTGATCCGGCCGGTTACCGCGCGGCGTTGAGCTACACGTTGGTCTATGTGCTGACGACGCTCGGCTCATTTGGCGTAGTGCTGCTCGCCGTGCGCACACAGGGTGAAGCCGACTCGCTTGCCGACTACAAAGGCCTGGCAGCGCGTGACCCTTTGCTCGCGTTGCTGATGCTAGTGCTGATGCTCTCGACCGCCGGCATTCCGCCGTTTGTCGGCTTTTGGGCCAAATTGTGGATCATTCAGGCGCTGCTTAATGCGGATCTCGTCTGGCTGGCCGTGCTGGCGGTTCTGGTCTCCGTCGTAGGCGCCTACTACTATCTGCGGGTTATCTGGTTCATGTACTTCGATAGCGGAACCGACGCCCGCTCCACCGAGCCGGCCGGCGCGGCGCGCTGGGCGCTGACGCTCAATACACTGGCAATAGTTGGAATAGGGCTGTTTCCAAACGCTCTATTTGCCCTGTGCTCGAGTGTCATCAACTGAGGTATTCCGCACCGGCGCTGCGCGCCGCAGATTCATTAATCCGAGGGCCCAAGGAAGGCCACGCGTTTGCTTGCGCGAGCGATTGGTTTCTGGTGTATATTGCGGCCCCTACCGGTGCGGGGTGGAGCAGTCTGGCAGCTCGTCGGGCTCATAACCCGAAGGTCGTAGGTTCAAATCCTACCCCCGCTACCAGCTGTCCCTACACCCTGTAAAAGTGCAGCGGTGTTCAGGTTCCAGTGAGCCATGAGGCCGCCGCCCGGCTCTGGAACCAATCGGATGGCACTGCCAAACAGCTGCCTGAGAATGACGCA
>DASWBL010000019.1:0-20052 GCA_036390615.1 Steroidobacteraceae bacterium | reverse complement strand
ACGGTCATATGCGGAAACAACGCATAGGACTGGAACATCATGTTGACGGCCCGCTCATAGGCGGCAATGCCCGCCATCGGCTGGCCATCGATGAACAGCTCTCCGGAGGTCGGCCGCTCAAATCCGGCCAGCATCCGCAACCATGTCGTCTTGCCGCAGCCTGAGCCGCCGAGCAGGCAGAAGATCTCACCGCGATAGATCTGGATCGAGACGTTGTTGACCGCCGCGACATCGCCGAAGCGCTTGGTCACGCCTTGTATGGTGACGTACGGCTTGGCGTGCGGATCGTTCCAGGGTTCGCGCCCATCCTGCAGCTGCTCGGTCATACGCCAGGTCCGCTGCCGGTACCGGCCCCGAACCACGCGACCCTGCAAAGCCGTGAGCTCATTGGCCGGTCTTGAACCGCGTCCAGGTACGGTTCAGCTCGCGTGTAAAGGTCTGGCTGCGTGCCACGTTTGGATGGAGATGAGACATCATCTCGGCCGGTGGGAAAATATTGGGATCGTTGTAGACCTTCGGGTCGATCAACTTGTAGGCCGCCGAATTACCGGTTGCGTAACGAATCATCGAGGAATTTCTCGCGGCATTCTCCGGGCGCATCATGTAATTGATGAACAGGTGCGCGTTCTTCGGATGCGGCGCATCGATCGGTATCACCATCGTGTCGTAGAAGGTGATGGAGCCTTCCTTCGGGATGCTGTAACGGATATCCAGATCCTTGCCCGCCTCGCGCGCCCGTGCCTTGGCCTGGCTGACATCGCCGCTCCAGCCGAGCGACAAACAGATTTCACCGTTGGCCAGATCCTCGATGTATTTGGACGAATTGATGTAGCGGATGTAGGGCCGGATCGACAGCAGTACTTTCTCCGCGGCCTTCAGGTCCTCCGTGGACTCGCTGTCCGGGTTGCGACCCAGGTAGATCAATACCGTGCCGACCACCTCATCCGGCGCATCCAGAATCGTGACGCCGCATTTCTGGAAATTCTTGACCACGTTAGGGTCGTAAAACATGCGCAAGCTGTCTACCGGGGCATCGGGCATGATCTGCTTGATCACCGCGGCGTTGTAACCTACGCCGTCGGTGCCCCAGAAGTAGTTGACGCCGTACTGGTTGCCCGGGTCGTTGGCGGCGACCTGCCGTGAAATCTCCGGATCTAAGTTGCCCAGATTGCTGAGCAGGGATTTGTCGAGCTTCTGAAATGCGCCGGCCGTGATTTGTCGCTGCATGAAGGAGGCCGACGGCACCACGATGTCGTAGCCGGTGTTGCCGGCGAGCAATTTGGTTTCCACGACTTCATTGGAATCGAAGACATCGTAGTTGATCTTGATGCCGTACTCATTTTCAAAGCCGCTTAAAATGTCGGGGACAATGTAGTCGGTCCAGTTGTAGATATTGAGGACCCGCTCCTCGTCCATCGCCACGCCGGGCTTAGCGGGCGCAGTCGCAGACGGCGCTTCGGCCTTGCCTCCGCAACCGGCCAGCAGGCCGCCGAGCACGGCTGCCAGCAGCCAACCTCCCCTCTTGTGCATTCGGTTCAGATTCCTTTTTGCCAGCGATGCAATCTGCGCCCAGCCTACCCGAGCGATGCCCGCCTGCTCCTATATATACCAGCCCCGATCCGCGGCCGGGAAGCGCCGCCCGGCCCGGCGCCTAAACATTAAGCAGCAGATGCTCGCGCTCCCAGGAGCTGATCACCTGCAAGAACACCTCGTACTCGGCCTGCTTGACGATCGTGTAGGCCGCGATGAACGGCTCACCCAGCAGCCGCACCAGCGGCTCGCAGTCTCTGAGCCGCGTCAGAGCTTCATCCAGCGAGCGCGGCAGCGCGAACGGCATGTCATGGGCGCTGCCGCTGACCGGTTCGGTCGGCTGCAGGCCCTCGACCATGCCGAGGTAGCCGCAGGCAAGTGACGCGGCAATTGCCAGGTACGGATTGGCGTCAGCTCCGGCCAGGCGGTTTTCGACGCGGCGCGCTTCGGGCGGCGACACCGGGACCCGCAGCCCCGCGGTGCGGTTGTCGTAGCCCCATTGCACGTTGATCGGCGCGACCTGGTAGCGCTGTATGCGGCGGTAGGAATTCACGTTGGGCGAGAGCAGCGACATTGCCGCAGGCAGGTAGCGCTGCAGACCGGCAATGTGCGAGAAAAACAGCGGCGACGGCGAGCCGTCGGCATTGCTGAATACGTTCTTGCCGCCTTTCTTGTCGACGATGCTCTGGTGGATGTGCATCGCGCTGCCCGGTTCCTTGGCGTGCGGCTTGGCCATGAAGGTCGCGTACATTTTATGGCGCAGCGCAGCCTCGCGCGCCGTGCGCTTGAACAGGAACGCCTGGTCGGCGAGATCCAGGGGATCACCGTGGATCAGATTGATCTCCATCTGCGCCGGCCCGTCCTCGTGGATCAGCGTATCGATTTCGATGTCCTGCGCCTCGCAGAAGGCATACAGATCGTCAAACAGCGGATCGAACTCATTGACCGCGGCAATGCTGTAGGACTGCCGTCCCGGCTCGGCGCGCCCGGAGCGACCGATCGGCGGCTTGAGCTGGTAATCGGCGTCAATGTTCGGCTCGACCAGGTAGAACTCCAGCTCCGGAGCAATTACTGGCTCCCAGCCGCGTTGCGCATAAAGCTCCAGCACGTGCTGCAACACCTGGCGCGGCGCCATCGACACGCGACGACCGTCCGAATAAAAACAGTCGTGAATGACCTGGGCCGTGGGCTCGGCGGCCCACGGCACCACGCGCACGGTCTTCGGGTCGGCCTTGAGCACGATGTCGATCTCCGCCGGGCTCATCGCCTCGCTGGTATCGACCGGGTAATCGCCCGTCACGGTCTGCAAAAAGATGCTCTCCGGCAGACGCATGCCCGCATCCTCGGCAAACTTTTCCGCCGGCATGACCTTGCCGCGCGCAATGCCGGCCATGTCCGGAATGATCGCCTCGACTTCCGAGATACCGTGATCGCGCAAAAACTGCTGAATTTCATTCGCCATACATCACCTGAGTCCGTTCATTCGTTCGCGGCAGGCTGCACCAAATTGTGCAAATAACGCCCGGTGAACCGGGTTTTTCATGACCTGCCATTCCGGATGCCACTGCACCGCTAGCGCAAAGCTGGGAGCCCTCTCGACACTGAAGGCTTCAATGACACCATCCGGTGCGCGCGCCTCCACCGTCAGCCCCCGGCCCAGTTCGCGGACTCCCTGCCCGTGCAGCGAATTCACGCTGATCTGTTCCGCGCCGCCGGCAATGCGATGCAGCAGCCCACCGGGTTCAATACGAACCGCGTGCGCCGGCTCGTACTGATCGCCAAAAGGCAGCTCGGCCGGTTCACGGTGATCCAGCAGCCCCGGCACGGCGTGCAGCCGCTGGTGCAAGGTCCCGCCAAAGGCCACGTTCATTTCCTGGAAGCCGCGGCAAATGCCGAGTACCGGCACGCCGGCTGCGACCGCCTTTGGAATCAGCTGCAGCGTCGTATCGTCGCGGTGCGGGTCGTGCAGCGTACCCGCCTCGCTCGGCTCACCCTGGTAGTGATGAGGCTCGACATTCGAGGGACTGCCCATGAACAGCAGCCCATGGAGCGACTCCAGCAGATCATCGAGCGCAAGCTCCCGGCCCAGGGCTGGAACAATGACCGGTATGCCGCCCGCTGCGTCGAGAACCGCGGTCAGATACTTTTCGCCCACCAAATGGTAAGGCTGCGGGCCGAGAGTCCGCCGATCCGCGGGTATCCCGATTAATGGGCGCTGTGACGACATGGCGAGCAAAACTCCGGCACTGGGGCGCGCCTCGGGACCCGCGATAGGGGTCGGCCGATGCCCGCCTCATCGAATTCGATTTTTTACATTAGACCATAGGGCATAGGGGATCGTCCCGGCCGAATGACCAATAAATGACATTATTTTAGGCTCCCTATTGAGCATATAACTTATTGTTTAATATAAATTTTTTATCTCTTGGATCTTGACGCCGAATCCCCTCGCCAGCCGGCCCGACGCTTCCGTTGAAACGGCGCGTCAAATGCATTAAGTAAAGTCCATCCGTGCCGGTTGCCGGTTGTTCGGCGCGCATGAGTACCCGGGCGGACAGGCGGAAACCAGGCCCAAATCTGCGAGCCGGCCCCCACATCGGCCGCGCGCCTGGCGCTACGATTGCGACGATGGAGGCCACAGGCAGATCGGTCGCCGGATTGGCCGGAGGTAGCATGCTCCGCTCTTTGCTGACCTTAACCTTATCTCTCACCCTGGCCGGCTGCGGACTGGCGGATACGGCCGTCACCGGCGCGGCCGGCGCTGAAGCGAGCGCACAGGCGGCACGCGACGCGCAGCAAACCGAAGCGGCCATGCGCCAGCAGCTTGACCAGGCGCAACAGGCCGCTGCTAAGCAGCGCGACCAGGCCGAACAGGACAGTAAGTAGGCGGGCGCTGCGGTCGCGCTCAGCGAGCGCGGATTTCAAAGCAACGGTGGATGCGCGCGTTGCGCTTGAAATCAAAAGCGATAGTGGCGGCGGAAATATCTTTCACATCCCAGCGTGCCGCCAGCTCGTCAGCCAGACGAAAGCGCTGCGCATTGGTGGAAAAGATCAGCAATCCGCCGCTCGCAAGCAGCGTCATGCAGCCGGCAATCAGCGCCTCGTGATCGCGCTGAATGTCGAGCACGCCTTCCATACGCTTGGAATTGGAAAACGTTGGCGGATCAAGAAAAATCAGATCGAAACGCAGGCCGCGCGCCGCGGCGTCCGGCAACCACACGCGGCAATCGGCGCTGATGAGCTCGTGGCGCTTATCATCCAGATCGTTGAGCCGCAGATTCTGCCGCGCCCAGTCAAGGTAATTGCCCGAAAGATCCACGCTGACGGTGCGCTCGGCACCTCCAGCTGCGGCGTAGACCGTCGCGCTCGCGGTATAGCAAAAAAGGTTCAGAAACCGTTTGCCGGCTGCCGCCGCACCCAGGCGGCGGCGTACCAGCCGATGATCCAGAAATAATCCGGTGTCCAGGTAGTCGTTGAAGTTAACCCGGAACTTATGGGCGCCTTCAGCCACCACCACAAACTGGCGCTCGCCCGCGAGGCGTTGGTACTGCCCGGCGCGGCCTTGTCGCCTGCGGGTGCGGACGTGAATACGCTCGGGCGCCGCACCCGTGACTTGCGGTAGAACGGCAAAGGCTTCGGCACGGCGCCGCGCCACCGCGACCGGATCAATGCCGGCCGGCGCCTGGTATTCCTGTACCTGCAGGTGGACGGCATCGGTCGCGGCTTCCACGTACTGGTCGATGGCGAAAGCATATTCGGGCATGTCGGCGTCGTAGAGTCGGAAGCAGCTGGTCTGCTCGCGCCGTGCAAGCGTTCCGAGACGCTTGCGGTTTTTCGCCAGCCGATTGGCAAACATGCGCGCGCCGGCACTCTGCGCCAGCTCCGCGTCGCCGACCCGCAGGCCCACTGCCGCGCGTTGCGCCACGCCAGGGCGCGCCAGATCGACACGCAGCAGACGGCATTTAATGGCCCCATTCCACAGCTCGTGCGTCCGAAAGGTACGCAGCGCCAAGGCCTTGGCGGCCTCCGGCGCTGCGCTCAGGATCGCCGCTTTCCAGCCGGCAAAATGCTCGCGCAACACCGCGCCGAGTTCCTGATGGATCTTTTCGGCGCCGGCCACATCGCCGAGGCGCTCGCCATAAGGCGGATTGGTGCACACGAGTCCCGGAGCAGTGCCGTGCGGCCGCGCATCGCTGAGCCGGCATTGCGCCAGCTGCACCAGCGCATCGACGCCCGCGCGCGTGGCATTGCGGGCGGCCTGGCGCAACACCGCCGCGTCGGCGTCCGTTCCCTGTATCAGGTTCGGTGCGTCCTTGTGCGCCCGGGCCCGCGCCTGCGCCAGCAGCTCAGCCCACAGCGCACGGTCGTGGCCACGCCAACCTGAAAATCCCCAATATTCGCGCTGCGCGCCAGGTGCGAGGTCCGCCGCGATCATCGCTGCCTCGATCACCAGCGTCGCAGAACCGCACAGCGGATCGAGAAACGGCGCGCCGTTCGCCGCTTGATCGGGCCAGCCAGCGCGAAGCAGAATTCCGGCCGCCAGGTTTTCGCGAAGCGGCGCCTCGCCAGCTTCCAGCCGGTAGCCGCGGCGGTGCAGTCCCTCGCCGGCCAGATCCAGCATGATCTTGATCTGCGCGCCGTTGGCGTAGGCGACAATGCGTACGTCAGGCCGCAGCGGCCGGACACTGGGGCGCCCACCGCTTGCCTCGCGCAACCGGTCGCAGATGCCGTCCTTGAGCTTTTGCGCGCCAAAATGCGAATGTTCGATGCTCGGATGGCGCCCGTCAAAGTCGCAGGCAATCGTGCCAGCCGGATCGATGTGCGCGAGCCAGTCGATCGATCGCACTTCGTTGTAGAAGGCGTCGGTGGTGCCGGCGTTGAATTCGGCCAATTGCAGCAGCACACGGCTCGCTGTCCGCGACCACAGGCACGCCCGGTAGCCGCTGGCGAGCGGGCCACGAAACGCGACGCTGGTCGTGTATTGCCGCACCTCGGCCGCGCCGAGGTGCTGAACTTCCGCCGCCACCAGATCCGCCAGGCCCCGCGGCGCGGGAGCTACAAACTGGCAGATGGCATCGCTCACGCCAGTTCTATCCAGGTCGTCTTCATCTCCGTGTATTTGTCAAAAGCATGGAGCGACTTGTCGCGGCCGATACCGGATTGCTTGTAGCCACCAAACGGCACGGTAATGTCGTCCGCGTCATAGCAGTTGACATACACGACGCCGGCTCGCAGCGCCCGCGCCGTGCGATGTGCCGTGCTCAGGTCCCGGGTCCAGATCGCCGCGGCGAGGCCATAGACCACGTCATTGCCGATACGGATCGCTTCATCAAGCTCCGTGAAACTGATGGCGGCCAGCACCGGGCCGAAAATTTCCTCGCGCGCAATGCGCATCGCCGGCCGCACGGCATCGAACACTGTCGGCTCCACGTAGCAGCCCCCCAGACGCCCATCGACGCGCCGCCCGCCAAGCAGCAGCTTGGCCCCTTCGGTCCGGCCGGCCTCGATGTACTCGAGTACCCGCCGCGTCTGCGGTTCATCAACAAGCGCCCCGAGCCGGGTCTGCGGATCGAGCGGATCGCCAGGCTGCATGGTTCTGGCCACACGCGCTATTTCGGTGAGCATCGGCTGGCGGATGCTTTCCTGCACCAGCAGCCGCGATCCGGCCGAACACATCTCGCCCTGGTTGAAGAAAATGGCTTCGGCTGCAGCCTGTGCGGCGCGCGGCAGATCCGGATAATCGGCCATGACGATATTCGGCGACTTGCCGCCGCATTCGAGCCACACCCGCTTCATGTTGGACTGACCGGAGTACTGCAAAATCGTTCGGCCGGTCGTCGTTGAGCCGGTGAAGGCTACGCAGTCGACGTCCATGTGCAGCGCCAGCGCCTTACCTGCGGTCTGTCCGTAGCCGGGCAACACATTAAAAACACCGGGCGGTATTCCCGCTTCCAGCGCCAGGTCACCGAGGCGCAACGCGGTCAGCGGCGATTTCTCGGACGGTTTGAGGATCAGGCTGTTGCCGGCGGCGAGCACCGGCGCGATCTTCCAGGCCGCCATGACCATCGGAAAATTCCACGGCACGATGGCGCCGACGACTCCTATTGGTTCGCGGGTAATCGTCGCCAGCGTATCCGGACCTGTGGGCGCCACTTCGCCGTAAATCTTGTCGATGGCCTCGGCATACCAGCGCAGGCACCGGACCGTCGCGGGCACGTCGATGCGCAGGCTGTCCCGGATCGGTTTGCCCATGTCGAGCGTTTCCAGCAGCGCCAGCTCTTCTGTGTTCTGCGCCACCAGCTCCGCAAAACGCAGCAGCACCCGCTTGCGCGCCGCCGGCGGCTGCCGCGCCCAATCGCCACGGTCAAACACCCGCCGCGCGGCGCTCGCCGCCAGATCGACATCCGCCGCGTCACAGGAAGCAACGACCGCGAGCTTGCGCCCGTCTATCGGGCTGATGCAGTTGAAGGTTTCTCCGGAGTGCGCTGCGAGCCGGCGACCGTCCACGAGCGCTTCGCCGCGCGGCGTAAGTTGCGCAGCACGCGTCTGCCAAAAGGCGAGGTTGTGTAGTTCAGGCATTTAAGTATTTTCGCTCCATCCTTAATCCTGGCGCCACGACTCATGAACTTTCCGCGCCCTGGGCCATCGCCTCGGATCATTAGCGCGGAGACGACCGGCGTGCCGCCGCCACGGTTCGCCCGCCGGCCGCCAGCGCGCCCGCAGGATACCCACGGTGGCTAAAAACGGGCGCCTGACCAGGACCTGCCTTGCGCGATCGGCGCCCTGCCGGCTAAAGCGTCATACGAACTTGACAGGCTAAGCTGATGAAAAACTTAACTTAAGAGTAACAATTCTGCCATGGGACTGTCACGGCAGGTACCAAGAATTAGCCGCATCTTGGGACACCTGCAGGGACGCAAGCTATGAGCAGCTCGAAGCCGGTCGCCACCCGCGTGCGCAGCGTCTTCCTGTCGGATCTGCATCTGGGCACGCGCGAATGCCGCGCCGACCTGCTGCTCGATTTCCTGCACCGGGTCCAGCCCGAACAGCTGTTTTTGGTCGGCGACATCATCGACGTGCAGGCCATGCGCCGCAACTTTTACTGGCCGCAATTGCACAACAATGTGCTGCGCACGATCCTCGGCAAGGCCAAGCACGACACGCGCATCATTTACATACCTGGCAACCACGATATCGACTTGCGGGAATTCGCGGGCCTCACCTTCGGCAACCTGGAAATTCATCGGGAATACACGCACATCACCGCCACCGGGCTCGAGTTGCTGGTGCTGCACGGCGATGAGTTTGACGGTGCCGTGCGCTGCAGCCGCTGGCTCGCCGCGCTCGGCACCAGTGCCTACGACTTCACGGTCATCCTGAATCGCTACTTCAATGCGATCCGTGGCTTGTTCGGCTACCGCTACTGGTCGCTCGCCGGCTATCTCAAATCCAGGGTCGGCAACGCCATGCAGTATGTTCGCGGCTTTGAGCAGGCCGCCGCCCACATGGCGCGTCGCCGCGGTTACGGCGGCGTCGTTTGCGGCCACATACACCGGCCGCAGATCGCCAAGCTCGATGGCACGACGTACTGCAACACCGGCGATTGGGTGGAAAATTGCACGGCGCTGATTGAAGATGACGCGGGCGAGCTCAAGTTGTGGAACTGGGCCGCCGCCGGCGCTGAGCACCAGCTGCCGATTCCGATCGGCGGATTCGAACGGGCGGCCTGATCCGCCGCCCGGGCAGGCGGCTGCCGCTTTTGGAGCGCCGCGCCGATCAGCTGCTGCTTTGGCGCAGCTCCATCTGCAATTCGCGCCGCTTGTAATCAATAATCAGAACATCGAGCAGCCCCAGGCAATCCATGCCGATTAGAATCACCGGGTCGCGGGTCATGTGCCAGTGCTCAAATATGCGCATGTCGCCGAACGATACGTGCGCGCCGACGATCTGGATGCCACCTAAGTTAATGGGCGGCGCCGGGTAACCCTCGGCCGCCTGCACATCGGCGGTGGCGCCCTCGATTTCCTCCCGTGTCTCATGGCGGCGCGAGCGCAGGCTCGTCAGCGCATCGCGCAGCGCCAGGTTGCCGATCGAAACCTGCCCGCCGGTGTCAATGATCGCCTTGCAGCGCACGCCGCCGACCATGGCGTCAACCACCAGCAGGTGCTCATCGGACGGTCGCAGCTCAACGGTCTTAAACCCCACCGGCGCGTGCTCGTTGTGGGAGCGGTTGATCTGGATCAGATCGTGCTGGAAATCGATATAAATGCGCCGGTCCGTCAACCCTTCGGTACCGAGCACTCCCTGGGCTCCTCCCAACGCATCCGTAAGTATCGGCAGTTTGCTCGTGTGCACCAACAGGTCGCCGACCAACACCGATTCCACCGGAATGGTCGGCACTGCTGCCGAACCGGTGACACCCTGCAGCATCACCTGCGCGGATGGATCGGGAGCGATTCCGAGTGCCAGGGCGACGTCTCGCGTAACGCCGGAACGGGACGCGCCGGTATCAAGAACCAGCCGAAACGGCCCCTTGTCGTTAATAAAGACCGGCGCCCAGATGCGGCCGATCCGGTCGCGCCGGGTCGGCGCAACATAGCGCGGCTCCGGTGCCTGTACCTGCACTTCAGGCGTGGGTTCCTCGGTCGCCGCAGGCACCGGTGCACTGATCGTCGGGACGTCTACAGCCGATGCGACACCGACCTGCAACAGCAGCCAGCCGCCGATCCATGCCACGCTATTGATTTTGCCCTTGTGAATCTTCATCGCGTCAGCCATCACCTTGATGCATCGTACCGCGCACGCGCCGCGCAAGCCAACGCGGCGACGGCGCCGCGCAGCCATGAACGGGCTCAGCGCGCGCTGGCGAGCACCTGTGTCCAGTAAATCGCCGATGAGCTCTCCAGATTGACCGCATAGGCCACGCCCATCTGCGAGAACCGCCCATCCATCAGGTTCTCGCAGTGCTCCGGGCTGGCCAGCCAGCCGCGCACCACCTCTTCGGCGCTTACCGCGCCGGCCGCGACGTTCTCGCCGACGATGCCGCGCGGCTGAAACCCGGCGGCGCGCACGCGCTGCGCCGGCGTACTGCCGTTGGGCCCTTCATGCGACAGCTCGCTCAGTCGCGCCATATCCTCGGAATGTCGCAACGCGACCTCGCTTAGTGTCGCCTCCAGAGTTAGACCTGCGGCCGGAGCAAAAGTGCGGGTCCCGCAGCGCTGACCATCGCGCCGCGCCTGATTAACCAGGACGAGCACCCGCCGACCGACGGCGTCGGCGTCCTGCGGACGCGGCGGGGCGAAAGGCGCCGCGACGATAATCCATAGTTCTGCGCCGCGACGGACGGCACCGAGCTGGCTGAGTGAGGCATCGCTCAACGCTGGGCATTCGTGCTCCAGCAACATAGCAGCGATCGCCTGGTCGGAACCGGCGCCTGTCAGGTGCACCGCAGTGGCCTTTGAGGCCCGGTAGCCGACGGACAACGTCGCATTGTCGAGGTTAAAGCCACGGGCCAGCGCGAGCGCCGCTGCATTCAGTGCGGTATTGGCCTTAAGTGGCGGCCGCCCTGCGCCGCCCGGGCAGCTATGCAGCCGCGCAGCATTGACGACCGAAAGAACATCGGACTTTGCCGGGAGCGCATACAAGAGTTGGAATACGACCGCCAATGCCGCCAGCCACAGCCGGGACCAGGCTACGGCTGCGCCAGATTGCAAACCGAGTTGGCGGATCTCGGCGCACATTAACCAGTCCCTCTCCCAGGCAGCGGCTACACCGACGACAGCGCAATTTTACTGAGCGCCCCCGGCTGATTCCGGCGCCTGTGTCCCGAAAATCGCGTCCGTAACCAGCGGCAGGCGGATTTCGCCAGCCGGCTTGGCAGCGGGTCCTAATTTAGGAAACGGAGGCCGAATTGAGGGGTTGACTGCGGAGCACGGCAGGGAAACGCAATGCGTTGCGCGGCGCAAGTGCCCAGTGACAGGTGGTGTTATCAGAATGCGTTATGTCTTGCCGGGTCCTGGTGGAACGCGGGTGTTTCGACGGCCAGGCGGCCGCCCATGAGCTCTCGCCGGTCTTCCGGCCGCAGCCGGCAACGTACCCCGCTGCGCCCGCTTCATCGCGGGCGCAGCGATGCCGACGGTTATCGCGACACCCACATTGCCAATGTCAATGTTATTGCTGCCGGTGGTCAAGCTCGAGCCGGCCTTGTAGCCCACGCCGATATTGAGATTGCCGGTGGTGTTGCCCTCGAACGAGAAATGGCCCTGGCCACTGTTATCGGAGCCGGTGGTGTTATGCAACAGCGCGCCGTAGCCAACCGCATTGTTATTGCTGCCGGTAGTGTTGTATTACATTGCGAAATTGCCCATGGCGTTGTTCAACGGCCCGTGGTGTTGTCGGTCAGCGCGTTGACGCCCATCGCGTTGTTGTCATTGGCCGTGGTGTTGGCCTGCAGTGCGCCCTCGCCGAAGGCGTTGTTGCGGTCGCCGGTCGTGTTGCCATGTAGCGCGAACTAGCCGCTGGCGGTGTTATTCAGGCCGGTCGTGTTGGAATTAAAGAGAAAAATAACCAAACACTGTGTCGTAATACCCGGTCGTATTGAAGTACAACGCCTCTGTTCCGTCAGCCGTATTGGCGGTCCCAGTGGTATTCGTATACAGAGTCCCATTCCCGATGGCTATGTTGCTGTAGTTATTGTTGTTTACCAACGCGTACCGCCCGATCGCGACGTTTTTGGGAGCTGATGGTCCCGACGTACTCCATCGCGTCATGCCCAACGGCGGTGTTGAAGCTGGTACTGGTGGGGTTGGCCAACGTTGCGTAGCCGATGGCAATGTTCGCCTCGCCACTGGATTGTTGTTGGCTGCAAACGTACCAATCCCAACATTGAAGGAGCCTGCCGTGTTATCGAGCAGCGCGTCGTAACCGTACGCTGTGTTCGCGACACCTAGTGTTGTAATCACTGTGACATTAGCGCAATTGGTTGAACTCGACGTATTGATATTGCTCGTCAGCACGCCACTGCCACCCAAGTGTTCGTACAGTCGCCGTCGTTTTAGACATTGCCAGTCACGGTTGCCTGACCCGCGGCCGTGTCGGTCAGCACCAGCGCTGCCACGGTGACAAAGGCCACGGCCAGTATGTGTTTCCTGAGACCGCTCCAATTAGGTTTTGACGAAAAGTAAATCGCGCGTGTCAAACCGCACGGCTGCAACGGCAACTCAGCGCGAGTCATTGTCTTAAGTGCCAGCCGGAATGGGCCGCTCTTTTTAGAATTTATCGAATTATCACGCAAATCTAGGCCTCAGCCACGCGTAGTCAAGCGCCGTTAAATCGCCTTGTAACCAGCGATGTCCTGGCCGTGTATTACTCCTGTAACAACGTTGTGAGCGGGTCTACACGACTCGCCGGAGGGGACTTTGCGCGTCACAAATGTATCCGCATGGACTTTTCTGCTCGCCGTCGTCCCCTTAAATACCGGTTTGACCGACCCAAATGACAAGGCCATTGGGTCCCCACCGCCCCATTCCGTGGAATTGATCCGGGATGACTGGGGCGTGCCTCACCTCTACGCCGACCGCGAACAGGACGCCTTCTACGGCCTTGGATACGCACAGGCCGAAGATCGCCTAGCAGGCCTTCTTCGGACATATCTTGCCGCCCGCGGAGAGTCCGCCTCAGTTTTCGGGGCAGGCGCTGTTCCCTCTGATCTGCGTGCGCGCCAATGGATGGTGCTCGAGCGGGCTAAAGCGGGCATTAAGAATTTGGAGCCACAGCTGCTCAGGGACTACCAGCAATTTATCGGGGGCGTCCAACAATACATGCGGGATCACCCTCGGGAAGTGCCGGCCTGGGCTCCGCCGCTCGATCCAGTCTTGCCGCTCGCTGAGATGAATTCGGTTCTGCTGGGCGTTAACGAGGCGAATGGTGTCGAGGACTGCTCTCGCGGCGGCGCAGTGGTAGCTGAAGAAAATCGCCGAAGTCCAAATGCCGGAGGTCTAAGTGTTGCATCCAACGAGTGGGTGCTGATGCCTTGGAGAACCGCGGATCGCGTGGTAATGCACATGGAAGATTCGCATGTTCCGTTCCAAGGCGAGATCCGCGCGTTTGAGTTCCGCCTCCATGCCGGGAGCTTGGAGCTATCTGGGTTTTCGGCGGACGGCCTTGTGCTTCCCGTAGCAGCGCATAACAGAAATGTGGCATGGGCCATGACGATGGGCGGCCCCGACGTGTCGGACTGCTATGCCGTCGAAGTCGACCACGACCATCCGCGCCGCTACCTGATGGACGGTATGTGGCGCCAGATGATCACCCGGCAGGTAACTATCGCTGTGAATGGCGGCTCCCCTGTCGTCAGGGAATTTGAATACACGCGTCACAATGGCGTGCTGTCTCCTGTTGTGGCGCGCCGCGGCGACACGGCCTTCGTCGTCAGTTCCCCTTATATGGATCAAGCAGGAAAAGTCGAGCAACAGCTCTACCGGATGGATCAGTCCAGGAATATGCAGGAGTTTCGCCAGGCAATGGGGCTTCTCGGTCTATTTAGCCAAAACGTCATGGCGGGTAGTGCCGACGGCCATAGCCTGTACGTCCGCGCCGGTCGAGTCCCCATTAGACCGGCAGGTTATAACTGGAGAGTGCCAGTACCAGGTAATACCTCAGCCACCGCGTGGCTCGGGATTCATCCGATTACGGATCTCGTCGTTGTCGAAGACCCGGACGCAGGTTACATGACAAACAACAACGTCGCTCCCGACATGATGACGGAGCAAAAAACGGTTATCGCGGATCGGTACTCACCTGAAGCCTTCTACGATATTCCCGGTTTCAACAATGCTCGGGGGCGCCGCGTTGTGCAGCAGCTGTCGAAGGCTTATGCATTTTCCACCGACGATGCGTTAGACCTTGCGCTTGATGAACAATGGGAGGGTGTTACAGACTGGATCGAAGCACTGCGCCAAGCCCTCAACGCGTCCGCTGATGTCATAAAGACGAATCCACTGGCGCTCAGCCGCTTCGCTGATCGTATTTTGCATTTCGATGGCGAGGCCAGGCACCAATCCGCTGCTGCCTTGGACTATCTTTACTGGCGAACGGCGATAGGGAACGCTGCGGACGTCGGACTCTCAGAGGCCGTTGCCAGTCACCGGGACCTTAGCCAAATTCAACGGCAGACGCTGGTAACTGCCTTGGAATCGGCAATGGTTTTAATGACCGCTGGCCGCGTCAGTCCCGATGCCACGCTGGGTGACGTCTACCGAGTTGGGCGCGGAGGTTCATCGTGGCCTATTGGTGGTGTGAAATTCTGGGCGGGATCGGAGGAGACTACTACGCTGCGTGCAATGCAATCGGACGCGCCCGATACGCAGGGATTGCGCTGGGTTACGGCCGGGCAGCGGCAACCTTGCCTGACGGTATTTTCAAATCCAATTCAATCCTTTACATCCGCGCCCTATGGGCAAAGTGACCACCCGGAATCACCGCATTATTCAGATCAGTCGCGCTTGTTGAGCGAAAGGCGACTCAAATCCACGTATTTCAACCGCGAAGAGTTACTTAAACATGTCGAATCTCGAAAGACGCTGCAGATCCGCTGATCGTCATCCCCCGTCAGCGCGGCAACACGTCAAATTTGAATGCTAGCCATCCACGAAAGCGGGGCAACTTCACCTTCCCTGCTCTCACGTTGCAGCGTTGCCCTCCTCGCTTCGCGTCCGATCGAACACCGTGCGTAAGAAAAACCTCAAGCGCAAGCGTGTTCTAGCTCGATGCGGCTTCGGGCACTTGCTTGTGCACTCGATACATCAGGGCGACCGTCACCAAAGCGATCGCCATCACGACATAGCCGAGCCAATCAAAATGGGCCAACGTGCCGTCCGGCCTCTGAACGAGGAGCCAGCCTGCCACGGCTGCCGACACCCCGCCCGCGAATTGCTGTAGCGAGGCGCTGACAGCATTAAATGCCCCGCGCTTGGCAGGGTCCGGGATAGCCGAGATCAGGGCCTGAGCCGGGATCATGCGCGAAAAGATACCCGCAAACAGGATGACGTTGATCACTACCACCGTGGCAAGCGGCACGTGCCCGATATGTGTCCAGATGGGCACCAAAATCAGCGTGACGATGCTCCCGACGCAGAACATGGGGAATTTCCCGAAACTATCACTCGCCTTGCCGACCAGTGGGCCTATAAAAACAGTACTCAGCCCAGTCACAAGATAAATCACCGGCAGCACGGTGAACGCCAATCCGACGTTGTTCACGATGAAGGCCGTGCCGAAGGGCATCAGCATGTAGCCACCGGTTGGCATCAACATGACCAGGAGGAACGCGAGGCGATAGCGTGGCTCGGTGATGGTGTTGGTGAGATGCCGCAGCGGGCTGCGCTCCTGTTTGAGCGCGAGGTGCGCAACGACCGGCCGCATGAAGAGCATGATGAGGACACCCGCCGGCACACCAATGGCAATGATGGCAAAGAAGGGCGCGTGCCAATCCCAGTGGCTGGTCAGATAAAGTCCGGCGGGGAGCCCGAGCACCTGGCTTGCAGCAAAGGCGGTGGAGAGCACCCCCATGACCCGGCCACGCACCTCCAGGGGAAAGAGGTCCGTGGTGATGGCCATGACGACCGAGCCAATCACCCCGCCAAACAATCCGGTAACGACGCGCGCCAGCAGCAGGAGCGGGTAATTTGCGGCCAAGGCGCACAGCAAGGTGCCGAGCATGAAGCCAAAATAGAAGAACAGCAGCAGCCGTTTTCGGTCGAAGCGGTCGGCAAAGCCCGCCGCAAGAAATCCCGATACTCCGGCGCTGAAGGCATAGGACGAGACCGCGAGGCCAAACTGCTGCGGGCTGATGTTCAGGCTCGGCATCACGATCGCCCCGAGCGGCGAGATGATCATGAAATCCAAAATGACGGTGAACTGCAGAAACGCCAGAATGCCAATGACGACTTTCTCGTAGCGAGAGAACTTGATTTGAACTGGAGCGCGTGCTGCCGGGTTATCCATGGAGTTCCTGCGTTGAGTAAGCGATCCTAAAGCCCTGGCCCGAGCGTATAGGAGATCCTGCGGCGCGCAAAGCTAAACGCCGAGCTCGCGGAGTACGGCGTCCCTGAGATCCTGAATCTCCGGGCTCGAAATCTTGCGCGGTTGCGGGAACGATACACGGAAAGTCGCCTGGATACGGGCCGGACGCCCCGAAAGCACCAGGATGCGGTCGGACAGATCCAGCGCCTCCTCGACATCATGGGTGATCAGCACGACGGTGTGGCGTTCTTCGTCGAGGATGCGCCGCAGCTCCCTGCGGACACGCAAGCTCATCAGGGCATCGAGCGCCGAGAACGGCTCGTCCAGGTAAAGGATCTCTGGCTTGACTACGAGCGCGCGCGCGAGCTCGGCGCGCTTGAGCATGCCGCCCGACAACTCGTGCGGGTAGCTTTGCTCGAAACCCTTGAGCCCTACGATGGCCGCATAGTGGTCGGCAAGCTCGGTCTTCTCGCGCATGGGCTGGCCGTTGAGGCCGAACATCAGGTTTTGCTGCACCGTGAGCCACGGGAAGACGGAGCCCTGCTGCGGAATGAGGATGCCTTTCGGACTGGGTTGGTGATTCGCAGACCCATCGATCGTCACGGTTCCCTGGTCGGGCCGATCGAACCCCGCGAGCATGTGCATCAGGGTCGACTTGCCGCAACCCGACGGTCCGACGATGGCGACGAACTCGCCGTCGCCGACGTCAAAACTCACGTCGTCGATGACCGCAAGCGGCCCCTGGTCGGTGTCGAAGCTCTTGCTCAGGTTGCGGACGGCGATCTTAGTGGACATAGCGCCACCGAACGATCTTGAGTCTCTCGAGCCGGCGCATGATCCCGTCGAGCGAGAGCCCGATCAGGCCGATGATGGCCATGCCAGCGATCACGAGGTCGTAGCGATTGCCGGCATTGCGCGAATCGATGATTAGGTAGCCAAGCCCCGAGCGCAGCGCGATCATCTCGGCCGCCACGACCACGAGCCAGGCGACGCCGAGCCCGATGCGCATGCCGACGATGATCTGTGGCAGCACGGCGGGGATGACGACGCGCCGGAAAAGCGTTGCGCGCGAAACGCCGAAATTCTCAGCGGCCCAAAGATAACGCCGCTCAATGGTATGCACGCCCGCCGTGGTCTGCACGACCATCGGGAAGACCGATGACATGAAGATCAGGAAGATCGGCGAGGCGTTACCGACGCCGAACCAGAGAATGGCAATCGGGATCCAGGCAATGGGAGAAATCGGACGCAGTATCTGGAACACCGGATTTAGCGTCTCGAACGCTCCGGCGACCCACCCCATCCACAGTCCCGCCGGTACCGCGACGACTACCGCGAGTGCAAAGCCCACCGCGACCCGCATCAGCGAGGCGCCAATGTCGATCCACAGAGTGCCGTCGCGGGCGAGCTCATAGGCGCCCGTCAGTACCTGCCAGGGTGTCGGAAAGATGGCGCTGTGCGTCACTATGACGGCCAGCCACCACGCTGCGACCAGCATCGCGATCACTGCGAGCGCCGGCACGGCGCTCAACGATCGGGGCTTGTGGGGCCTTCGCAACGCCATGCTGTCCTCCCTAAACCATGAGCGCGTGAACGCGCCACAGGAGCCGCGCCCACGGCGTACGCGGCGTAGGCTCGACGATAATGGTCATCTGCCCACTCGCGTGAGCGGTGCAGTTGAACCGGTATTCCGATGCTTTCGCAAATGGCAGGCTGAAGCCCTGTCCTGGCATCATCAGCGTGGGTCCGAAAACTTGCGGCACGTTGTCGAGATTTCTCAGCACCAGAACGTCCTGCAGCCCAAGCGTCAGCCGAATGGTCCTCGGCAGGACCTCGATCTTGTCGCCGGCCATGCGGCGCGCCCACGTCCCGGCCGGGATCTCGAACAGCACTTCGCGCGAGCCGACGTGGATTGGCGCCGCCGCTGCCCACAAGCCGACGCCGAGCGCGACCATGGCCAAAACGATTGCGACTGCTCGCAACACGCGCATCGCGGCCCCTTATTCCTGCTCGAGGATGCGCAGATCGTGCGCGAAATCCTCGCCTGAATGCCCGAACGGCATCAGGGCCTGCAAGCGACCCCGCTTGTCGATCAGATAAATGAAAGAAGAGTGATTCAGCGCGTAGCCGTCGCTCGTCGGCAGCTTGGCATCGAGCGAGATGCCGTAGTCGCGTCGCACCGCCGCGAGTTCCGCGGCGGTGCCCGTCGCGCCGATGTTGGTCGGATCGAAACGACCGACGAACTGCCGCAGGTGCTCCACGTCATCGCGCTCCGGGTCGACGGTCACGTATACGACTTGCACGTCTGCTGCGCGGTCGCCGAGTCGCTTGCGCGCGTCGGCCAGAACGCTGAGCGTGAGCGGGCACACAGCCGTGCAGTGGGCGTAACCGAAGGCGAGCAGTACGAGCTTGCCGCGCAGATCCCGCATCCGCAGCTCGCGACCGTTAGTGCCGCGCAGCGAGAAATCCGGCGCGAGCCGCGGCGGTGTGAATACTCCCGCGATCAGCGACGGCGCAGCATCGGGCCGGGCGATGCCGAGCCAGACGCAACCCAGCAACAGCGCGAGCGAGCGCCTCACAGAAGGATCTCCGACGCTTTAGCCGCGCGCGCGAATCGATCGTCGACGTAGGTTTCGTAAGGGACGGGATGCTGGAGCGTGCCGGCGTCTACCGAGAGCTGCATCAGCTCCTCGAATTCCGTCCGGATCATGCGCAGGTCGCCATACGTGACCCGATCGGTCGGGTGCTCCATGACGAACTGGATGATGTTGGGGTCCTGGTTGAAAAAGCTGCGGCCGGCCGCGATCGCCACTGCCTTGTTGCGGTTTTCCTGCTGGGCGTCGAGCCAGATTCCGGCGCCCAGCACGTCATTGACCAAAGCCTGTACGAGCTGTGGGTTCTGCTGGATGAGCTCCTCGCGTGCGGTGAGTACACAACAGATGTAGTTGCGCCAGTCGTTGCGGGTCATGTGTAGCACCCGCGCATAGCCCGCGCGCTCAGCCGCCGCTCCGAACGGTTCTCCAGTGCAGTAGGCATCGACCGCGCGCGCGTACAAGGCGGCCGGCATGTCGGGTGGCGCCATTTCCACGACCTGGAGGTCCTTCGGCGTCATGTCCTCCAGCGCCAGCATCTTGCGCAGGTAAAGATAATCCACCGCGAAGCGACTTGGGATTGCAACCACTTTACCGGCGAGCTGGCGAAAGTTTTGGTAGGGCGAGTCGGCACGCACCATGATGACTGCGCCCGAGCGATGGCCGAGCGAGACAATCTTCACGGGGATCTTGCGGTCCGCAAGGTCCATGACCAGCGGTGCCAGCATGTAGGCGGCCTGGATCCGGTTCGCCATCAGCGATTCCTTGATTTCCGGCCAGCCACTGAACTTGCTGTAGGTGTACTGAAGCTGCGCCTCCCCGTCCTTTCGATTGGCCGCGGCGCGGGCGACGCAGGCGACCGGCAGCGTCAAATTGCAGGTGACCGGGAGCCCGCCGACAACGAGGGGCT
>DASWBL010000018.1:0-6214 GCA_036390615.1 Steroidobacteraceae bacterium | reverse complement strand
TGCTGCCGGAAAATTTGCGCTGAATGCGCTCGGCCGACAGCTGAATGGGCGTCAACGGATTCTTGATCTCGTGCGCCAGCCGGCGCGCCACTTCGCCCCAGGCGGCATCGCGCTGCGCCTGCAGCAGGGTGGTGATGTCGTCGAACACCAGCACCATGCCTGCCGCGCCGCCGACGTCATTAGGCAGCGCGGTGCACGCGCACATGAGCACGTGCTTGCCGGATTCGGACAGCAGCTCGATTTGTTCGCGCCAATCCAAAAAAGTAGGCTGCAGGCGCTGCTGGATGGCGGACAGAAATTGACCGAACAAGGGGCTATCGCTGATGGATGCGTCGAAGCGCTTGCCGATGGCCGCCTCGAGATCGATCCCCAAGATGGCGCTCGCCGCTTGATTTGCCGTGCGCACGGTCAAATCGGCCTCGAGCGACACCACGCCGGTGGAGAGCCTGGCGAGAATGACGGCCAGGCCCGCCCGCTCGGCTTCCACGGTTTGCTGACCGCGGCGCGTTTCCTCGCGGGCGCGTCCCAGACGCTTGGTCATGTCGTTGAAGGAGGTCACGAGAAAACCCAACTCGTCCCGTCCCGGCAGCGGCAACCGGGTGTCGTAGTTGCCCTTGGCCACGGCCCGGGTTCCGGCGATCAAATCCTGCACCGGCTGCACCAGGCGCTGTGCGGCGAAGAAGGCGCCGTAGACCGCGGCGATGAGCGACATCAGCACGACAAAGCTCAAAATCACCACGAAGGTTGTTTTCAGAGGCCGGCGCAATTGCACCAAATTGGCGTACTGTGTGTAGGAGCGCTGCACCGTATCCGCGAGTTGGCTCAACTGCTGCGGCACGGGATACAACGCGATCAACACCCGCCCGCTGCCGCTGCTGTCGGCGAGCGGCGCCGCGGCGCGAATCACATAGCCGCCGACCGAATCGATGTCCAGACTCACGTACGGGCGGCCGCGGCGCAGCTGCAGCAGCATCTCGTCGGTTGCCGGCACCGGCAGCGAATCCATCGGACGGTCGGAACTGGTGGCGATGATTCGCGCTTGCGCTCCCATCACGGTCAATTCGATGGCCGTGCTTTCGCGCCGCTCGCGATCCAACAACGCCGCCAGCTGAAAATCGGGCAGGGCCGACAGTGAACGCGCCACGAGTTGCGCGTGCTGCAGAAACTCCCGCTCCCGCACTTCGAGCGCGGCGCGGGACAGCTCGCGCGTATCCCGGAGTCCCTGGCTGACCTCCAGCTCGAACCAGCTGTCGATACCGCGGCTCAAGAATTGCAGCGAAAAATAGTAGACCACCAAAATCGGCGCCACGGCCAGCGCGCTGAATATCGCAACGGTGCGGCCCTTGAGACGCGATCCCGGCACGTGCCGGCGATAGTCGCGCACCAGGCGCGCCAGCTTGCCGCCGAGGAGCACGGCCAGAGTGAGCATGCCGGTGATGTTGACCAGCAGGATCCACGGCAGCCACTTCTCGAACTTCTCCGAATTTTGCGCGGCCGAGGCGAGCAGCCACAGTGCAAACAGCCACAGCAGGACGCCCATGCAGCCTAGGACGGTCGAGCCGTACTTGCGGATCATGGCTGAAACGTCCAGGCGTACCAGTCGGATTCGCGATGCCAATCGCTGACCCAGAACATGAGCAGGCGCAAGGTGAGCGGCACGGTGCCGAAATCGATTTTCGCGCGCACGTCGGCCTCGTAGCGGCGGTTTGCCGCAATCAGGGCTTTGTCCAACACCGGCAGGCTGCGCACTTCGGACAGATGCCCGATCGCATCATCGACCGTGCCCAGGGAGACCTGCTGGCCGCTATTCAAATTGCGCACGATGTAGCTGCCGCTCACCGCGTTGTACTGCAGACGGTAGCGCTGGGTCAGTTCGGCAACGGTGGAGTTGGGCAGCAGCTGGCGCACACGCTTGATGGAGAGATCGAGTTCGAGGGCCAGCGGCACTCCTTCGGCCAAACCGCGCCGCACCGCATCGCTGACCGGCAGATCGATGCGCGCATTCATGTGATACACACCGTCGAGCAATTCGAGATCCGCCGAGCGCACCTCGAAGCGGCCTTCCAATCCGTCGGCGCGCAGCGGCGACACCCACAACGCCGCCGCAGCGGCCGCGCATCCGCAGCACGCCAGCCGCGCCAGGCGTCCTGCTCTACGTCGATCAAGTCCCTTAAGGTTTAAGCGCGCCGCTTTCATTGTTTGGTCAAGGCAGCATAATAGAAGCCGTCGGCACCCGCCTCACCCGGAAGGATCTGGCGGCCGAATTCATCCGCTTCGCCCAGATCCGGCCAACCTGCCCATGCCGCCGCGGGAACTACCGCGGCGTCCTGAGTGTGGCCCAGAAACGCGCCGATGCAATCGCGATTTTCGCTGCGCGTGATGGTGCAGGTGACGTACACGAGCCGGCCGCCCGGCGCGAGCAGATTCCACATGGCCCGCAGCAGCTTGTCCTGCAGCGCGGGCAATTTGTCGATGTCCGACGGGGACTTACGAAGCCGTATGTCCGGATGTCGGCGAATAACCCCGAGCCCCGAACAGGGCGCGTCCAGCAAGATCCGGTCGAACGGGACCCCGTCCCACCACTGCGCCGGGGTGGTCGAATCGCCGCAGATCACGTCGGCGTCGAGCAGTCCCCGGCGCAGGCTTTCGCGGACCCGCACCAGCCGTTGCGAATCGATGTCGACCGCCACCAGCTTGCTCAAATTCGGCTCGCGCTCGGCGATGAGGGCGGTCTTGCCGCCCGGCGCGGCGCACGCATCGAGCACCCGCTGCTTGGGCGCCAGGCTTAAGGGGAATGCAACGCATTGGGCGCCCAAATCCTGCACCGAAACCAACCCCTCGGCGAATCCAGGCAGAGCGTTCACATCGCAGGGTGAATCGAGCACAACCGCCTGAGGGACCAGGGTGCTCGCGCGCGCCCCGATGCCGGCCATCTCAAGCCTGCGCACATACTCCTCCGCCGTGGCGCGTCGGCTATTGACCCGCAGCCACATCGGCGCTTGGGCATCGCTTGCCGCCAGCAACTGGGTCCAGCGTACCGGCCAATCGGCGCGCAAGCGGTCGCTGAGCCAAATGGGCGCCGCATGGCGCGTCGCCGGCCGCGCCTCGATTTGCGCGTCCAGCGTCTTGCGCTCGCGCAAATAGCGCCGCAGTACTGCGTTGATGAGGCCCGACGCTCGCGCGGCGTCCGTGGCCTTGGCGCATCGCACGGCCGCATCCACGACCGCATATTCCGGCGTACGCTCATCCTCGAGTTCGTAAAGCGCAACGGACAGCAAGGCGCGCACCAGAAAATCCAACGATCGCACGGGCTGCGTCAAGAGCATGCCGAGGAGCGCTTCGTGTCGATAATAGCCACGCACCGCGCCGTAGCTCAACGATCGCACCGACGGGTGAAGTTTGGCCTCGGCCGCCGCCAGTGCATCCTTCAAAGCCGCATCAAGGGTGACGCCCTCGCGCAGAACTCGCGCCACCGCGTGAGCCGACACGGAGCGCGCGCTGGCGGCGGCAACTATCATGGTGGCGCGAATCGTGCGCCCACGAGCCGCTGCCCCTGCAGGAATTCGCGTGCCGCAAGAGGCTTGCGGCCGGCGAGCTGCAGCCGCAGCACTCGCAAGGCGCCCTGCCCGCAGGCCACATCGATGCCGTCCGGGGAGGCGCACAGCACCGTACCCGGCGCAGATCGAGGCGCGGTATCCAGCAGCAGAGCATCCCAAATTCGCAACTGCTCCCCGTGCAAGCAGGTCTCTGCGATTGGCCAGGGATTGAATGCGCGCACCTGGCGCCAGATGCTCGCAGCATCTTGGTTCCAGTCGATCACTGCCTCGCTCTTGCTGATTTTCTCGGCGTAGGTCACGCCCGCTGCCGGCTGCGCCACTTCGAGGATCCGACCTGCGCGCAGCGCGTCCAAGGTTTCAGCGAGGAGTTCTGCGCCCACAAGGGCGAGCGCATCGTGCAGTGTTTTAGCCGTGTCGCGCGCGCCGATGTTCATTGAGCGCGCCGCCAGCACCGGGCCTGTATCGAGGCCCGCTTCCATACGCATGATGGTGACGCCGGTGCTTGAGTCCCCGGCGAGCAGCGCCCGCTGAATGGGCGCGGCGCCGCGCCACCGCGGCAGCAGCGAGGCGTGGATATTGATGCACCCCAGTCTGGGCACCGTCAATACGGCGGCCGGCAGAATCTGCCCATACGCGACGACGATGAGCGCGTCGAGGTCTGCGCCGCGCAGCAACTCCTGCACCTCGGGCGATCTGAAGCTCACAGGTTGATGCACGGGCAAGCCCAGCTCGAGTGCACGGCGTTTCACTGCGCTCAAATGCAGCGCCTGACCGCGGCCGGCGGGCCGGTCGGGCTGCGTAAATACGGCGCAAATTCGCTGCGATGCGGCCAGCCGCGTGAGTGCGGGAACGGCGAAGTCAGGCGTGCCGGCGAAGCCCAGCTTCAGGGAAGAATCCGCGCTCAAGGCTCAAAGAGCCGGCGCAGAGGGCGTGGAGGAGTGGGGCGTGGAGGCCGGCGATGAGGCGCCGCGCGTCCTGGCCCGAACATCGCCGCCCGCCGAGCGTTGTTTGCGTTCTTTTTCCAAGCGACGCCGGATCAGCTGGCGTTTCAGCTCGGAGAGATAATCGACGAATACTTTGCCCTCAAGATGATCGATCTCATGTTGGATACAGACGGCCAACAGTCCGTCCGCATCCATCTCGAAGGTTTTAGCATCGCGGCCCAGCGCGCGTACGCGAATATTGGCTGCACGCGGCAATTTGTCGTAGATGCCCGGCAGCGACAAACAGCCTTCCTCGTTCACGGCCTTGCCTTCCGCAGCCAGGATTTCGGGATTGATCAGCACCAGCGGCTGGTCTCGGGTTTGGCTGACGTCGAGTACGATCACCCGCTGGTGCACATCCACCTGGGTGGCTGCCAGACCCACCCCGTTCGCGGCATACATGGTATCGAGCAGATTGTCGATCAATTGACGCACTGCGTCATCGACGATGGTCACCGGCTCGGCCTGCTTGCGCAGCCTAGGATCCGGATACTCGAGAATTACGAGCTTTGTCATGGGAGTTATGAGAGCAATATCGTGTTTTTGGCTTAGGAATGTTGCTAAAGTTCCGCCGCTGCTTAACTTAATGCCTGGCTTGGCGATCCGGCGTTGGCAAACGGCAAAAACGGGCGATGCGTCCCAGTCTTAAGCGGCAGGGCGGAAGTATACCAGTCAGTCTGCAAGCATGAGCTGACTCACGGGAGCGAAACGAATGCACGGTCACCAATTAATAGCCCTATTTGTATCTGCTGCGCTGATCGCGGGATGCAAGACGGCGCCCCCGAGGCCGGCCTCGGTCCCGGAAGTCGCGACTGAAACCAAGGTGGAAGGCACGGTGGTCGGCGACCAGAAAACTGCCATGGAAGCGGCGGTCGAAGCCGCTTCCTCCAACGCCGTACAAACCTCGGAAGCACCCGCCGAAGGCATTCCGCTGGCGCCGAATGCGCCTGACAGCTATGTCGTCAAGCGCGGCGACACCCTCTGGGGCATTGCCAAGGTCTTTTTGCGCGATCCCTGGTATTGGCCGGAAATCTGGCAGGTCAATCCGCAGATTCACAACCCGCATTTGATCTACCCCGGCGACACTTTGCGTCTGGTGTTCATCGAAGGTAAACCGCGGATCCTGCTGCAACGCGGCGATGCGGCTCGAGTCGAGCCGCGCGTGCGCAGCGAGCCGCTGGAGACCGCGATCACGACCATTCCCTATGCGACGGTCGCGGCCTTCATGTCCAAACCCTCGGTGCTGGACCAGGATCAGATCAAGCATGCGCCGTACGTGCTGGCCACGCGCGATCTGCACGTCGTCATGTCTGAGGGCAATACCTTGTATGCGCGGGGATTCACGGGCCCGGTTGAATCCGGCGCCCACTACAACGTGGTACGCATCGGTGAAAAACTGATCGATCCGGACGACAAGCGCCTGCTTGGCTACAACGGCATCTTCACCGGGGCGGCGCACGTTACCCGCGGCGGCGAAACGGTTTCGCTCATCATGACGGAATCGGCGCTGGAAACCCGCGCCGGCGACAAATTGATTCCCGGCGGCGTGGATGTGCCGCTGGATTTCATACCCAGCCCGCCGCGGGTCAAAACCAACGGCCGCATCATCGCGGTCTCCGACGGGGTGAGCATCATCGGCCAGTACTATGTCGTGGTGGTCAATCGAGGCGCGCG
>DASWBL010000017.1:0-2348 GCA_036390615.1 Steroidobacteraceae bacterium | reverse complement strand
TCTCCTGCCGCTGCGATACCTTTATCTTGCGATCGGCGTGGTCGGTGCGATTTTCACGCTGGGCTTGGTCCTCCTGCCGCACACGCCGGCGACCTTTGCGCTGGCTCTAATCGGCGAGAATGTGTTCCAGGCAGTCGCCATTACCGCCTCCCTCGCGATCGCGTTTGCAACCATCGGGCCGAGCAATCCGCTCGCCTCGACGAATTACTGCCTCATGATTTCGGCGTTCAACATTGCGAATACCTACATGTTGGTGGTGGATGGCTGGGGATACTCCTGGCGCGGAGTCGCCGGTGGCTACGCCGCCGATGCGACTTTGAGTCTGGCAGCCAGCCTGCTGCTGGCCGCGTTGCTGACCTATTTGTCGCGGCGCAGAAAGGCCACCTCGCAGCGCCGGGCGGTCTTCTCCAGCTGAGCGACCCCAACCTCATCTAGGTAGTTCGTCCAACTGCCAAAACGCCCGGGCGTGGGTAGCATCGAGATTTCGTCGGCCTAACAGGGAGGATATAAATGAAACCAGTCATATTCCGATCGGCAGCGCTGCTTGCGTTGGCCTTGATCGCAGGCGCGGCGTCCGCGCAGACCCCCTCGATCACCGATTGGCGCGGGTTTTACGGCGGCCTGAACATCGGCGGCGCGTGGAATACCACCTGCAACACCTGGAACCTGAACAACGTCTCCAATCCCGTGATCGTCAATGCCTTCAACAATCGCGACTGCCCCAACAACGGCGTGTTCGTCGGCGGCGTGCAGATCGGCTACAACTTTCAGCACGAGGAATGGGTCTGGGGCTTCGGCCTTGATTACGACTACTGGAGCGCGAAGTCTCACAACCGCTCGTATACCTATGCCGGGCCCACGCCGCCGCCCGACGGCACCTACAGTTTCTACGGCAAGGTCAACCCGAACGGCTTCGCCATCCTAGGCCCCAGAATCGGCTACTCGATCGATAATTGGCTGCCGTACCTGCGCTTGGGCGGTGTCTTCACCGGCGGATCGCACAACAGTACCGCGAGTTTCACCGATGCCTCGGGAACCGCGAGCTTCTCGGGAAGCAAGAACTTCAAAGCCAATGGCTTTGGGGCCGGTGTCGGCAGCGATTTCAAGATCGACAATGCCTGGTTCTTCAGGGCTGAATACACCTATGTGAATCTCGGCAAGGGCTCCACCACGGTGACGCAATGCACGGGCACCGCGGCCACCTGCAACGAATTCGGTCTATTCCAGCTCAACAACATCCACAACAGTTTCACCGCCAGCGTCTTTCGGGTGAGCATCAATTACCGCTTCGGCGCCGAAGAGCCTGCGGCGGCGCCGGTTCCTGTGGCTGCCCCACCGCCGCCACCACCACGGCCGCCACCGCCGCCACCACCCCCACCGCCGCCACCGCCGAAGCCTGTGTCGCTGTGTCCGAACACGCCGCCGGGGGTGAAGGTCGACAAGTACGGCTGTCCCTGCGATGTTTCGCAGGAAGTCCACTTTGCGACCAATTCTTCCGTTCTCACCGATCAGGACAAGGCACTGCTTGATCAGGTGGCCGCGAACATGAAGCGCCTTAACTTCACGGTCGGCGAGGTCGACGGCTACACCGATTCGACCGGCAGTCCCGCCTACAACAAGGGTCTCTCGGAGCGGCGCGCCCAGGCGGTCGCGGACTACCTGACCGGCAGCGGCATCTCCGGAGGGCGTCTGACCATCATGGGTTACGGCGAGAATGATCCGGTAGCGGACAATAAGACCGCCGAGGGGCGTGCCCATAACCGCCGGGTGGTTCTGCGCCGCACCGACTGCAGCAAGTAAGGATCAATCGAAGAGGGGCGACCGACGGCGCGTCGCCCCATCTTCGACGCGATAGCGGACCTATTCGGGTGGTGTCCGCCGATCGTTAGCTGCTGCCACCCACGGACGGCGAATCGCTGGCGGGAAAGGATTCTTCCAGCGCCTCATCCAGCAAATCTTCGATGTGTTTTTTGTCGGGCCCTTGCGCAGCCTTTCGCATGTATGCGACAGCATACGAGCAGGCCGGATTCACCGACCAACCGGCGGTTTCAGCCGCGCGCAGCGCCGCATGCATGAGTTCTGCAGCAATACCCCGTCCGCCGATGGCTTTGGGCACACCAGTGTGCGTGATGGTCATTACCGAGCCGGTCAACGTGTAGTCGAGTTCGGCGTGCTGACCGTCCACCTCGGTGGTGAATCGTTTGGCGTTCTGGTCATGGCTGATGACGCTCATGGTTTTCTGGGTGCTCGGCAGAATGCGGTTGCTGCTGCGGTTGTGGGTGAGGCTGCTGCTGCGGTTGTGGGTGAGGCTGCTGCTGCGGTTGTGGGTGAGGCTGCTGCTGCGGTTG
>DASWBL010000016.1:0-2079 GCA_036390615.1 Steroidobacteraceae bacterium | reverse complement strand
GCATCACGGTGACAATTACTTATTGATCCCCGGCACCGGCCGCTTCATCCGTGGCTTACTTGACCCAGCCGCCACGCGGCCAGCGCGTAGCCGCCGCCGCCGTGCGCGAGAAAGCGCGCCACGCGACCAATCGTGGTGAGGCTGACGCCGGTGCGGCGATGAATCTCGCGGTACGGCAATCCAAGCCGCAGGCATTCGACCACGGCCCAGCGATCGGCCATGGCCTGCAACTCCGCCGCCGTGCAAAGATCGCGCAGAAAGGCGCGCAGCTCATCGGCAGACCTGAGCGTCAGGACCGCTTCCACCAGCTTGCGCTCGGCGAGTGCCTCCTGGCGCGCAGAGGGGTTGCGGCGAGTTTTCATGATGACGGTGCCATAGCCGGCTGTTCACTGTACCAGTGCGCTGTGACAGTAGCTGACCCTAGATCTGTCGGCCAGCGTCCGTGCCGCACGGGTTTCTCACCGCATTTTCGGACCGGCCAGGCACGCGCTGGGAACTCTTGACGGCCCTCGATCGGCCCCTCTAGACTGACTTCACTCATCGAGACCGGCTGAGGGAAAGGCCCTTAGACGCCGGGGCAACCGTCGGGACGCCCGAAATGGTGCCAACTCCTGCGACCTGCATTGTGGGTCGACAGATGAGCGAGCGATGCGACCTAAGGTTTGGCCCTGCGGGCTGTGCCTGGTCAGCGACCCAACTTGGGCGCAACCGCTGCGCGAGAGTCCCGGTGAGTGAAGGGACACTACAGTTCGCGGAGCGATCGCTTGGTTCTGATGCACGCATCATTTTTCGGCGCCGCGGCGGAGAAACTCTCTGCTGCCAGGGGCATTGTCCCCGGCGCGCTCCATGCATCTTCCCGGGCAGTGTCTGGGCATCAACGCATCTATCGGCGTAATTTTTGGAGCACCAGCCAGTGAATGGAACTGAAGACGATTGCACGCGCGCCGTCCGCGCGGGCCTGGACAGTTGCACGGTGACGGGCGCTGTGGTCCCACCACTGCACCTGAGTTCTACTTATGCGTTTCGCGGTTTTAATCAGCCGCGACCGTACGATTATTCGCGATCGGGCAATCCGACCCGCGATCTGCTTGGCAACGCCCTCGCGGATCTGGAGGACGGTGCCGGCGGCATCATCACCAGTACCGGAATGGCGGCGATCACCGTGGTCGGGCATTTACTGCCGGTGGGTGCGCGGGTTGTGGTTCCGCACGATGGCTATGGTGGTACCTACCGGCTGTTTGCGGCCTGGCAGCGGCGCGGCGAGCTGAAGGTCGAGTTCGTCGATTTCGGCAATGGCGCCGCCGTGCAAAAAGCGCTGGCCACGCCGGCGGCGCTGGTATGGATTGAAACGCCGAGCAATCCGCTGCTGTGCATTACCGATATTGCCGCCGTCGCTGAACTCGGCCACCGGGCCGGCGCGCTGGTGGTGGCCGACAACACCTTTTTGTCGCCAGCGTGGCAGCAGCCGCTGCGCCTGGGTGCGGACATCGTCGTGCACTCGACCACCAAGTACATCAATGGCCACAGCGATATCGTGGGTGGTGCGGTGGTTTCCAAGACGCCGGCTTTGCATGAGCAGGTCAGCTGGTGGGCCAATTGTCTTGGCCTCACCGGCGGGGCCTTCGACAGCTATCTGACGCTGCGGGGTCTGCGCACGTTGTACGCGCGCCTCGCGGTTCACGGGAGCAATTCGCAGGTGCTGGCCGAATGGCTCGCCAGCCAGCCAGCGGTGAGCCGTGTCTACTATCCGGGACTGCCTTCGCACCCGGGCCACGCGCTGGCTGCGCGGCAGCAGCGCGGCTTTGGCGCCATGATCAGCTTTGAGCTCCGCGGCGGTGCCGAGGCGGTGCGCGTGTTCGTGGAAGGCTTGAAGTATTTTTCGCTAGCTGAATCACTGGGCGGGGTGGAGAGCCTCATCGCCCACCCGGCCACAATGACGCACGCAGCCATGGACGAGCCGTCGCGCCGGGCGGCCGGAATCACTGATGGCCTACTGCGGCTGTCGGTCGGGATCGAGGCAATCGAGGATCTGCGCTCGGACCTGGCCGCCAGCCTGGCGAAGCTTGGGTGAGGTGCGCG
>DASWBL010000015.1:0-6555 GCA_036390615.1 Steroidobacteraceae bacterium | reverse complement strand
TGCGGTTGGCGCGCGCGGCATAGACCGCTGCCGTGTAGCCAGCGGGCCCCGAGCCCAGGACGATCAGCCGACGGTGGAGGGCATCGCTCATGTACAATTTCCTGCTTGACTCGGGCCGCCGGAGGCGGTGTACATCGAATGGTAAGGGCTGGCCGCGGTGGCGGCCAAGTGTGGAGATTAGCAAACCGATGGCAGGTCACACTGAAGCTTGTAAGGCGGCGGGCTGCTAGGCGCGATGCACGCCGGAGTCAAACCCAGCCATGAGTGAGACGTTGGCACAGAAAAAAGCGGCGGCTGGTCATGCCGCGCTGCTGCGGCGCGTGCTGCGCGAAGGGGCGGCCATCGCGGTCGGCATGGTAGCGCTGGTGCTGGCCGTGGCGTTGCTGAGCTTCCACGCCAGCGATCCGGGGTTTTCAAACAGCACCAGCGCACCGGTGCACAACCTCATCGGTGTCGCCGGAGCCTGGGTCGCGGACCTGCTGTTGTGGCTGTTCGGCCGGCCGGCCTTGCTGCTGCCGCTGCTTTGCGGCTATGGCGCCATCGAGCTGGCGCGCTCGGTCGGGCGCACCGAACCATTACCCCGGCTGCACACGGTGCTGCAAATCATCGGCTTGCTGACGCTGCTGCTCAGCAGCTGTGCGCTCGCCGGCCTGCACTGGTCGCCGGGGTCGCTGCGCGCCGGGGCCGGTGGCATGGTCGGTGGTGAGATCGGCCGGCCGCTGGCCGACGCGCTGAATCTTCTGGGCGCGACGCTGCTGTTGCTCGCGTTGTGGGCGGCCGCGGCGGCGGTGGCCTTCAAAATATCCTGGCTTACGGTAATGGATCGCCTGGGGGCCTGGGTCTGGGGCGCGGCCGGTTACCTGCGCGAGCGCCGTCTGGCGCGCCGCGAGCTCAGCGAAGGCGTTGAGCGCCGCCAGGCGCGCAAAGAGGCCGCGGAGCCGGAAATCCAGCGCGTGCGGGCGCGCGTGCCGCCGCGGATCGAGGCCCCGCCGCCGCCACCGGAGCGCAGCGAGCGCGCCGAGAAGGAGCGCCAGGTGCCGATGTTCGATGCGCCCAAGTCGAGCGAATTGCCGCCGCTTGAACTGCTCGATGACCCCGGTGAGCGCCAGCCGTCCTACTCGGCCGAAGCGCTCGAGGCGATGTCGCGCCTGCTTGAGCTCAAGCTCAAGGATTTCGGGGTCGAAGTGGAAGTGACCGCGGTTCATCCCGGGCCGGTCATCACCCGCTTTGAAATGCGCCCGGCCCCCGGCGTCAAGGCCAGCCAGATCACCGCGCTCGCCAAGGACCTGGCGCGCGCCCTGTCGACCACCAGCGTGCGGGTGGTCGAGGTGATCCCCGGCAAATCGGTGATGGGCATCGAGCTGCCAAACGAGACGCGCGAACTGGTGACGCTCGGCGAGATCATCAAGAGCCAGGCCTACGAAGATGTCGCCTCGCCGCTCGCGCTTGCGCTCGGCAAGGACATCGGCGGCAGCCCCGTGGTGGCGGATCTGGCGCGCATGCCGCACCTGCTGATTGCCGGCACCACCGGCTCGGGCAAGTCGGTTGCCATCAATGCGATGGTGCTGTCGCTGCTATACAAGAGCACGGCCGAACACGTCCGGCTGGTGATGATCGATCCCAAGATGCTCGAGCTTTCGGTGTACGAGGGCATTCCGCATCTGCTGGCCCCGGTCGTCACTGACATGAAACAGGCGGCCAATGCGCTGCGCTGGTCGGTGGCCGAAATGGAGCGGCGCTACCAGCTGATGTCGGCCCTCGGGGTGCGCAACATCGCCGGCTACAACCGGGCGGTCCGGGAGGCCGAGGAGGCCGGCGAGCCGATCATCGATCCGGTGCAGCTGGCGCGCGCCGCCAACGATCCGGGCATTGATCAGAGCCAGATTCCGAAGCTCGAGCCCCTGCCGTTCATCGTCGTCATCATCGATGAGCTGGCCGACCTGATGATGATTGTCGGCAAGAAGGTCGAGGAACTGATCGCGCGGCTGGCGCAGAAGGCGCGCGCTTCGGGCATCCACCTGATCCTTGCGACCCAGCGCCCGTCGGTCGATGTGATCACCGGTCTGATCAAGGCCAACATCCCAACCCGCATCGCCTTTCAGGTATCGGCCAAGGTCGATTCGCGCACGATCCTGGATCAGATGGGCGCAGAATCGCTCCTCGGGCACGGCGATATGCTGTATCTGCCCCCGGGAACTGCCATTTCGACGCGCATCCACGGCGCCTTCGTCTCCGACCAGGAGGTGCACCGCGTGGTGCAATCGCTCCGCCAGGGAGTAACGCCGAACTACATCGACGCGGTGCTCACCGGCCCGTCTTACGCGCTCGCGGGGATCTCTGGCGAGGAGGACGAAGTCGGCGTCGAAGCCGACCCGGAACAGGATCCGCTGTACGACGAGGCGGTGCAGATCGTGGTGCGCGAGCGCAAGCCGTCCATCTCCTATGTGCAGCGGCGGCTTAAGATCGGCTACAACCGCGCCGCGCGGATCATCGAGGCCATGGAAAGCGCAGGCCTGGTCGGCCCACTGCAATCGAACGGTGCGCGCGAAGTGCTCGCGCCGCCGCCGCCTGGAGCGTAAACGCATGAGCTTGCGATCCTGCTTGCTGATGTCGCTGGGGCTGGCCGCATTGGCGGGCAGCAGCGTGCGCGCGGACACCGCCAACGCGCTGCAACAGTATTTAAATGGCCTGCATTCGCTGCGCACCGAATTTACCCAGACAGTCACCGACGCCAAGGGTCAGGAGCTCGAGCATGGCAGTGGCGTACTGGTGATCGAGCGGCCGGATCGCTTTCGCTGGGCCTACACGCCGCAGTCGGGCGATGCCACGAGCACGCAACTGCTGGTAGCCGATGGCAAGAACCTGTGGTTTCTCGACCAGGACCTTGCGCAGGCGACCGTCAAGCCGCAGAGCGAAGCGCTGTCAGCGACCCCGGTGGTGCTGCTGTCCGGCACCGACGAGGAACTGCGAAGCGCCTTCAGCATTGATGGGGCGCCGCCCCGTGACGGCCTGCAGTGGGTGGTGGTCACGCCGCGCAGCGCCAGTGCGGAATTTTCCCGTGCGCAACTCGGCTTCCAGGGTCCGCAGCTGCTGACCATGCTGGTCGACGACCGGCTCGGGCAGACGGTGCGCCTGAGCTTTTCGAACAGCGAACGCAATCCGGCGCTCCATGGTTCGAACTTTCAGTTCACGCTGCCCAAGGGCGTCGACCTGATTGGCACGCCGCGCACTTAGCGCCGCCGACTCATGACTGCCGCCACCTCCGATGCCTGGCGGCCGCTCGCCGACCGCATGCGCCCGCAGCGGCTCGAGCAGTTCGTCGGGCAGACTCATCTGCTCGCCCCCGGCAAGCCGCTTTACGAGGCCATCGCACACCGGCAGCTGCATTCGATGATCCTGTGGGGGCCGCCCGGCACCGGCAAGACGACGCTCGCGCGGCTGATCGCGGCCGCTTCCGGAGCCGAGTTCATGCCGCTCTCGGCGGTGGAGGCCGGGGTCAAGGATATCCGCGCGGCCGTGGCCGCAGCGCGCCAGGCCGCCGCCGCCGGGCATCCGACCGTGCTGTTTCTCGACGAGGTGCACCGCTTCAATAAGAGCCAGCAGGATACTTTCCTGCCGCATGTTGAGGCCGGAACGCTGACTTTCATCGGCGCCACCACCGAAAACCCGTCCTTCGAGATCATCGGCGCGCTGCTGTCGCGCGCGCGGGTGTATGTGCTGCGCTCCCTGACGGCGGCGGACCTGCGTGAGCTGCTTAAGCGGGCGCTCACCGATCCGGAGCGCGGCATCCGGCCCGAGGACCTTAAGATGGAGCCTGAAGCGATTGAACTGCTGGCTACGGCGGCCGACGGGGACGCGCGGCGCGCGCTGAACATGTTGGAACTGGCCGCCGGCATGGCAGCTGCCGCCGGTACTGGCACGATCACAGTAGCGCAGGCCGACGAAGTGGCCAGCGGCGGCTGGCGCCGCTTCGACAAGGGCGGCGAGCAGTTTTACGATCAGATCTCGGCGCTGCATAAGGCGGTACGCGGCTCGGACCCGGATGCCACGCTTTATTGGTATGCGCGCATGCTCGATGGCGGCTGTGACCCGCACTATCTCGCGCGCCGGGCGCTGCGCATGGCGAGCGAGGACATCGGCCTGGCCGATCCGCGGGCGCTCAGCCTCACGCTCGATGCATGGCAGACTTATGAGCGCCTCGGCAGCCCCGAAGGGGAGCTTGCCATCGCCACGGCGCTGGTTTATCTGGCAGTGGCGGCCAAGAGTAATGCCGCCTATACGGCGCTCGGCGAGGCGCGCGCGGACGTTGAACAATACGGAACCCTGGAAGTGCCTCTACAATTGCGCAACGCGCCGACCAAGCTGATGAAGGATCTGGGGTATGGCAGCGGCTATCGCTACGCGCACAGCGAACCCGGGGCGTTTGCCGCTGGTGAGCGCTACCTGCCGGACGGTATGCCGGCGCGGCACTACTATCGGCCGGTGCCGCGCGGACTTGAGATTCGCATCGGCGAGGCGCTCGAGCGCCTGCGACAGCAGAATGAGAAGCAGCGGGCCGAAAAGCCTTAAGTGACGTGCCATGATCGACCCGAAATTACTGCGTAGCGATCCGGCCAAGGTTGCCCAGAATCTGGCGCGACGCGGATTTGTGCTCGACGTGCCGGCGCTGCAGGCGCTCGAGGAGCAGCGGCGCCACTGGCAGCTTGAGTCCGACCGGCTGCGCGCCGAGCACAATGTGCAAGCCCGTGGCGTCGGGCAGGCCAAGGCGCGCGGCGAAGATATCGCGCCGCTGCTCGCGCGCGGCGAAGCGTTGACCGCGCAGATTGCCGTGGTGGACCAGCAGCTTGGCCAGGTGCAGCGGGAGCTGGACGCATTGCAGCTGGGGCTGCCGAACCTGCTGCAGGATTCGGTCCCGGAAGGGCGCGATGAGCGGGCCAACGTCGAGCTGCGCCGCTCGGGCGAACCGACCGCGCTGGCATTCAAGGCGCGCGACCATGTCGAGCTCGGCGAGCGCCTGGGCGGCATGGATTTTGCGGCCGCCGGGCGCATTGCCGGCACGCGCTTTGTCGTCGTGCGCGGCGCACTCGCCCGGCTGCAGCGGGCGCTCGCGCAGTTCATGCTGGATCTGCACACCGGCGAGCACGGCTACATGGAGGTCTACGCGCCGCTGCTGGTCAATCCGGCCGCGCTCCTGGGTACCGGTCAACTGCCGCGCTTCGAGCAGGATTTGTTTGCGGTCAAGGGTGAGCAGAATTTTTATCTGATTCCGACAGCCGAAGTGCCGCTGACCAACCTGGTTCGCGAGCAAATTGTGCCGGCCGAGGCGCTGCCGATCAAACTGGTTGCGCACACGCCGTGTTTTCGGTCCGAGGCCGGCGCTTACGGGCGCGATACGCGCGGCATGATCCGCCAGCACCAGTTCGAGAAAGTCGAGTTGGTGCAGATCGTGCGCCCGAGCGAGTCGGCAGCGGCGCACGAGCAGCTCACCGCGAACGCCGAGGAGGTGCTCAAGCGCCTCCGGCTCCCGTACCGCGTGCTGTCGCTCTGCGCCGGCGACGTCGGCCCGGCCAGTTCCAAGACCTACGATATTGAAGTGTGGCTGCCATCGCAGAATACCTACCGTGAGATTTCCTCCTGCAGCAATTGCGAGGCCTACCAGGCGCGACGCATGGAGGCGCGCTGGCGCAATCCGCAGACCGGCAAGCCGGAACCTGTGCACACGCTCAATGGTTCGGGCGTAGCGGTGGGCCGAGCGCTGGTAGCCGTGTTGGAAAATTACCAGACCGAGGACGGCGCCATCGTCGTTCCCGAAGCGCTGCGCCCGTACATGGGTGGGATCGATTTGATCGCGGCCAAAGCCTGAGCCGCGTGCGCTCGTCGCGGCAGGACCGTACCTTGTCCGGCAAGTTGCTTTCGGTGTAACGGACACTGAGTCGGTGCGGCTCGACGGGGTCATTGATTTTGGCGTTGCTGGCAATGGCTGGGCTGCATTGCGCTGACTGGCAAACACTCGCGAGTGCTATCGTCTTCAGAGAAGGACGACGCTGATTTGTACTTGTTCGGTTTCGAATACACGCTGCCATAGAATTATTGACTGATGCTGCATTTATCCGGCCTACACGCGGGGCAATGCTGAATGCGAACCCGATCGGCTGCGGGGGATGGCGGAATCTGGCAAAATGCCGCGCAACTCGCCAGCGCAGCAGAAATTGGAGAGGTGGCAGAGCGGTTGATTGCACCGGTCTTGAAAACCGGAGGCCCTTTACGGGGCTCGTGAGTTCGAATCTCACCCTCTCCGCCAGCATGAATTACGATTGAGGAGGCCACCCAGCCTTCCAAGCACACCTTGGCGCGAGCGTGGGAGATGATCGCCGGGCTGTTCGCGACCGGCGCCGCGGTCCCCGCGGGAGATTCGGAGCCCCGGCAATCAATCTCTTCGGGGCACCGGAGCCTAAGGGGTCAGCCAACCCCACTGACCCGACCGGAGAAACCCCTGTCGCGCGAGCGGACTAGTCCACCGGCCAATTGGGGCACTACCGGCGGTAAAATGCAACG
>DASWBL010000014.1:0-15922 GCA_036390615.1 Steroidobacteraceae bacterium | reverse complement strand
TCAGCGCATAAGGATTGATGCTCCCGTGGGTCTGCCGTGAAGTACCGCCACAGCTACCACGCCGGCAATTTTGCCGATGTTCACAAGCACGTAACCCTGCTGGCGCTGCTCACGGCCCTGCAGCGAAAAAACAAGGGACTGCTGTATTTCGATACGCACGCCGGACGCGGCCTCTACGATCTCACCGGTCCCGAAGCTCATCAGAGTGCCGAGGCGCGCGGTGGTATTGGCGCGCTGTCGCTCGCCAAACCGCAGGCGGCACCGCTTCGCGACTATCTTCGTGGCGTTGCGATCGCACGCGAACACAGCGGCAACAGCCACTGCTACCCGGGTTCGGCGTTGCTCATCGCGCAGTCGTTGCGTCCCCAGGATCGGGCCGTTTGTTATGAACTGCAGCCGCCCGAGGAGCGTGCCCTCGCCCGTGCACTCGAGCCATATCCGCGTGCGCGTGCGCATTGCGGTGACGGACTGGCCGCCATCGAGGCGCAACTGCCGCCGCCCGAGCGGCGCGCGCTGGTGCTGATCGATCCGCCCTACGAAGAGACCGCCGCCGAACTTGACGCCGGGCTCGATGCAATTGAACGCATACTCGGTCGGCTCGCCAATGCGATCGTCGCGCTGTGGTATCCGATCAAGGACGAGCGCGCGCTCGCGCCATGGCTCGCCAAGGCCGAGAAGACGATTGCCGCGCCGGTACTGCTCTCCGAACTGTGGCTGTATCCGCGCGATTCGCGGGTGGCACTGAATGGCTCCGGCATGCTGATGGTCAATCCGCCGTACCAGTTCGACCAGGCAACGCGCGAATGGCTGCCCGAACTCGGCTCGGCGCTCGGTGCCGCGGCGCACGGCGGCACGACGCTGCGCTGGATCGTACATGAAGGTGCCTGATCGCTACGCGGTGCTCGGCCACCCGGTGAGCCACAGCCGCTCGCCGTGGATTCACGCGCGCTTTGCCGCGCAGACCGCGCAGGCGATGAGCTACGAGGCCATCGATGTAGAGCCCGCAAATCTTGCACCATTTGTGCGCGAGTTTTTCGCAGGCGGCGGCCGCGGTCTCAACATCACGCTGCCGCACAAGATGGCGGCGGCGGCGCTGGCCACAAAGCAAAGCGAAGCGGCGCGCACCGCCGGCGCCGTCAACACCCTGTGGCCGGATCCGGCCGGCCGCCTATGCGCCGACAATACCGATGGCGTTGGACTCGCGCGCGATCTTGCCGTCAATCTTGGCATCGAGCTTGCCGGCCGGCGCCTGTTGCTGCTCGGTGCCGGTGGTGCCGCTCGCGGCATTCTCGCGGCGCTGCTTGAGGCGGCACCGGCCGAGCTCGTCATCGCCAACCGGACGCTGGCGCGCGCCGAGGAACTTGCCGTGCAGTTTGCCGGCGCCGTCCCGGTGCGCGCGGTGGCGTTCGAGGATTTGTTGTCGCCAGGGTTCGATCTGATCATCAACGCCACCTCCGCAAGCCTGGCTGGCGATAGCCTGGCACTGTCGCCAAAGCTGCTCGGGTTCGACACCGTCTGCTATGACCTCGCCTACCAAAGCGGCGGCACGATGTTTGTGCACTGGGCCCAGGAGCACGGGGTCAGGCGCGCCTATGGTGGCATCGGCATGCTCATCGAGCAGGCGGCCGAATCTTTCCGCCTGTGGCGCGGCGTGCGGCCCGACACCGCGCCCTTACTGGCCGAGCTGTCGCCCTACCGATAGCGGCGGTGGTTTGCGCTATGCTTCCAACCCGCTGCCGGTCGAGGGAATATCGATGATCACGCACAGCGGCGGCTGTCATTGCGGCCGGGTCCGTTTTGAAGTGCAGGCCGAGGCGGCACTCGAGGTGGTCGATTGCGACTGCTCGATCTGTGCCATGAGCGGGTACCTGCACCTGCTGGTGCCGGCCACGCGCTTTACCCTTATGCGCGGCAGCGATGTGCTCACGACTTACCAGTTCAACACCGGCGTCGCGCGGCACCTGTTCTGTTCGGTGTGCGGCGTCAAATCCTTTTACGTGCCACGCTCGCACCCGGATGGCTTCAGCGTCAATGCGCGCTGCCTCGATGCCGGTACCGTGCAAAGCCTCACCATCAGGCCTTTCAACGGGCGCCAGTGGGACGAGCAGTACGCGAGCGGTCGCGGCCTCGCGCCGCTCGCCTGAATCACCGCCGCAACGTGGACGCGCAACAATGAACAAGGGCCGGCTCGAAGCCTTCAGCGACGGCGTGATCGCGATCCTCATCACCATCATGATGCTGGAGCTGCACGCGCCGCTGCAAAGCTCGCTGGCGGCGCTCGATCCGGTGCTGCCGGTGCTTGGCTGCTACGTGCTGAGCTTCGTGTTCATCGGCATTTACTGGAGCAACCACCATCACCTGCTGCAGCTTGTAAGGCAGGTCAACGGCGCGATCCTGTGGGCCAACCTGCACTTGCTGTTCTGGCTGTCGCTGATTCCGTTCGTCACCGACTGGATGGGCAATAACCAGTTCGCCACCTGGCCGGTCGCCTTGTACGGCGTGGTGCTGCTGATGTGTGGCATCGCCTACTCAATCCTGGCGCGGGCACTGATCCGCCAGCAGGGCCGCGATTCGGTACTGGCGAAGGCCATCGGCCAAGACCTGAAGGGCAATATCTCGCTGATCGCCTATGCGGCGGCCATACCGCTCGCGTTCCCTGCGCGCTGGCTGTCGCTCGCGCTGTACGTGCTGGTGGCGCTGATGTGGCTGGTGCCTGACCGGCGGATCGAAAGACGGGTGCAGGACGAACCCTGATGCGGGCTATCGGGCGAGGCGGATTCAGAGGCCGTTCAGGTTAGCGGGCGCACGATGCTTGTGGCCGTGGGGCCAGTTGGGGGGCATGCATGAATAATCCAACGCCGGCGCCGGCACGATCGAGCGCCCCGGTACTTATCGTGGGCATGCTGCAGGGCCTGCTGCTGTATTGGGTCGCGCACACCCGGGATTTCGGCCAGTGGCCCGGCAACAGCCACGCGGGCTTTGCAGCATTTTTCGGCCTCGCATTCTTCATCGGACCGCTGATCTACGGCCTCGCGCTCGGGTCGCAACGGCGCCTGGCCTGGGGATTCGTGGCGCTGATCACGGCGCTGCTGATCGCCAGCGGCTGGCAGTTCGGATCGCACGAATGGGCGCCAGGCGCCGCCGGCTGGCAAAGAGGACCGGCCGACGTTTCGCTGGTCTTTCTGCAGCTGGTGCTGCTGATCCATGCGGTCCCGTTCCTGCAATGTTACCTGCAGCGCGGCAGCTGGCAGTTCAGTTACGGCGACTTGTTTCGCAATGCCTGGCAGAACGTGCTGCAACTGGCGTTGGCCGTGCTATTCACCGTCATCTTCAGTTTGCTGCTGTTGCTCGGGTCGGAGCTGTTCGACATGCTCGGCCTGCCCTTTTTGCACACACTGCTGTTTCAGGTCACCGGCTATTTCTGGCTGCTCGTGGCCCCGGCCTTCGGCATTGGCATTCACCTGGTGGGTTCGGCCGAGCGGTTGCTGACGGCGCTGCGACAGCAAGTGCTTACGCTGCTCAAGTGGCTGGTGCCAGTGAGCACCCTGATCCTGGTGGCATTTGGCGTGGCACTTCTGGCGCGCGCGCCGGCGCTGATGGCCGAACACCGCCACGTGATCCGCGCCGTGTGGCTGCTGTGGCTGGTTATCGTTTCGGTTTACCTCTATAACGCCGCGTACCAGGATGGCAGCAGCGGTGAGCCGTACACGCCGCTGCTTGGCCGGCTGCTGCGCTGGGCCACGCCGCTGCTGGTGTTGCTGGCAGGCATGGCCGCCTACGACCTTTGGGTTCGCATTGCAGCGTACGGCCTGACTCCATCGCGCTTCTGGGCAAGCATTGTGGCCGCGATAGCATTCGCCTATGCGCTCGGGTACTCAGTGGCAGGCCTTCGCGCGGGCCCATGGATGGCGGCGATGGGTCGGGCGAACATCTGCGTTGCGCTCGGACTTATTGCGATCCTCGCACTGACGATGACGCCGTTGCTGTCCGCGGATCGCCTCGCAGCCCGTAGCCAGGCCGCGCGACTGGCGAGGGCCGCGGGGACCGCAGGTCCCAGTGACTTCATGGCGCTGCGCTTTGACTACGGCACCTACGGCTACGCAGAACTCAAACGCCTCGCGGCCGCCGCGCAGGCGCCAGCGACTATCCGCGATGGGGCGAGTCTGGCGCTTCGCGTCGAAGATGCGAGTAAACGATGGCAGTTCAAATATACGACTGTGGCAGCACCTGATGCCGTATTGGAAGCCATCCCTCAGGGCACCGTGATCGATGCGGATTTGCGCAAGAAAATTCTCGATCTGCTGCCACCGCCGGTGTCACCCGTTGTGCGGGATCTGGATGCGGAGGCTAGCCCGGAAGCTGTGATCAGCAACGACAAACTGAAAGCCGGCGCCAAAGCGTTGTGCTCGACTGATCTTCCCTGTCCGGTGCTGTTCATCGACTTAGACGGCGATGGGCAACAGGAAGCCATCGCATTTCTGCCTAATGAGGCCTCGGTATTCGAAAAGGGTCCCGGCGGCTGGAAATGTATCGGGACTGCCGACTGGAAATCCCGCCGGTCGGCGCACGGCGCGCACACCGATGCCGAGTTACTGGGCCAACTGCGCGCTGGTGATTATCGCCTGGTTGAACCGCACTGGAAGGCACTGGAGATTGGCAAGAACCGTTTGCCCATGAATCTTTCAGATTCATTGCAACAGCCGCTTCGATAATTTGCCAAGCCGAGATGGCCGGGCGCAGACTTCGTGGTGATAACAACTCAACTAGGGGGTCACATGACAATGCACGCAGTGTTGGCTCGCGCGGTGGCGCTAGTCGTCTTCGCGGGGACCGCTTCGATCGGATTTGCGGATATGCCCGGGCCCATGAATCCGGATGAACTCAAATGGGGCCCGGCGCCGGCGAAACTGCCGGCCGGTGCGCAGTTGGCCGTGCTCGCCGGTGATCCGGGTGGCACGGGACCTGCCACGGTTCGATTGAAATTTCCGGCCGGCTACGCCATCCCACCGCACTGGCACCCTACCGATGAAATTGTCACGGTTATCTCAGGCGATTTTTCAGTCGGCATGGGTGACACGGTTGATAAGAAGCATATGAAGCGGCTCAAGCCGGGCGGCTTTGGCATCGTGCCGGCCACCATGCACCATTACGCATGGACAAAGACGGGCGCGATCGTGCAGATCAATCTGATGGCACCGTTCATGATTACCTACGTCAGTCCGGCGGACGATCCGACAGCGAAGAAATAGCAGTCCGCGCATAGCGTTCAGGGCAATTGTGTAGGCCGGCACCGTCAGGGTGCCGGCCTTGGCTGCGAGTTCGTTGCGGAGGCGGTAGACGGGTAGCGCCTCCGGGCGCCACACTTGGCGTCACGTTCGCGCGCATCCTGGAACTTTCAACATGGCCGCCAAAAAACCAGCCCGTACGACAGCCAAGAAATCCCCAAGCCGAGCTGCCGCCGGACGCAAGCTTAAACCGGCCGCCACTGCGCGGGGCCTCGACGCCACCGATGTCGTGCTGAGTGTGGAAGATGCGGCCATCGCGAATCTGGTGTCCCGGATCCGGGTGGCTGGCGGCGTTACTGTCGGCTCGTACCGCGATCCACTTGGTGGCCGTCCGCTGGTGCTCGCCACGCTGCCGATCCGCGCCATTCAGCCCACCCCGTTCCAGCGGGACCTGTCACCGACACACAGCAAGCGGCTGGCAGAGAAAATCGATCAGGCCGGTGCGTTTCTCGATCCGTTGATTGTCGTGCTAGGCGATGACGGCGGCTTTTGGACGCCCAACGGCCGCCATCGTTTGGCCGCCGCCAAGATCCTCGGGCTTAAGCAGATCTCGGTGCTCACGTCGCCCGATGACACGCTGGCCTACCGGATTCTGGCGCTCAATACCGAAAAAGCGCACAACCTCAAGGACCGGAGCCTCGAGGTGATTCGCATGGCACGGAGCCTGGCGCGCCAGCAGCCCAAAGCCAGCGAGGTGCAGTTTGCCGATCAGTTTGAATCCGCTGAACTGCTGACGCTCGGCATCATTTACGACAAGCTGTCGCGTTTCGCCGGCGGCGCCTACAGTTCGTTCCTCAGAAAAGTCGACCGCTTCAGCAGCGGCCCGCTGCCGGCGAGCCTGCGCGAACGGGAAGGCTATGCCTCGCGCCTCCTCGCGATCGAGGCCGACGTCAAAAAGATCATCGCCAATTTGCAGACGCGCGGCTTCAAGTCCCCGTATCTTCGCAACTACGTCGTGGCGCGCATCAATCCGGTCCGTTTCCACATTCAGAAACGCGGCGAGAAGAAACCGGCCATGCCGATCGGTCAGGCGCTCACACGGATGACGGCTTCGGCCAAGGGCTTCAAGCTGGATTCGGTATCCAATGCGGATCTGGCGTGGGTGGCCGTCGGCGCCGGTTCCCAAGACTGAGCGACACGTGAGTATTCGGGTGGTGCAGCTCGGTTCGGCGCGGGCGCCTGGTGAAGGACTGCGCATCGGTACCGTCAGGCGCCCGCCCCGCGGCGTGCCAAAATCGGAGTTCGCGCGCCAGGATTTCTACGATGTCTGGCTGCCGACGTTGTCGCCCAGTGTCGCTTTGCTGAAATTCGCTCTCCAGGCGCGCGATGAGCGCGCGTGGCGGACATTTTTACGCCGGTTCAAAAGCGAAATGAGCCGGCCGGAACCCGCGCGGGATTTGGACCTGCTGGCCGCGCTGTCACGTACGACGAATTTGTCGGTAGGCTGTTACTGCCGGGACGAAGCGCGCTGCCACCGCAGCGTATTGCGAGAGCTGCTTAAGGCGCGCGGCGCCGACCTTAAATAGCCGGGGCCCGGCAGGCCCTCCCATCAGCGCTTGAATTGATTGTTGGCGGCCCCATCCTCGGTCGATGGACGGTCAAACAAGCCCGGTCGGCTTCGAAGCCGAAGCTGCCGACCGGTCGCCCGCAACAGAGCCGGCTCCCCCCGAAACCGATTCACGGGAACTGCTCGATGCCTATTCGGCCGCTGTAGTGGCGGCGGTTGAGCGGGCCGCGCCTTCAGTGGTTCATGTCGCCGTGGAACGGAGCGGCCGCCGCGGGCAAGGCAGCGGCACCGGCTCGGGATTTTTATTCACGCCCGATGGCTTTCTGCTGACCAACAGCCACGTCGTGCACGGCGGCAAGAACTGGGAAGTCACCACCATCGAAGGCGACCGCCAGAGCGCAGACCTGGTTGGCGATGATCCCGACACCGACCTTGCCGTGCTGCGGGTCGACTCGAGCGGGCTGACGCCGCTCGAATTTGGCCGTTCGGCCCATCTGCAGCCGGGGCAACTGGCCATCGCGCTTGGTAATCCGCTGGGTTTCGAGCACACGGTCACTGCCGGCGTGATCAGCGCGCTCGGCCGCAGCCTTCGGGCGCAAAGCGGGCGGCTGATCGAAGACGTCATCCAGACCGATGCGGCGCTCAATCCCGGCAACTCCGGCGGGCCGCTCGTGGATTCCCGCGGTCGCGCCATCGGCGTCAACACGGCGATCATTCCGGGTGCGCAGGGCATCTGCTTTGCCACCGCGATCGACACCGCACAATGGGTGGTGACACAGCTTTTGACCCAGGGCCGGGTCCAGCGCGCCTGGATCGGGATCGCCGGCGCCAACGCACCGATTTCGCGCCGGGCGGCGCGACACCATGAATTGCCCAACGCCTCCGGAGTCCGGATCCAGACGCTCGATCCGTCGGGACCCGCCGCGCAGGCAGGCCTGGAGCGCGGCGATCTGATCGTGCGCTACGACGGCGAGGCAATCCGCAGCGTCGATGAACTGCTGCGGGTGCTGGATCTGCGTCGGATCGAAAAGCTGACCGAGGTCGAGGTGTTACGGTTCACTCGCAAGCTCACCTATCGTGTGCGCGCCCGGGAGCGGCCGGCGGTCGGCTGACGCCTAGCCATTCGGGCGGGGTAATGCCGCGGCCAAGGTGCCACGCTCAGCACGTCCGCCCAGCCCGGTGCGATGCCGCTGGCTTCGGGCGTGAAGCGCAAGATTTTTCAGGAGACCAGCCATGCCCGCACGCGAAATCCAAAACTCCTTTCTTCAGGATCTGTCCGACAGCCTGGCGAATATCCGCGAGCAGGTCGGCCGCTCCGTCGTCGGCGTGTATGCGCGCCGCCGCCTGCCCTCCAGCGGTTTTGTCTGGGCACCAGGAATCATCGTCACCGCGGCGCACACCATTCGCCGCGACCGCGACATCCAGGTGCTGCTGCCGGCAGGCGGCACGATCGAAGCAACTTTAGCGGGCCAGGATCCCGGATCCGATCTCGCCGTCCTGAAAATCGCCGACACCGATATACCTGCCATCGAACGGGGTGAGAGCGACACGCTCCGGGCGGGGAATCTGGTGCTGGCGCTGGCCAGATTGCGTTCCGATCACGTGAGTCTCGACTACGGTCTCGTCGCTGCCGTGGGCGCAGCATGGCGGACGTGGCGTGGCGCCGAAATCGATCGCCTGGTGGCACTCGACGGCGGGTTGCGTCCCGGGTTTTCGGGCGGGCCGATCGCCGATGCCGGCGGCCGGGTAGTCGGTATGGGCACCTCGGCTCTCGCGCGCGGTTCGGGTGTCGTCATTCCGCTTCCGACGATCGCGATTGTGGCGGAAGAATTACTGACCCGCGGCCAGATTTCCCGCGGCTACCTGGGGCTTGGCATGCAGCCAGTGAAGCTTCCGGATATGGTTGTCACCGAACTGTCGCTCGGTACACCTAACGGACTGCTGGTCGCGTCAGTGGCCGCAGGCGGGCCGGCCGAGCAGGCGGGCATCCAGGTGGGCGACGTGCTGCTCACGCTTGCCGGTCAGCCCTGCACCGATACCGCGGACATGCTGGCGGCGCTCGCACGGACTCGAGCCGCGACCGCGCTCACCGCCGAGTTCGTGCGCGGCGGACAGCGCCGCGCGGTGCAGATCATGCTCGGCGAGCGACCGCGGTGGCGCCACTGCGGATGAGCGTTCTGCGCGCAGCGCGAATGAGTGCGACGCCGGCATTGCCGTTGACGATTGCAGTGCTTGCCGACTCACCGATCGTGCGTCAACGATTGATCAACACCTTGCGTTCGAACGAAAACTTCGTCGGCATTGACGGAACCCTTCGCGAACGAGCGCGCCCGGACGTGATGCTGATCTATGCTGGCGCCGCCGCGCCTGCCGAGGCGCTGCGGCGAGCGGATGACGGGGCCGCGGGAGTGGTGCTGCTGACCAGTGCCGAGCCATCGCGCGACTGGCTGTCGGCGAACGGGCACGAGCGTGCGCTGGCAGTGATTCCGCGCGCGGCGAGTGCCGCACAGATCATAGTCGCCGTCACGGCCGTGGCAGCCGGACTTTCAGTCTTCGCGCCTCAAGGTCAGGCGGGCGCACGGATAACCGACATCACTACTGCGTCGCGCCGCGCCACCCGGCTCGTGGAAGCGTTATCAGCTCGGGAAACGGTCGTGCTGACGATGATTGCCGCCGGCCTGAGCAACAAAGTAATCGCCGATGAGCTTGGCATCACCGGTCACACGGTCAAGTACCACGTCGCCTCGATCTTCGGGAAACTCGGCGTGGCGAGTCGCGCCGAGGCCGTGCTCGCCGGCATTCAGGCCGGGCTGATTCTGGTCTAGCCGACGCTCAGTGCGGGGCCTGCGCTCCGGCCGGCGGCTCCAACCGCGGGATCTCCGGCAGCGAAAGCTGCGCACGCAACTGTCCCCGCGCGGCGGCAAAATCACGCTCAAATAAGGGATTTTGCAGCAACAGGGCGGCGGCCACCGTACCGGTGATGCGGCCGGCCTCGACGTCGCTCGGATAATGCGCGCCCACAATCACCCGCGAGTGTCCGTACTCGCGTCCGCGCGCGAACAGCTCCTCGCGTTTTTCCGGTACCGCGTTCGCCAGCAGGATCGCGCAGACGGTGCCGAAGGTTGAGTGGCCGCTCGGATAGGAAGCGTGACCGACATCGAACGCGGCCCGCTGCTGTACGCCGCGGCGCTGCTCGGCGGTGAGCTGCTTGTCGCAATCGCCGGCAACGCTGGCCGCGGCAATGGCGTCGGGTGCCACGTCGGCGAGCCGCTCGACCTCAGGGCTCATGACGTACGGGCGTGGGCGCTTCCAGTAGCGCTTCGGCGCAACGCTCGCCGTGTCGGCTTCGAGCGCGGCGCGGGTCAGCAGCGCGATGACATTCGCCGATGCATCGGTGCGGGCCGCGGCACCCAGCACGTCGGCGATGCGAGCGCAGTCGGGGACCGCATCGGCCACCGCGCGCTCGATCGCGCCTGAATCGTGCGCTCCCTTCTGGGCGTGTATGACGCCTTCCAGATCCTCGCGCTGCGCCACTGAATCCGCAGCCGGCGGCGGTGCCAGCAGCGCCACCATGTCGACCTCGGAACCCAAAAAGTAGACCGGGGCGGTCGCCGGGCGAGGGCAGGCAGCCGCACCCGCGGGCTGGTCGGCCAAAGCGATGCCGGCCGGGCCCAGCCAGGCGAGGATGAGCACGCTCGCCGCCAAACAGGCATGGTGCAATTTCATGGGAATCCCCGATCGAAGTGGTATGGGTCGGCCAGCGAGTGGGTGACCGCCCAGCGTCTCGGTGGCATCATGCCACAGGGTCTGGGCGCAGTGGATTGGCCAGCTGCTCAAGGCGAAGTTGGGGTTTCGGAGCATAAGGATGGACCGAGGCACTGCAGGGGTTTCACGTCTGGCCGCGGCCCTCGTGTGCTGCGCGACCGGCGCTGCCCTTGTCAGTTGCGCGGCACCGCCAATCCGGCAGGGCACCGATCCGCGTTACGCGATCGCGCCGCTCCACGGGCTGGAAATGCAACGCGTTCCCGGCGGCATTTTCCGGCTTGGCGACAACACCGGCGATGAGAACGCGCGCCCGTCGCACCTCGAGATCATTCCCCCGTTTCGGCTGGGCCGCTATGAGATCACTTATGGGCAGTTCGCCGAATTTATCCAGGCCAGCGGCTACCAGACGGACGCCGAACAGAATCACGGCGCGGGTCCGGGCTGCGCGCAAACGACCGCCGCCGGCACGCAGTACGTAGCGCATCGCAGCTGGCGCGATCCCGGATTCGCGCAGACCGATCGCAGCCCCGCGGTCTGCGTCAGCTACAACGACATGAAGGCTTTCATCAGCTGGCTCAATGTCCGCTCGGGGCACAGCTTCCGCCTGCCGAGCGAGGCCGAATGGGAGTATGCCGCGCGCGCGGGCAGCACCAGTGCCTACCCGTGGGGTGAAGACCCTGCCAGAGCCTGCGAGCACGAACACGTGGCGGCCGCGGCGGCTGCAAGCGATGGCGCCGCGACGGGCGAGGCCGGCGGCGGCGCGTTGTGCGCGGCAGGCTATCCGAATACGGCGCCGGTGGGTTCTTATCGGGCGAATCGTTTTGAGCTGCAGGACATGCTCGGCAACGTGCGCGAGCAATTGCAGGATTGCTGGCACCCGAGCTACCGCGGTGTGCCGACCAACGGCACGGCGTGGAATGCCGAATGCGATAGCAGCGAGCACGTAGTGCGTGGCGGCGCGTGGAATCTGCCGGTGCCCACGAGTGCTGGCGGTCGTGGCAGCGCTGCACCTGCTGAATCAGCCAACAATCGCGGCTTCAGGATCGCTGAAAGCCTGCATCGAACTGGCTAGCCAGCGCTGTCGATTTTCTGAATTTAATGAATCAATGGGGCTGTGGACGCCGCCATTGATTCGATTATGATACAAACATGTGGCTCCCCGCGGAGATGGCGGTGTTCGCCCGCATCGTGGATCTGGGTTCATTCACGGCGGCCGCCGATGCGTTGGGCGTGCCGAAAGTCGCCGCAAGCCGGGCGCTGCGCAGTCTTGAGACGCGCCTCGGCACGCCACTCCTGGAACGAACCACGCGCCGCCTGAATCTCACTCCGGCCGGCCGCGCCCTGCTCCCTTTTTGCCAGCGCGTCGCCGAGCAGGCTGACGCTGCGAGGCAGGCGATGAGCGCGTTGTCGCCGCAACGATCGGCGCTGCGCGTTCTGGCCGATCCGGTCTACGGACGCTTGCTGCTCGGCCCGCTGGTGCCGCGATTCCTTGAGCGCTATCCGGAATCAGGATTGCAGGTGGAGATAGAAGGCGAGGGACCACCGGGGACGGACGATGAGTGGGATGTACGGCTGTGCCACGGCGCACCAGCGGAGGAAAATCTCGTCTGCACTTCGCTCGGCACGCCGCCGGTCATCCTGTGCGCCGCGCCGGCTTACCTGAAACGACACCCGGCGCCGGAGCAGCCAAGTGAACTGGCGACGCACGCGATCCTGGTTACCGGCGAGAGCTGCAGCGAACTGCGCCTGAAACGCGGAACTCACCTCGCGCAAATACCGCTGACGCCACGGCTTTTGATCAACGATCCGGCGGTCGTGCATGCCGCGACGGCGGCAGGGACCGGCATCGGCGTGCTGCCTGAATTTCTCTGCCGTCAGGGCCTGGCACTCGGCAAGCTGGTGCGTATCCTGCCGCAGTGGTGGGCTGCCGACGGGCTGGAGCTCTATGCCGTCTGCAAGCTGCATCGGGTGGCCGCTAAACCGGTAACAGCACTGATCGAGTTTCTTAGGGCCAACATGGTGCCAGTGCTTGCCGGCCCTGCCTGACGCGCCTAATTGGCGCTCGACGGCGCCTGTTTGTTGTATAAATACAACATTAATTTAACTGTTAAAGATCAGCAATCCAGACTGCCAATCAAGCTTGTGTAGGCCAAGCACTGACAGACTGTCGCGACTTTCATACATTTTCCCCAGATTGGTCCGTCCCCTAAAGTGGCCTCACGTGGGCGTAGCCGGTTCGTTGCGATTCGGGGTGGCAGAGCAACGACTTGTGGCTCCCATTGATCCGGCAACCACCATTAAAGGATGAACCTGCATGATTCACTCACGACTTGTAGTTGTTGCGGCGCTCGCTACCGGCCTCATGCTCGCGGCTCAAACGGCCCGCGCCGACGATCCGCTGGGGTTTTATTTGGGCGGTGCCATCGGCCAGTCCAATGTGAGGCTCGATCAGTCAGTGTCGGCTACCGCGACCAGTTTTGATGAACACCACAGCGGCTGGAAAGCCATCGTCGGCGTCCGGCCGATCTCGGTGGTCGGTGCCGAGATGGAATACATCGATTTCGGGAAGCCCACTACTACCAGCACTTCGGCTGGCGGTACGACGCAGACCGAGGCGCAGTCCAAGGCGGCAGCGCTGTTCGGGATGGTTTACCTGCCGCTGCCGGTACCGTTCCTCGATATCTTCGGCAAGGCTGGTTACGCACGCCTGCAGACCACCGCCGACGTCGTCGGTGTCCAGTGCGTGGCAGGAACTCCGGGCTGCGGCACCTTATTTGCGCTAAATCGCACCGATACACGGCTCGCCTACGGTGCCGGAGCACAGATCAAGGTCGCCACCATTGCGATCCGGGCCGAGTACGAGCGCATCCATGCGAGCACCGGCGATCCGGACATGCTCTCGCTCGGCCTGACCTGGGGCTTCTGACCAGCGGCCTTGCATAGCTCAGGTCATCACGCCGCTGATTAGAATTTCACCATCACGCCGGCGCCCCATATGAGCTCGCGCTTGCGAAGGTCCGGGAACCAGTCGCCGCCTTCGGCACCGCAGGTACCGATGCCTGCGCTGACGCTGCCGTTATTGCAATAGGTGGCGGTGGGCGGATTGAAATTGCCGACGGCGGCATTGCCGGCAGGACCGGTGATGCCGCCCTGGCCCGTCCAGTAAGGCACGTCCGAGTGCCGGAACGTCGCTTCGGTCCACCACGTGATCCAATCCTTGGGCATGTACTGGAAATTCAGCTGCGTGTCCCACTGGTAGAGTTTCTGTCCGGGATTTTCGTTGAAATAGGGCGAGCCCGTGGCGGCCGTGGCACCATTGATCGGCGGCAGCAGCGCCAGGTACCGACCTGGGTTGTTCATGAAGCCGCCGCCTAGCGTCAGCGCGTAGACGTTGTTACCCCACCAGGTGCGGTCGTAGAGCATCACGCCGACGAAGTTTTCCTTGTTGGGGCCGCGCGTGCAGCTCACGCCGCCGCCGTATTCGCAGCCGATGTCGGCGGTGAAGCTGAACGCCATCCTTGATATGCCGGCGCCGGCGGCGCTGTTCTCGTAGTACTTGACCAGGATGCTGTCATCCTCGTGTACGCGCTGCACCCGCGCGTAGTTCACTGGCTGGTAGGCAACATTGCAGATGCCGATATCGGCGTTGGGATTGCCGCCGTTGCAGGGATTGATGCCCTGGTTGTTGTAAGGACCCAGATTATCCTGGCCAAACGTATAGCTGTTGAACACTAGCTTCAGCCAGTCGTTCGGTATGTAAAGCACCTGGCCGCCGAATCCCGGATGGTTGTTGAACTTCGCATACGACTGCCAGCCATTGATCAGCCACGGCTCGATCTTCAGATGCTGGGTCGGCCAGAACTGGACGCGCAGGCCATTGAAGTACCACGGCGTATTGGAAGACACGAAGGAGGGTTGGTAAGTCCAGTTATCATAATTGTAGTAGCTGAATAAGCCGATGTAGGAAACGAAAATACCGAGATCAACGTTTAAGCCGTGGGCTACGTCCCAGTGATAGCCGGCATTCGCCTCTGACATGTACTTATAGGCGCCCTGCAGGTCCCATTGCCCGACGCCGGAACTCGCATCACCGCGCGGCGTCGTCACCGAAAACAGTCCAAACATCGATAGAAAGCGCGCCTTGACATTTTCCCAGTGAAAATCGCCGCCGAAGCTGACCTGCTCGATCTGGAATTCACCGGAGCGGAATTCCTCGGTCGAGCCGCCAATCGTGTGATCCTTCGGGTTATTGAAATCCTGCAGGTAATTCACGTCGAAGCGGATTTCAGGCGTGAAGAACTTGGTATCAAATATCGGCGAGGCTTCCCGCGGGTTGCCGTTCAGCCAGCCCAAGTAGCCGACATCTGCCCACGGAGTGACGGTATCGTTTGCTGGCGCAGGCGCCGGCGCCTGCAGCGCTTCCGGTATTGTTGATACTGGCGCGGTTGCTGTCGCAGGCGCAGTTACCGCCGCTGCCGTAACCGGTGCCGGCACGGCACCAGCGGCGCCTTGAGCATTAATGATGACGTCGTAGCGGCTCGCCTGATCGGCGCTGACTTCGAGAGCGGATCGGGACACGTCCGGATAGCCATCGACGTGCACCGTTATCGACCAGGTGCCGGGCGCAAGATCGGCAAAGCTGTAGACGCCATCGTTGCCGGAAAGCGTCGCATGGATTCCATGGCCATCGGCCCGTCGTGCGGTCACGGTCGCGCGCGCCAGGGGATTGTTGGCCGCATTCGTGACGATGCCGACGATGGCACCTAGATTCCCGGGTGTATTTTCTGCCGCCAGCAACGCGGGCGAAGTCACCACCGCGGCGAGCGCCGCGATCAACCAGCCCGGCAAGGATTTGCGAACCTTCATGAGCCACTCTCCCGCGCCAGCCCGGGATGCACGCCAGTTGCGTGCGGGCAGGCGCCGTTGCGGAGCGGCACACTAGCGAATCTTGCGTTAGGAGGCTGTTAAAAAACCGTTTCGAAAATTCGACTGCAATCCAAGCGCCGGATTTTGCACGGCATCTGACCGCGAACGAGGTGCTGCGAGCGGAACTACGAGGACTTGGGCCGCCTAGCCGTCAGAAATATGATCGACTGCCCGAGCCGCGATGACGTCATGTCCCTCACCGGGATGGGCTGCTTCGTAGGCGCCGATGATGTCTCCACAGGCGGAGTAGTCTGCTTCTCGGCTGTCGCGGCCGTGGGATCCCCCTCGCCCGCGGAATTGCCCGAGGTTTCGGGCCCCGAGTTCTGAGCCGGCTCTTTGGATTGCGTCATCATGTCCTGCACCCGCATCGTGAACTTGATCGCGGGTATCGCGACCCGTCTGGCTCAACGTCCTGAATTGTACGCCGCTTTTACCTAAC
>DASWBL010000013.1:0-8723 GCA_036390615.1 Steroidobacteraceae bacterium | reverse complement strand
ATGCAGGAATTCTACCAGCCGAAGGGCCCCAGTGCCGCCCGTCAGGCAATATATTTTGTTTCTTTATCAATAGGTTAGGGTCTTGCCAGCCAGCTTGCGCTGAGCTAGGAGACTGATGGCAGGGAAGCACTTCCTGCAGGTCGGCAGGATTCAGGCCGCGCGGCGACTTTGGATGTGTTCCCAGGCCAGCATCGCTAGCTTGCGCGACTCCCCGCCGCCGTAGCCGCCGAGCGCCCCACCGCGGCCGAGCACCCGATGGCATGGGATGAGCCAGGACACGGGATTAGCGCCCACGGCGCCGCCGACCGCCCGCGCGCCGCCTGGCCGATGGACACGCGCGGCCAGCTCGCCATAAGCGCAATACTCGCTGCCGCCGAAGGCCAGCATTGCCTGCCAGACACTTAGCTGAAAGCCCGTGCCCGACAGCCACAGCTTAAGTCTTGCGGGCTCCGCGGCGCCGGCCCTCGCTGGCCACAGACTGTTGGCCAACTGGCTCGCCACGGCGGGACGCCATTGCAGCGTCGCCCGCGGCCAGTAGGCCCGCAATGTCGCCTGCGCCGCAACTCTGGAGCCGTTGTCGGTAAAGCCGAGGAAGCACAGCCGCGTTGCGTTCATGCCGACCAGCATCAGGCCAAACGGCGAAGGCGCAAGGCCGTAAGCGATCTTAAGGTCGGCGCGGGATGCCTCGGCCGCGCTTGCAAGCTCCACTTCAATATGCAACGTGGCCGGCCGGGCGCTCGCGGCCGGTTCGGTGTTGAGCGCGGCTTCCAGCACCGCGTGCCGTCCCTCGTGCAAAGCCGTCGCCGGCAATTGGCTGATCAGCCCGAGGTACCGTTGCGGCGTGATGCCGGCCCAGCGCAGAAACAGGCGCGACAGCTGCTGCGGCGAGCAGCGCGCCGACCGTGCGATCTCGGCGATCGATGGCGATCCATCGCCGTGGGCATCGATGTATTTAATCGCGCGCGCGATGCGGGCAAATTCCAGCTCATTTAAGTAAGGCCTTGATGCGGGCATGACTTTCCCTTAGCTGCAATGCGCCTTGCCGCCTGGCGACGCTAGTGACCCTGCCAGCTCGCCGGCACCGTCGCGCAAAGGCGCAGCTTGGCGCAGGCGTGCGGCCAGTCCGCGGCCAGGTGGCCGATGATCAGCGAGACCACGATGACCAGGCTGATGGCCAGGTAAACGTTGAACCGACGCATGGCGGCATCATAACGCACGCGCGGACCGCGTCGGGCGATGCGTTAGACTTTGGCAATCATGCCGCTGCGCATCTGTTTTGCAACCGCCGAAATGGTGCCGTTTGCCAAGGCCGGGGGCTTAGGCGACGTCGCCGGCGCCCTGGTCAAGTACCTGCATGCCGCGGGCCACGACATCCGGCTGTTCATGCCTGGTTACTCGACTATCGACCGCAGCAAGCTCGAATGCCACCCGGTCGAGTTTGCGCAGAAGGTGCCGCTGATCATCGGCACGCAGAAGTTCCAGTTTTCGCTGCAGACCGCGCGGCTGCCCGGCACCGATATCTTTGTGTACCTGGTCGACTGCCCGGCGCTGTTTCGGCGCGCGGCGATTTATACGGCCGATCCGGATGAATACCGCCGCTTTCTGCTGTTGACGCACGCGGCCTTCATCGGTTGCCAGCGCATGGGCTTCGCGCCGCACATCCTGCATTGCAATGACTGGCACACGGCCATGGGGCCGCTGTGGCTGCGTACCGTCTATCACTGGGACCGGCTGTTCGAACACACGCGCAGCGTGATGACGATTCACAATATCGGTTATCAGGGCATCGTCGGCGCCGACCGGACGGCCGAACTGCTGCCAGGCGTTGATCCAAACATGCTGCACCAGGACGAGCTTAAGGCCGGCCGCATCAACATGCTGCGCCATGGCGTGCTGTACGCTGACCTCGTCAGCACCGTGAGCCCAACCTACGCCCGCGAGATCCAGAGCGCCGAGTACGGGCTCGGCCTCGAGGACAGCTTGCGCCAGCGCTCCGACGCGCTGGTCGGCATCCTCAACGGCGTTGATTACGCCGAATGGGATCCGCGCAACGATCGGTTCCTGCCGCGTCCCTACGGCGCCAATCAGCTTGGCATCAAGGCGACGCTCAAGGAGCAGCTGCTGGCGCGCCTTAAGCTTGAGGGCGCCGAGCGCCGGCCGCTGATCGGCATGGTCACGCGCCTCGCCACGCAAAAAGGTGTCGACCTGCTGATCAGCGCGCTGCCCGCGCTGCTTGGCGCACAGCAATTCAACCTGGCGGTGCTCGGCTCCGGGGAATCTGCTTACGAGACTTTCTTCAAGGCCCTCGCGCGCCAGTACCCACGCCGCGTGGCATTGCATCTGGGGCACGATGAGGAACTGGCCCACTGGATCGAAGCGGGCAGCGACATGTTCCTGATGCCGTCCCGGTACGAGCCCTGCGGCCTGAACCAGATGTACAGCCTGCGCTACGGCACGGTGCCGATCGTGCGCCGCACCGGCGGCCTGGCCGACTCGGTGCAGCATTTCGATCCGGCCACCGGCCATGGCACCGGCATCGTCTTCAACGATTACAACGCCGACGCGGTAACCTGGGCAGTGAACACGGCACTCGATTTATATCAGCAGCGCGGCAGCTGGCGCCGGCTGATGCAAAACGGCATGGCGCGGGATTTTTCCTGGAACCGGCAGGTGGAGCGCTACATCGAGCAGTACACGAGGCTGGTCGGCCCTTGAACACGGGAACAATCACCATGTGCGGAACATCATGAGCGATGCCGCGATCACCGTTGTGGAAGCCGATCTCGCGCAACCTTCGCACCAGCAAGCCATCCTCGAGCTGACCGATGCTTACGCCTGCGATCCGATGGGACAGGGCGGGCCGTTGAGCGCACGCGTTCGCGGTACGCTGATAGACGCCTTGCGCCGGCATCCCACGACGCACATTTTCCTGGCTTTTGCCCAATCCGAGGCGGTCGGCATCGCCACTTGTTTCAGGGGGTTTTCCTCGTTTCACGCGCAACCGCTGCTCAATATCCATGACTTGGCCATCAAGCCTGGCCGCCGCGGCCAGGGTATCGGCCGCCAGCTGCTCGGTGTCGTCGAGCAGCGCGCCCGCGAGCTCGGCTGCTATAGCGTGACGCTGGAAGTAGGTGGCAACAACGGCAATGCCCGGGCGCTATATGAGGCGGTGGGGTTCCGGCAGTCCGGCACCGGCGAGCCTGTCGGGCCGATGGTGTTCATGACCAAGAAGATCTAATCGCTGGTCCGGCCGCGACTGCCGCATGGAAACGTAAATAAGCTAAAGCCCTGAGCCAGTGCGGCATCGCTCAGGGCAATTTTACCCGCCCATGAGCGTCGACCGGCCACGACAACAGCCACGGCGATTCCAGTCGCACCGTGCCAATGACGCGATAATCAACGTCGGGCTCGGCCCGGTGCTCAAGCCATAATTGCGCCGCCATGGCCAGATCAACTGTTGCGAGCAGATCGATATCGGTCTCGCCCTTCGCCGGCAAAGTAAATGGCGCCGCCGTCGTGCCGACCAGCACCTGGGCGCCGGCGATCTCGACCCGGTAATCAATGCTGCGCACCCCGAGCGCACGGTCGTTCGGGTTGGTGACGTGCAACACGATGTTCATGCGCTGATGATTGAGGCTGCCGCCATTCAGCGTAAGGCCTGTAAGTTCGACCTTAGGCGCCTCGAGCTTCGGCAGCAGGGCGCGACAGCCGCCGAGCGGCACGGCCAGCAGCAGGACCAGCAGCGAAACGCCGATAACAAAATGCGGTTTCATTCCCGACTGACCTGCCGGCCAAACTGAAAGTTCAATTCCTGGTACCGCAGCGCGAGTTCCTCGCCAAGCGGCCGCTCCCACAATCGCCAGCTCCAGTTGCCGGTCGCGGTACCGGGAGTGTTGAAGCGCGCCTCGCCGCCTAAGCCGAGCAGGTCCTGCACCGGCACTATCGCCAGCTGCGCGACTGAGCCCAATGCCGCCCGGACTAACGCCTCAGGCATCGGCGCGCGGCTCGCCAGATACTCGTCCACGCGGCGGACGGTCGCCTTGTCCAGGCTCTGGTACCAGCCGAGCGTCGTGTCATTGTCGTGCGTGCCGGTATACGCCACCGCGTCAATGGTGAAATTATGCGGCAGATGGGTATTGGTGGGTGAACCGTCGAAGCCGAACTGCAAGACTCGCATCCCCGGTAGGCCAAAGCGCTGACGCAAAGCCTCGACCGGCGGCGTAATGACGCCGAGGTCCTCGGCGATCAGCGGCAGCTGCGTATGCTGATCCGCTAGCGCGCTGAGCAGTTCGGCCCCCGGTGCGGGAAACCACTGCCCGCTGCGAGCGTTGGGCGCGCCGGCCGGCACGGCCCAGTACGCCTCCAGGCCGCGGAAATGATCGATGCGAACAAGATCAAAGCGCCCCAGCTGCATGGTCAGGCGCGCCCGCCAGAAACTGAACCGATCTTTTTCGGCCTGGCGCCAGTCATAAAGAGGATTGCCCCACAGCTGCCCGTCGGCGGAAAAATAATCCGGCGGCACGCCAGCGAGCAGCGCCGGGCGGCCATCAGGCAACAGCTGGAACTGCTCGCGCTCGGCCCAGGTCGAAGCCGAATCCGGCGCAACATAGATCGGCAAATCACCGAACAGCAACACGCCGTGCCCGTGCGCATAGGCGCGCAGCGCCTGCCATTGCCGCTCGAAGACCCACTGCTCGACCTGCCGTCGCTTTAGATCGCCTGCCAGCCGCGTGCGCGCTTGCTGCAGGGCCGCCGCATCCCGGTCTCGCAGTGCCGCCGGCCATTGCCACCACGGCACGCCACCCTGCTCCGCCGCGAGCGCCTCGAACAGCACGTAATCGTCGAGCCAGGCGGCGCTGCGCCGGCAGAACGCCTCAAGGTCAGCGTGGTCGCGCTGCGGATCCGGCGCTTCCTGCCAGTGGATGAGCTCGGCGTTGCCGGCCATGTCCGAGCGAGCGCGGTACGGCGAGCGATCCGCGCCGGTAGGCCCGAGCGGCAGTACTTGCCAGACGGAAAAACCGGCGCTCGCCAGCCAGTCGATGAAGGCGCGGGCGCTCGGCCCGAGCGAGCCGCCAGGCCCGGGCAAGGCGGTCGGATGCAGCAGCACGCCGGCGCGACGCCGCGCCAGTGCACCGCGCGCCGCGCTCATTGATTAGCCCGGCGCATCACACCGCCGCCTTCCGGCGTCCCGCGCCCGTGCGAGATCGGCAGCGCCAGCTGCGGCGGTACCGGCAGTTCCAGCATCCGGTACAGGCTTGTCAGCTGGTGGCGGTACAGCCGATCGAATTCCTGCACGGCCTTGGCCGGGTTGTAATCACCAAACCACCAAAACCAGTCCGAGCTTTCGCACAGCGCCAGCTGCCTGGCCACCCGCTCGCGCGCCGGCGCATCGAGCGCGCCCGTCGCCAGCACTCGATCGACGGCCTCCTTGGCCTGCACGAGCAGATCCCAGCCGGCATTCTTGTCGTGAGATCCGATCCAGGTGGACAGCGTGCCGTGCACCCAGCTGCCGGCCACGACATGCGGCAGTGTGGCCGGCGGCGGGTCGCGATCGAGGACGGCGCTGAGGGTCGTCAGTTCAAGGGCCGGGTGATCGGCGAGCGTCGCGTACAGCGCGTTGAGAAAATAGTAACCATTGAACGGGAAATGCTCCCAGGCGTTTTCACCGTCCATCGCGATCAGCGCCAGGCGCCCGTCCTTGCCCTGCTCGTGCCGCGCAATGGCCTCGAGTTCGCCGACGAGATTGGCGACCGCCTGATCACCGTGCCATTTCGAATAGGTGAAGCCGATCAGGTCGGACAAGCCGTCATCGCGAAAGAAACAGCTCAGTCGCTTGCCAGGCAACCGGTACGGCCGCGTCGCCTCGACCGGCTGCGACTGCCCGGCGAGGCACCCGCGCAATACCGTCGCACTGCTCGCGAGCCAGCGAAAGCCGCTCGCTTCGATAAGCTCAACGGCGGCCGCACTGATGGCGCCTTCCGACGGCCAGCAGCCTGCCGGCGTCACACCGAAGGCGTCGCGAAATACCCTCAGACCCTCGCGCATCTGCCAGAGCGCCCGCTCGGCACCACCCGAGTACCGCGCACTTTGCGGCAGAGCGGCATCCGGGATCGCCTCACGCGCGGTCGCGAAGTCATACAGCAGAGGCAGTATCGGATGACTGTAAGGCGACATTGCGAGCTCAACCCGGCCGGCCTCGCTCAGCGCCCGGTAACGCGGCAGCACGCCGGCAATGAGCCCGCCGATCAGCGTGAGCAGCGTGCGGCGCTGCGCGGCGCTGAAATTTTGCTCCTGCGCCATCAGGGCCGCGACTTGCGGGTCGCCGCGCTTGACGGTCTCGCCGAGCCAGGCAAGGTGATACCAGACCGCGACGTCGCGCAGAAACTGATCCTCGATATTGCCAGCGGGATTGAGCTCCGCGGCCCGCGCCGCGAGCTGCGCGTAAGGCGGGTAGCGGCCGATCAGGTGCGTCGGCTCGGCGCGCAGGCAGGATTGCAGCAGCTCAAACCGCGCCGCCGCGGCAACCGGCAGCGGCGCTTCGGACAACAGCGAAAGAATCGGGTCGGGCAGCGCTTCGCCGTCGCCGAGGTGCGCGGCGATGCGCGAGGCCAGCTCCTGCAGCTGCTCGATCAGCACCGGCGTGAAGTTGACGACCGCACGCGCCGCCGGGTGCGCCTCCAGGTGCGCGGCCATGTCGACGTAATCCTTGATCGCGTGCAGGTAGGTCCAGGGCAATACGTACTGCCCGGACAGCGCGTCGCGGTACTGGGGCTGGTGCATGTGCCACAGCAGCACCACGGGGAACCGCCCGGAACTGCTCATGCCGCGCCGACGTTGCCCCGTGCCAGCGCATCGGCGGTCACCAGTACCACGCCGTTCTCGCTGACGTAAAACCGGTTCCGGTCGGCGGCGGCATCGACGCCGATTTGCATGCCGTCAGGAATCTCGCAGCCTTCGTCGATGATCGCCTGGCGGATCGTGCAGCCGGCGCCGACCTTGACGTTGGGCAGCACTACCGCGCGGAAAATATAGGACCGCTCGTCGACGCGCACGTTGGAAAACAGCACCGACTGGTCGATTTTGGCCCCGGAAATAATGCAGCCGCCGGAGAGCATCGAGTTGATCGCCATGCCGCGGCGCGTATCCTCGTCGAGCACGAACTTGGCCGGCGGCTGATGCAGCTGATAGGTCCAGATCGGCCATTCCTCGTCATACAGATTGAGCTCGGGCGCCACGTGCACGAGCTCGATGTTCGCGTCGTAGTAGGCGTCCACCGTACCGACGTCGCGCCAGTAACTTTGTGCCCGGGTCTTCACGTCGGTGAACGGGTAAGCGTACACCTGCAGACTCTTAATCGCTTCGGGGATGACGTTCTTGCCAAAATCGTGCCCGGAGTTCGGATTCTGCGCATCCTCGGCCAGCAATTTCTCCAGCAGCCGGCCGTTGAACACGTAGATGCCCATCGAGGCGAGCGCCACATCCGGCCGCCCCGGCATCGGCTCGGGATTGCGCGGCTTCTCGGCAAACTGGGTCACGCGGTTCCATTCGGTGACCGACAGCACGCCGAACTCGCGGGCCCGATCCAGCGGCACCTGCACGACGCCGACGGTGATGTCCGCGCCTTTCTCCACGTGCGAGGCGATCATCGGGCCGTAATCCATCTTGTAGATATGATCGCCGGCGAGCACCAGCACATGCTTGGGTCGGTGCGCGCGAATTATTTCCATGTTCTGGTAGACGCAGTCGGCCGTGCCGCGGTACCAGTACTCGCCGATCTGCTGCTGCGCAGGTACCACGTCGATGAATTCCCCGAACTCGCCTCGCAGGTAGCTCCAACCGCGCGCGACGTGCTGGATCAGCGACTGCCCCTTGTATTGCGTCATCAGGAATATTTGGCGGATGCCGGAGTTCACGCAGTTGGAGAGCACAAAATCGACGATGCGAAACTTGCCGCCAAAGGGTGCCGCCGGTTTGCAGCGATGCTCCGTCAGACCCTTCAGCCGCTCGCCGCGCCCTCCGGCCATGATGACCGCCAGCGCGCCGCTGGTCAGCCGGCTGACGTACCGCCCGGAGCTGGTGCGCGAGGTTGGTTTGGTCATGACAGAGGCCGTCACCCTGGGAAGTGGACGAACTGAAGTATAGTACCTTCGCCGGGCGGCGGTTCCGCGCCCCGGCCGGCTTTATTAAGGATCTCTAACAGTCATGAAAGCGGCCATGGCTTGGCTCGATGGTCTGCAGCCGGAGCTGGCGCGCATCGCCGACGCCCGCCATGACGATCCCCATGCACTGCTCGGCGCGCACATGCGCGGCGGTCGGCTGACGGTGCTCACTTTCCTGCCTGCGGTCACGCACGCCTGGCTGCCCGGCGGGCGGGCGCTGACGCGCCTGCCGGGCACCGATTTTTTCAGCTGGGAGGGGCCGCCCGGCGATCTGCCCGAGCACTATCCGGTTGACTGGACGGACAGTGACGGCGCCGTGCAGACCCAGATCGACCCTTACAGTTTTGCGCCGACAGTATCGGCCGACGATCTGTGGAACTTCGGCGAAGGCAATCACGTGACTGCCTGGCGGTTTCTCGGCGCGCACCCGATGCAGGTTGCAGGTATCGACGGCACGCGCTTTGCGGTGTGGGCGCCCAACGCCGAGCGGGTCAGCGTGGTCGGGCCGTTCTGTGCCTGGGATGGCCGCCGGCTGCCGCTGCGCCGGCTGGGCGCCGGAGGTGT
>DASWBL010000012.1:0-5980 GCA_036390615.1 Steroidobacteraceae bacterium | reverse complement strand
CCCATGTCGCCCGGCCGCACCTTGCCTAAGATGGCGTTCAAGTTGGCGCCGTCGTAATAAAGCAATCCGCCGGCATCGTGCACGATCTTGGCGACCTCGACGATCTGCCGCTCAAACACGCCGAGCGTCGATGGGTTGGTGAGCATGATGCCGGCCGTTTGCGGGCCGACGGCGGCGCGCAGCGCCGCCAGATCCACATCGCCATCAGGTCCGGTGGCCACCTCGCGCGCTGTGAAGCCACACATGCTGGCGGTGGCAGGATTGGTGCCGTGTGCCGCCTCCGGCACGATGATCTGGTTGCGCGCCAGATCGCCGCGGGCGCGATGGTAGGCGCGGATCATGGCGACGCCGGCAAATTCTCCGTGCGCGCCGGCCATCGGCGAGAGCGCCACGGCCTGCATGCCCGACACCGCCTTGAGCATTTCCTGCAATTCAAACATGCAGGCAAGAAACCCCTGGCTGTGCGCGGCACTGGCCAGCGGATGACGGCCGAGAAACTCCGGCTGCATCGCGGCGGCATGACAGGCCTTGGGGTTGTACTTCATCGTGCACGAGCCGAGCGGGTAAAAGTGCGTCTCGATCGAAAAGTTAAGCTGCGACAGCCGCGTGTAGTGGCGCACCACGTCGAGCTCGCTCGCCTCGGGCCATGCCGGCCGGCGGCTGCGTTTGAAGCGGGCTGGCAGCGCCGGCGCGGCGGGCTCCGCCGCGGGCCACAGCCCGCGCGCGCCGCGCCCGGGGCGGGAGTATTCAAATACCAGCGCTTCGCGCAACGGCAGGTTCATCGTCGGCATTCCTTGAAGTGGTACATCAGGCCGCCCGCACACTCTGCAAAATCTCGCCGAGCGCATTGGCGTAGGCGGCAATGTCCGCCGCGCTGCGCTGCTCGGTGGCGCACACCAGCAGCGCCGGGCCCAGCTCCGGGTAGTACGAGGTCAAGTCAAAGCCGCCTTCGATGCCGCGGGCCGCCAGCAGCTGCAGTACGGTACCGACCGGCCGCTCGAGCAAAAGCACCGCTTCGTGAAAGCGCGTGCCCGAGAACGCGCACTGCACGCCGGGCAGACGCGACAACGCGCTGACCAACTCTGCGGTGCGGGCCAGGCAGGCCGCGGCCACCCGTTCCAGACCTTCGGCGCCGAGCAGCGCCATGTACACGGTGCCGGCCATCATCAGCAATCCCTGATTGGTGCAGATGTTCGATGTCGCCTTGGAGCGCCGGATGTGCTGCTCGCGGGCCTGCAGCGTCAGCGTGAATCCCGGCCGGCCATCGAGATCGACCGTGCGGCCGACGATCCGGCCGGGCATCTGGCGCACGATTTCCATGCGGGTGGCCATGAAGCCGAAATACGGACCACCCGAGGATAGCGGACAGCCGAGCGGCTGACCCTCCCCCACGACGATGTCTGCGCCGCGCTCGCCCCACTGCCCGGGTGGCTTGAGCAGCGCCAGCGCAGTCGGATTGACCGCGGCGATGACCAGCGCGCCGCGTTCGTGCGCCCAGTCGGTCAGTTCATCGACCTCCTCGAGTACGCCGAAGAAGTTGGGCTGCTGAATCACCACCGCCGTCAGATCCTCGCCGGCATACGCCGCCAGCGCCTGTCGCGCGGTCTGGCCGCTGGCGCGTTCGTAAGCCAGCTCCTCGAACTTCAGGCCCTGCTGCCCGGCACTGGTGCGCACCACGGCGCGGTAGTGCGGATGCATCGTGCGCGGCAACAGCACGCGCGCGGATTTGGAGCGGCGGTTGGCGCGCACCGCCATCAGGCAGGCTTCTGCCACGGCACTGGCGCCGTCATACATCGACGCGTTAGCCACCGGCATGCCGGTCAAGGCAGTGATCATCGACTGGAATTCATAGATCGTCTGCAGCGTGCCCTGGCTGGCCTCGGCCTGGTAGGGCGTATAGGCGCTGTAGAATTCACCACGCGACAGCACCGCCCAGACCGCCGACGGAATGAAATGATCGTAGGCACCGGCGCCGATGAAGCACAGCGGTCGCCCGTCCTGGCGACCTCGCTCGCTCATCAGCCTAAGGATCTGCTGCTCATTGCAGCCGGGCGGCACGCCGGGGAGCGAAGCGACGCGAAGTTGCGCCGGTATTTCCTCGAACAGCGTCTCGATGCTGGGCGCCCCGATGGCCGCAAGCATCTGGGCCACGTCTTCATCGGTATGCGGAATAAACGGCATAGGACCCTCAGCCTTCGTCCGCGACGCGGGCATACTCGTCCGCGTTCAGCAAACCTGCCGGCGCGCCTGCCGGCTTGAGCCGCATCAGCCAGCCGTTGCCGTACGGTTCCTGGTTGATCAGCTCCGGCGCGGTCGATAGCTTCGAGTTTACCGCGAGCACCGTGCCGGCCACCGGGCTGTAGACATCGGATGCGGCCTTGACCGATTCAACCACCGCGCACGCCTCGCCCGCGGCCAGCGTGCGGCCGACTTCGGGCACTTCGACAAACACCAGATCCCCGAGGGCTTCCTGGGCATGATCACTGATGCCGACCTCCACTGAACCGTCCGGCAACTGGCGCAGCCATTCGTGGCTGCGTGCGTACTTCAGATCCGCGGGAATATCACTCATGAACAGCTGCTCCTTGACCCTGCTGTTGATTCGGAAGCGGCACCAGCACCCGGCCGTGTCGCACAAAGGGAGGTTTGACCACGCGGGCCGGCAATGGTTTGCCGCGCACGTCGACCGTCACCGTGGCGCCAGTGGCGGTCGGCACCCGCGCGAGCGCGATCGAACGACCCAGGGTGGGCGAAAAGCTGCCGCTGGTGATCTCGCCCACGCCGATGCCGGGCACCGCAACGCTCTGGTGCGAGCGCATCACCGCCCGCTCATCAAGCACCAGCCCGACCAGACGCCGTGGGGAGCCGCTCAGCCTGATCGGCTCGAGCGCCGCGCGGCCGGTGAACTCCCGCTGTGGCGGGTCCCAGGCGACTGTCCAGCCGAGCGCCGACTCGAGCGGCTGGGTCGCTTCGGTCATGTCGCTGCCGTAAAGATTCATGCCCGCTTCGAGACGCAGCGTGTCGCGCGCGCCGAGCCCACAGGAGCGCACGCCGCGCGCATTTAGCCGCTGCCAAAGTTCGGCGACCGCGCCGTTTGGCAGCATGACCTCAAAGCCATCCTCGCCGGTGTAGCCAGTGCGCGCGATGAACCACTCGCCCTGCTGAGTGCCGCAAAAGCCCGGTAACGCCAGCGCCGCATCGGCCGCGGCGGCCGGCAGCAGCGCGGCGAGCTGCGTGCGCGCTTCCGGACCCTGCACGGCGAGCATGGCGAGGTCGCTGCGCTCGCTGATCTGCACATCAAAGGCGCCGGCCGCGGCACGCATCCAGGCCAGGTCCTTGGCGCGCGTACCGGCGTTGACCACGAGACGGAACTGGCCGGCGTGGCGGCGGTAGACAATCAGATCATCCAGAATGCCGCCGGCCGAATTGAGCATGCAGCTGTAGAGCGCCTGGCCCGGCTCGGTCAGGCGCGCCACATCATTGGCCAGCAGTTGGCGCAGGAATTCCTCGCTGCGCGCCCCGGTGGTATCGGCCACGCACATGTGCGAGACATCGAACACGCCCGCGGCGCGGCGCACGGCGTGGTGCTCTTCAATCTGCGATCCGTAGTTCAGCGGCATGTCCCAGCCGCCGAAATCCACGATCTTGGCGCCGAGTCCGACGTGCAGCTCAAATAACGGCGTATGTCGTCCCAATGGCCCACCCGTGGCTGTGGTCGTTGCCCGTTCCCGCTGCGGTCCCGGTCGCCCAAAAAAAACAGGGCGACAGACGCTCCGCGCCTGCCGCCCCTCTGTCCTTGGACCTGAGAGATCGGGCGCGCCTAAAATCGCAGCGCGCCGCACCCCTTCGGTAGATACGCCGCACCGAGGCGCGGCGTATCACTCTCCAGAGCCCGATTCAACCTGCCGTTCCTGGTACCTGAGCGTTTCCGGGCGGAAATTGCGCCTTCGGTGTCCGTTTCGCAGCGCCTGGCGCCTCCCGAACCGGAGCTCTCCGAACAGGTGTACTTGTCGGGTGGCAAATCATACCAGCCCGGAGCGCTTGGCCACTACAATTGCTGACCATGGCCAGCCCGGCAACACGCTCTGTGCGACATCCGACCCTGCTGGCGCAGATTGGCGACGTCAAAATCGGCGGCGGTGCGCCCATCGTCGTGCAGTCAATGACCAACACCGACACGGCTGACGTCGACAGCACGACCACGCAGGTGCGCCAGTTGGCCGAAGCCGGATCGGAACTGGTACGTATTACGGTCAACACCGCCGAAGCGGCCGCGGCAGTGCCGCAAATCCGCGAGCGGCTCGACCAGTCCGGTTGCGCCGTGCCGCTGATCGGCGATTTCCATTTCAACGGCCACAAGCTGCTGCGTGAGCAGCCGGGCTGCGCCGAAGCGCTGGCCAAGTACCGGATCAATCCCGGCAACGTCGGCCGCGGCAGCAAGCGCGACACGCAATTTGCCGAAATGATCGAGATCGCCTGTCGCCACAACAAGCCGGTGCGGATCGGCGTCAACTGGGGCAGTCTCGACCAGGAACTGCTGGCGCGCCTGATGGATGACAACGCACGCCGAGCCGATCCGGCCTCGGCCCAGCAGGTCCTTAAAGAGGCGCTGGTCCGCTCCGCGCTCGACAGCGCCGAACGCGCGGTGCAGCTCGGCCTTGCGCCGCAGCAGATCATCTTGTCGGCCAAGGTCAGCGGCGTGCAGGATCTGATCAGTGTTTACACTGAACTCGCGGCGCGCTCGGCTCACCCGCTGCACCTCGGCCTGACTGAGGCGGGGCTCGGCTCCAAGGGCATCGTCGCCTCGACGGCCGCGCTCGCGGTGCTGCTGCAGCAGGGCATCGGCGACACGATCCGGATTTCACTGACGCCGGAGCCCGGCGGCGACCGTACCCGCGAAGTCATGGTCGCCCAGGAAATCCTGCAAACCATGGGACTGCGCTCCTTTACGCCGCTGGTGGCTGCCTGTCCAGGGTGCGGGCGCACCACCAGCACCTACTTTCAAAGCCTGGCGCAGCAGATTCAGGACCACCTGCGCCAGCGGATGCCGGAGTGGCGCCGCGCTTACGTCGGCGTCGAGCAGATGACGGTGGCGGTGATGGGCTGTGTCGTCAACGGCCCGGGGGAGAGCAAGCAGGCCAATATCGGCATCAGCCTGCCCGGCACCGGCGAGCGGCCGGTGGCGCCGGTGTACGAGGACGGGGCCAAGACCGTGACGCTCAAGGGCGAGCAGATTGCCGAGCAGTTTCAGGAGCTGGTCGAGCTGTACGTCGCGCGCCGCTATGCGCGCAGGGAACCGACATGAATGAGCTGACCGGGAAACGCTGCGTGCCGTGCGAGGGCGGCATCGCACCGCTGACGCGCGCCGAGGCTGAAAAGCAAATGCGGCAATTGAACAGTCAGTGGCAGCTGACGCCCGATGGCCTGAGCCTGACGCGCGCATTCAGCTTCCGCGACTTCTACCGCACCATGAGCTTCGTCAACGCGCTGGCGCATATTGCCAATATCGAGGACCATCACCCGGACCTCGAGGTCGGTTACAACTACTGCCGCGTGCGCTACAGCACGCATGCGATCCACGGCTTGTCGGGCAACGATCTGATTTGCGCCGCCAAGATCGATCAGTTGCCGCTAAGCTGATCGCCAAGCTTCAAGCCGCCCGCCGCGCATAACGCGGCAGCTCGCCGCCGAGGCCGAGCGCGCGCGCGGCAAAGGCACGACGTATTCCGGCGCTGGCAGCCGCCACGGCGAGCGCCCGCGCTCCCAGCCACCCCAGCCCGCCGCTGCGCGAAAAAGCCTCGTTGAATGCACTCATGGCCCAGCCCATGAAAAGATCGTGCGTCAGACGCTGCTGCTCGAATCGGCGCAGCACGCGGGCAGCGCCCGGATCCTCGCCCTCGGCCTGCGCGGCGCTGAGCGCCTCGCACAGCGCCGCCGCGTCGAGCCTGCCGAGGTTCACGCCCTGACCGGCCAGCGGATG
>DASWBL010000011.1:0-2765 GCA_036390615.1 Steroidobacteraceae bacterium | reverse complement strand
GTGTAGGCGCCCGCCGTTGTCGGCGTGCCCTGGATCGCTGTGGCACCGCTTGTGCTGCCGTTTAATACCAGGCCAGCAGGCAGGGTGCTGCCGGTTGCCAGGGACCATAAGAACGGCGCCTCGCCACCACTGGCGGAGATTTCTTCGCCGAACGGTTGACTGACATAGCCGGGAAACAGCTTGACCTTTGGAATGACCGGCGATCCCTCGACGATCACCGTGAGCAGACTAAAATTGTTTGGGTTGGCGATCGAAGCGGCCGAAACGAATGGCGTCTCAGTGCCGGTCACCGCGCCAATCGGTGGCGCCGTGTAGGTTACCGAGTACGGGGTGGCGGCGCTCAGCGCACCGGGACCGTCCAGTCTCCACGTTACACCGTAGGGATTGCCGTTTGGGTAAGTCAGGTCGCCGCCGACCGTTGCACTGAGAACTAAGGTCTGGCCCTCCAACACGCTGGTTGTGCCGGTGTTGGTGGCGATGGCCACGGTGGACGTGCCGCCGATGACGCCGGTCACGTTGGTGCCAACCTCGCTGCTGCTGCAAGCGCCCAGGGCGAGACCTGCGCCCAACACGGCGATCAGCGACCACCGGCCGCCGGCCGGTGCCGATACTCGAAACCTCAAATCATCTCTCCTTGCAAGGACGCCGCGGTTGGCCCGGGCGGGGGCCCCCGGCATTGCTCTCGTGGGGCGGATTAACCGCATAGCATAGCGACACTCGGCCGCAGATTCAGTTCAAAATTAGCGCGTCCCTGACCGGCAGGCCGCCGGGGCGGCCGCGCAGCGGCCCGCTGCTGCTGTTGCGCCGCGATCCGCGCAACGCCGCGGCTGGCAGCTTTAGGCTAGTAACTGGCCGCGGCGGTGTGTTTCGCGACGCCAAGACCCCGGGTGCCGCGCAGCCGCAACGACCCATCGACCACGCCGTGGGCGGCGAGCACCAGGCACCGTGCGGCGAGCTGCCGCCCACGCTTCGTGGCACCCACTTTTGGCGCTCGCAGCCCTTTTCTCGGCGGGCATGTCTTGGCCGCAGAACGCAATTGCCGGCAAGCGGTGATCAGCGGTACTTGGCTTGCGGGAAGTGCGGGCGGCCAGTAAAGTTCTGCGGTTTTTCTCGCCAGCAGTACCCATCGATGAGTTCCTCGGACCCGCGTGCCTGGGTCGTGCAAAAATTTGGCGGCTCGAGTGTTGCGGACGCGCAGTGTTTTGAGCGCGTGGCCACGATTGTTGAATCGCAGCCCCAGGAGCGCCTGGCGGTCGTGCTGTCGGCCTGCAAAGGCGTTACCGACTCGTTATTCGAGCTCGTCAGCCTGGCCGCCGCTCAGGACGCGGCCTGGAAAGTCGGGCTCGGCGCGTTGCGTAACCAGCATGCCGGATTGGCCGATGCCTTACTCAGCGGCGATGCCGCGGCCCGGTACCGGGCCGAGTTGGACCAGGATTGCGCCGATCTAGACAGCGTGCTGCAGGCCACGCGCATGATGCGTACCGCCGATCGCACCGTGAACGCCAAGGTTTCCGGGTACGGCGAGCTCTGGTCGTCGCGGCTGTTCACGGTTTACCTGCAAGAACGCGGCCGGCGCGCGGCCTTGCAGTGGCTGGATGCGCGCAGTGCCGTGGTCGTGCGCTGGGGTCCGTTGGGACCAGGCGTGCAGTGGGATGAATCGGCGCGGCGACTCGCGCGCGTGGTGGCTGCGGACGCCAGGACCTTGATCATCACCGGCTACATCGCCAGCGATCCGGCCGGCGTGCAGACTACGCTCGGGCGCAACGGCAGCGATTTTTCCGCATCGATATTTGGCGCCTTACTCGCGGCTGCGGAAATCCAGATCTGGACCGACGTGGACGGCGTGCTGTCGGCCGACCCGCGCCGAGTACCGGACGCGCAGGTTATCGAGTGCCTGTCCTATAACGAAGCCATGGAGCTGGCTTATTTCGGCGCCAAAGTCATCCACCCGCAGACCATGGCGCCAGCGGTCGGCCGCGGGATTCCGGTGTGGATCCGCAACACATTCGCGCCGCAAAAGAGCGGCACGCTGATCTGTGCCAATCCGCAGTCGGGTCAGACGGTCAAGGGCATCACCACGATCGAGGACGTGGCGCTGATTAATCTGGAAGGGGCCGGCATGATCGGCGTGCCAGGCACCGCGCACCGCCTGTTCGGCGCGCTGCGCGAAGAGGAAATATCGGTCATTCTCATCTCGCAGGGAAGTTCCGAGCACTCGATCTGCTGCGCTATTCCGGCAGCCCAGGCGACCCGCGCCCGCGAGCTGCTCAACGTGGCCTTTGCCCGTGAGCTTGCCGAGGGGCAGATCCAGCGGGTCGATGTTACCGCGGGGCTCGCAATCCTGGCCGTGGTCGGCGACGGCATGGCGGGTATCCCCGGCGTCGCGGGCAAGGTGTTCGGTGCCCTCGGCGGGGCTGGCGTCAATGTGCGCGCGATCGCGCAAGGCGCGTCGGAACGCAACATATCGGTGGTGGTGGACGGTCGCCAGGCGACGCGGGCGCTGCGCGCTGCGCATGCCAGTTTTTACCTGTCGCCGCACACGTTGTCGATCGGCATCATCGGCGCGGGCACCGTCGGCCACGCACTGCTCGATCAGCTCGCCTCGCAGCGCGAGCGCCTTGCCCGGGAGTTCAACGTCGACCTGCGCATCCGCGGCGTCATGAACTCGCGGCAGATGCGGCTGTCGGCCGGTGGTATCGCGCTGGAGCGGTGGCGCGATGAGCTGCAACACCAGTCTGAGCCCGCCGATTTGCCGCGGTTCTTCC
>DASWBL010000010.1:0-1945 GCA_036390615.1 Steroidobacteraceae bacterium | reverse complement strand
TCCACCTCAATGTGCCTCCGCGTTCGTAGGCCTGCGCTCAGGCGAAACCCGCGCCCCACCTGTCACAATCCCGGAGCACCTGTCACAATCCCGGAGCACCTGTCACAATAAAGATACATGACAGGGAATGAGATCCGCGAGACGTTCCTCAACTTCTTCGCGGCCAACAACCATCGTATTGTTCGCAGCTCGTCACTGGTGCCGGCCAACGACCCTACGTTGCTCTTCGCCAACGCGGGCATGAACCAGTTCAAGGACGTGTTCCTTGGCAAGGAGCAGCGCGATTACCGGCGTGCGGTCACCAGTCAGCGCTGCGTGCGGGCCGGCGGCAAGCACAATGACCTGGAGAATGTCGGCTACACGGCGCGCCACCACACCTTCTTCGAGATGCTCGGCAATTTCTCCTTCGGCGATTATTTCAAGCGCGAGGCGATCCGGCTGGCCTGGGAATTTGTCACGGTGCGTCTGGCGCTCGACCCGGCGCGGCTGTGGGTCACGGTGTTTCACGACGATGATGAAGCGGCCGAGTGCTGGCAGCGTGATATCGGCGTTGCCGCCGAGCGCCTCAAGCGCCTCGGGGAGCAATCGAATTTCTGGGCCATGGGTGACACCGGGCCCTGCGGACCCTGCGCCGAGATTTTCTATGACCATGGCCCCGGCATCGCCGGCGGTCCGCCGGGCTCACCCGATGAGGACGGCGACCGCTTCGTCGAGATCTGGAACCTGGTGTTCATGCAGTACGAGCGCGGCAGTGACGGCGTGCTGAAGCCGCTCCCCAGGCCGTCGGTGGATACCGGCGCGGGACTTGAGCGGCTGGCGGCGGTGCTGCAGGGCGTGCACTCGAACTACGACATCGACTTGTTTCGCGACCTGATCAAAACTGCTGCGCAAGTCACCGGCGCAAAGGATCATGCCTCGCCTTCGCTGCGGGTGATTGCCGATCACATCAGAGCCAGCACCTTCCTGATCAGCGATGGCGTCGAGCCTTCCAACGAGGGGCGGGGCTACGTGCTGCGGCGCATTGTCCGGCGCGCGGTGCGCCACGGCTACAAGCTCGGGCAGTCCGACGTATTCTTCTACAAGCTCGTGCCGGTCATGGTGCGCGCGATGGGCGATGCCTATCCGGAACTGCGCGAGCGTGCCGATCATGTGGCGCGCGTACTGCGCACCGAGGAGCAGCGCTTCGCCGAGACGCTGGCAGTGGGCATGCAGCAATTTGATGCCCGCATGGCCGCTGCCGGTGGCCAGACAGTGCCCGGCTCGCTGCTGTTCCTGCTGCACGACACGTACGGCTTTCCGCCGGATCTGACCGCCGATATCGCCCGCGAGCGCCATCTGCAGGTGGATATGGCGGGCTACGAGCGCGAAATGGATTTGCAGCGCGAGCGCGCCAGGGCCGCGAGCCGGTTCGGCGTGGATCTGCGCGCCGGCGCGCAGCTGGAAGCGCAAACGCAATTTTGTGGTTATGAGTCCACGGATGGCAAAAGCCGGGTGGTTGCCCTGCTGCGCGATGGCCAGCCGGTCGAGGCGTTGCAGGCCGGGCAAAATGGGGAAGTGGTACTCGAGCGGACACCTTTTTATGCCGAGGCCGGCGGCCAGGTCGGCGATACTGGTGAACTCAAGGGCGGCAGCGCGCGCTTCGAAGTAGCCGACACGCAAAAGCGCGGCAAAGCCTTCGTGCACGTTGGCCGCCTGCTTACGGGCGAGCTGCGCACCGGCGATGTAGTGGCGGCGCAGATCGACGTGCGGCGTCGCAATGCGATCCGGCTCAACCACTCGGCCACCCATTTGCTGCACGCCGCGCTGCGCCAAGTGCTGGGCGCCCATGTCACGCAGAAGGGCTCGCTGGTGGCGCCGGACCGGCTGCGCTTCGATTTCACACACTTTGCCGCCGTGGACCCGGCCGAGCTCACCGACATCGAGCAGCAAGTGAACGAGCAGATTC
>DASWBL010000009.1:0-3794 GCA_036390615.1 Steroidobacteraceae bacterium | reverse complement strand
GGCTCAGCCTAGCTCAGCGCCTTGACGCGTGCGGACAGCCGGCTCTTGTGCCGGTCGGCCTGGTTGCGGTGGATGATCTTCTTGTTCACCAGCGTGTCGATCAGCGGCACAGCGGCCTGGTAACTGCTCTTGGCCAGTTCCCTGTTGCCGCTGGCAGCGGCGTCGATCACCTTGCGGATCGCGGTGCGCATCCGCGAGCGCAATGCCACGTTGACGGACCGGTGCTGCTCCGCCTGCCGGGCGGCCTTATCGGCTGATTTTGTGTTCGCCACGCTGCTATATCCTGTCCGAGATGGAGGCCAAAAACGAGCGGCGCAGTCTGCGGATCGAGGCCTTTTTTGTCAATTCGGGAGGCTGCGGCCTTGACCAACGGCGTGCCATCCCTGGGCTGATCACGGCGTTGGCGGGGCCTTGCTATCGAGATCCGGGGACCGGACCGGTATGATCTGGGGTTCGCTCAAAGCCTTGGCGGACGGGTGTCGTACTCGCCTGAGAACCGATGGAACTGATCCGCCGCTTGCATCCGCGCCGAACATTGCCGCCGAGTGTCGTGACGATCGGCACCTTCGACGGCCTGCACCTAGGGCACCGGGCGCTCATCGAGCGGGCGCTGGCCAGAGCGGCGGCGAGCGCGCTGCCGGCGATGATGGTGAGCTTCGAGCCGACGCCGCGGGAATTCCTGCAGGCGCGCGATCCGCCGGCCAGGCTGACCAATTTTCGCGAGCGCTGGCGGCTGCTTAGCGAACTCGGGCTGGCGCGACTTTGGCTGCTGCCCTTCGATGCGACGCTGCGCAGCCGCACCGGCGCGCAGTTCTTGGAATTGCTGCGCGCGGCCGGCGTGCGGCAAATCGTAGTCGGCCACGACTTCAGGTTTGGCCGCGATGGCCAGGCCAACGCCGAGTGGTGCGCCACGCAGGGGCCGGCACTTGGCATGGAGGTCGAGATCGTGGCGCCGGTCCTGCTCGATGCGCAGCGCGTGAGCAGCGGCCTGGTGCGGGAGGCGCTCGCGAGCGGCGAGCTGCCGCGGGCCGCGCGGCTTTTGGGACGGCGCTATTCGATGCGCGGCCGTGTGCGTCGCGGCGAGGGCCTCGGGCGCAAGCTCGGGTTTGCGACCGCAAACCTGCCAGTGCAGCGCCGGCGCGCGGCACTGTCAGGCATCTTTGCGGTGCGCGTGCACGGCGCGCCCAGGCCAAACTGGCCGGCGGTGGCGAGTTTAGGCACCCGGCCCACAGTCAACGGCGTTGAGCCGTTGCTTGAGGTGCACTTGTTTGACGTTGCGGATGATTTGTATGGACGGGAACTTGAGGTGGAATTCGTGAGCAAGCTGCGGGATGAGGTTAAATTCGCGTCGCTCGACGAACTGGTCGCACAGATGCATCGTGACGCGGCCGAGGCGCGCGTCGAACTCAATACTGTTGGCGAAGTGTAATAAGCCGTGGCCGATTACAAGCAAACCGTCAATCTGCCAAATACCGGCTTTCCGATGAAGGCGGAGCTCGCGCGCCGTGAGCCCGAGCAGCTCGCCAGGTGGCAGAGCCAGGGCATCTATGAACTTATCCGCACGCAATCGCGCGGTCGGCCGCCGTTTGTGTTGCACGACGGCCCTCCCTATGCCAACGGCGCGATCCATCTGGGGCACGCGGTCAACAAGATTTTGAAGGACATCATCGTCAAGTCGCGTACGCTCGCCGGTTTTGATGCGCCGTACGTGCCGGGCTGGGACTGCCACGGGCTGCCGATCGAGCTGGTGGTCGAAAAAAAATATGGCCGCCCCGGGCACAAGCTCGACGCCAGCGCGTTTCGCGCCGCTTGCAGAGAATATGCGACCAAGCAGATCGCATTGCAGCGGCAGGACTTTGAGCGCCTCGGTATTTTCGGCGACTGGCATAACCCGTACCTGACCATGGATCCGCGCTACGAGGCGCAGCAGGTGCGCGCGCTGGGCAATATCATCAGCAACGGCCACCTGTATCGCGGCGCAAAGCCCGTGTACTGGTGCCTGGATTGCCGCTCCGCGCTGGCCGAAGCCGAGGTCGAGTACGAAGACCACACTTCGACTGCGATCGACGTCGCCTTTCCGATCAGTGAGCCGGCCGACTTCGCCGGGCGCATCGGCCACCCGTTGCAGGCCTTAGGTCCGCGGCCGCCTTCGATCGTGATCTGGACCACGACCGCCTGGACGCTGCCAGCCAATGAGGCGGTCGCACTCAACTCCGGGTTCGATTACGTGTTGCTCGAGCTCGATACCGAGGCCGGACCCGGTGCCTATGTGGTGGCCGCGGATCTGGCCGGTCCGTTCGCCGCGCGTTGCGCTGTGCCCGGTTCGGCCGTCACCGAACGGGCCCGCTTCGCCGGCGCGGTGCTCGAGAGTCTGAAGCTCAATCACCCGTGGCTCCCAAAGCAGGTGCCAGTGGTGCTCGCCGAGCATGTGACGCTCGAAGCCGGCACCGGCGCCGTGCACACGGCGCCGGCCCACGGGCAGGAGGATTTCCAGGTCGGTGTGCGCTACGGGCTGCCGGTCGACAATCCAGTCACGGCCACCGGGCATTTCCGCGCCGGCACGGAACTCGTGGCCGGGCTTTCGGTCAAGGCCGCGGGACCGGTCATTATCGAAGCGCTGCGCAGCCGCGGCCTGCTGTTGCACGCCGCGCCGCTCAAGCACAGCTACCCGCATTGCTGGCGGCACAAGACGCCGCTGATTTTTCGCGCCACCTCGCAATGGTTCATCAGCATGGACCGCAAGGGCCTGCGCGCCGGGGCGCTGCGGGATATCCCGCGCGTGCACTGGACGCCGGCGTGGGGCGAGTCGCGAATCTACGGCATGATCGAGAACCGCCCGGACTGGTGTATCTCGCGCCAGCGCACCTGGGGCGTGCCGATCGCCCTGTTCACGCACAAAGACAGCGGCCTGCCGCATCCGAAGAGCCTTGAGCTGCTCGAGCAGGTCGCCCAGCGCATGGAGCAGGGCGGGATCGATGCGTGGTTCGCTCTCGATCCGGCAGAACTCTTGGGTGCTGAGGCGGCCGAGTACGAGAAAGTGACGGACGTGATGGACGTGTGGGCCGATTCGGGCCTCTCGTTTGAATGCGTCGCTGCCTTGCGCAATGATTTCCACGCGCCGGTGGATCTGTACCTGGAAGGCTCCGACCAGCATCGCGGCTGGTTCCACAGCTCGCTGTTGATGTCCGAGGCGCTGTACGACCGCGCGCCCTACCGCGGCGTGCTGACCCACGGCTTCACGGTTGATGACAAGGGCCGCAAGATGTCCAAGTCGCTCGGCAATGGCATCGAGCCGCAGGACATCGTCAAGCAGCTCGGCGCGGACATGTTGCGGCTGTGGATCGCGGCCACGGACTACGCCAACGAGATGAGCCTGTCGCCGGAGATCCTCAGTCGCATGAGCGACTCGTATCGGCGCATGCGCAATACCTTTCGGTTTCTGCTCGGCAATCTCGAGCACTTCGAGCCGGGTGGGGCCGTAGCGCCCGCACAATTGCTCGCGCTCGATCGCTGGGCGGTGGCGCGCACCGCGCAGTTGCAGCAGGAAATCGCCGCTGCCTACCAGGATTACGCCTTTCACCTGATCTACCAGAAAATTCACAATTTCTGCGTAGTGGACCTTGGCGGCTTCTATCTGGATATCCTCAAGGACCGGCTCTACACGCTGCCGGCGGCGTCCCAAGCGCGGCGCTCGGCACAGACCGCCCTATGGCATATCACCGAGGCAATGGTGCGGTGGCTGGCGCCGATCCTGAGCTTCACGGCCGAGGAAATGTGGCGCTTCATCCCCGGCA
>DASWBL010000008.1:0-2866 GCA_036390615.1 Steroidobacteraceae bacterium | reverse complement strand
GTGATAAAGACGGAGCATGCGGGAGGGGCCGATAAGAAACCAGCTGTTAATCAGCCCGCTGAATATCAGTACCGCGACGACAACAATGCCAATGCCGGAGAACCAACTCAGCGCCCGGTGAGTTTCGGTCACGTCTGCCATTGTTCGCGTACGGATTGCCCGACTCAACTCCAGCAATAGGGCGATCAGCGCGCCAACCCAGATCGCGCCCGCCAGAAGATGCAGCATATCGCCCGACAGATGCACTAAACCTGACACGCCAACGTCCATCATTCCATGACCCGAGCCGGCCAGGGTGCCAAGCAATGCAACACCGAGTATTGCATGGCTGACTTGCTGACGAGGCCGTTGCCATGCGTGAATCAACGCCAGCAGTAGCGCCGCAACGAGCAATGCCAATCTGGTCAGCGCCAGTGTACCGCTGTGCGTGCCAGTCAAGACATAGATCAAGTCGCTGCGACTGACCTCCAGCAGACCGACGCCGCTCATCTGAGCGGTCTGGCACCACAGCCACAGCGCCGTTGCAGTGATTGCCACGCCGATGTAAGCCCGCAACGCTTTCTGCAGCGACACCGCATTGGCGGCCGGGCTACGTCCGTGCCCGAACCGGAGCAGCCCGTATAGTGCAAGTCCGGCGTAGCCCAATACCCCGCAAAATTGCAGCCAACGCGCCCAAACGATCCAGGGCATCTTGATGCTCAGCGCACCTTGAAGGTGTAGCTGCCCTGCGTGCGGTGGCCGTCGTCGGAAGCTACTACATGCCAGGAGACGCGAAACTGTCCCGGCGGCAACTTCACCTTTAGCGAAACAACTAGCGCTCGCGTGTTGGCGGAGTCGATTGGAGCCGTCGCAATAATCTGCCCGTCCATGTCGGAAAGCTCCAGCCCGGAAAAATGCCGGTCGACGGACTCGCTCATGACGAGCTCAATTTTCGATGGTGCGCCGTCTAATGTTGAGCCAGCGGCAGGCGTCGCCAAAACCAGCCGCGCATGGGCCTGAGCCGGTTCTGGCAAACTGCAGAGCAGGGCCAGCGCGCCAACTCCTGCTGCAGCCAATCGCAAACGGATACGGCCAAAATTCATAATCAGCACTCACTCCATAGCCACAGCTGCGATGATTGCTGCACGCCGATTTGTTTTGTCAAGTGCGCCGGGAATAATTCGGCTGGTCACGCTTGAATTGCAGCCACCAGGTATGTGAAGGTGTCCGGCACCTATCTGTAGAGGTGCCCGTTATGCATCCGTATCCCCATTTATACACGGTGGCGGGCAGCTGCATTGTCGACGGCCCGGTGACGTTGGCTATGGCAGGCGTTCCGACGCTGAATTCTGCACCGCCTGCCGAATTCGACGGACCCGGCGACCTGTGGTCGCCTGAGACCCTTCTGTGTGCCGCCGTGGCCGATTGCTTTGTTCTGAGCTTTCGGGCAGTCGCGACCGCGTCGAAATTTACCTGGCAAAGCCTTGAGTGCAGTGTCCAGGGTACGCTCGACCGCGTCGAGCGCGTTAGCCAGTTCACCCGCTTTGATATCCAGGCCAAATTGACCGCAGCTCCTGGCACTGATGCGGTCCGCGCCAAGGCACTGCTTGAAAAAGCCGAGCACGTCTGCCTGATTTCTAATTCACTGAAGGGCGAGATTCATCTGGTCACGGAGATTGCTGCCGGTTAAAGCCGCCGAAGAGCCCAATCAGGCCTGATCCGGCAGTCGTGCCCGCAATGCGCCCAATGGCCGACGCTGTGGCACAATCGGCCGGTGTGCGGCGCGCAAGGCTGTTGGGTAGCGAGGCGCGCTCGCTTCCGGGGAGTTCTAAACCGATGAGTGCATCACAGTCATGGCCGCAGGGTCTGCTCGTCGGTAAAACGGCATTCATTACCGGCGGCGGCAGCGGCATCAATCTGGGGATCGCCCACGGCTTCGCGGCCTTGGGTGCGAAAATTGCCATATGCGGCCGAACGGAGGTCAAGCTTGCCGAGGCCGCTAAGTCACTGCGGGCGCACGGCGGAAACGTATTTTATCGGGTAGCCGATGTACGTGAACCCGAGCAGCTTGAGGCCGCGATCAATGCCTGCGGCGATGAGCTGGGCCCGATCGACATCCTGGTTTGTGGCGCGGCCGGCAATTTTCTCGTGCCGACGGAGCAGCTCAGCCCCAATGGCTTCAAGAGCGTCGTGGCGATTGATCTGCTTGGCTCCTTCAACGCATCGCGACTCGCGTTTGGGCAACTTAAGCGCACGCGCGGCTCGATCATTTTTATTTCGGCCGGCATGGCCCACGTCCCGCATGCGTTTCAAGCTCATGTGGGTGCGGCCAAGGCCGGCGTCGACCAGCTAATGAAATGTCTCGCCCTCGAATGGGGCGGTTATGGCGTGCGCGCTAACAGCATCGTGCCAGGGCCAATCGGCGGTACCGAGGGAATGCGCAGGCTGGCTTCGGCCGCGACGATGGATGAACTGACCGGCTCCATACCGCTGCGCCGCATTGGCACGGTCGACGACATTGCCGCAGCCGCGATTTTTCTCGCTTCCCCCTGGGCGAGCTATGTGACCGGCACGATCATCGCCGTCGATGGCGGCCAGTCGCTGGTTGGCTCGGCGCCTTTCAATCAGGGCGCGGCAAGAATTCTCGCGCAGGCCAATCGCACCTAGGAACGGTTGCGGCTCTTGCTCATGAATGCGGCCAGGGCGGCGCGCGCCTCGTCAGAGCGAAGGCGCTCGGCAAACACCGTGATTTCCTCATCGATGCGCTGCGCGAGAGCGGCGTCCAGATGCTGTTTTAGCAGCCTTTTGGTCAGGCGGATGGCTTCCGCAGGCAGCTGCGCCAGGGCCCGGGCCTTGCTGCGCGCCATGGCGAGCAGCTGCTCGGTCT
>DASWBL010000007.1:0-2711 GCA_036390615.1 Steroidobacteraceae bacterium | reverse complement strand
GTCTGATCTATGGCGTGCCGGCACTTGGCGCACGCATCGACGAACTGCTCAGTGAATTTGATCTGCAAGCGCTGCGCCGGAAGAAATGCGGAGTATTGTCTTCCGGCGAGCAGACCCGAGTCGGGCTGGCCAAGGCGCTGTTGAACCGTCCGCAACTGCTGTTGCTCGATGAACCGACGGCATCGCTTGATCCGTCCGCCGCGCAGGCCATCCGCCAGCAGCTGCGCAGCCTCGCCGGGCGTGATGGCTGCGGCATCCTCTGGACATCGCACAACATGTACGAGGTCGAGGCGGTTTGCGACCGCGTGCTGTTCCTGTCACACGGCAAGATATTGCTCGAGGGCGATCCGCGCCGGTTGCCGGCCGAACACGGCGCGGCAACACTCGAGGAACTGTTCATCCGGATCGCGCGCGAGCCGCTGCATCCGTCTCCGCACGTTGGTGTATGAGACTGCGACCAGTCGCCGGCATCGTTTTGCGGCAGATTTACCTGCTGCGCGGCAGTCCAGTCAGGATCCTGCCAATGTTCGCGTGGGTCGCCGTCGATATCATTCTTTGGGGATTTATTACGCGTTACCTGAATTCGATCGGGCCAGGAGGCTATAACTTTGTGCCGCGACTGCTGGGCGCGGTGCTGTTCTGGGATTTTTTCGCACGCATCATGCAGGGCATCAACGTTGCGTTCCTTGAAGATGTCTGGTCGCGAAATTTCCTGAATCTGTTCGCCACGCCGCTGCGGATCTCCGAGTACGTGATCGGACTGGTCCTGACCAGCATCGGCACCAGCATGTTCGGCCTGGTGATCATGCTGGTGCTGGCGACCGCCATCTTCGGGCTGCCGTTTCTCTCGCTTGGCCTGATGCTGGTGCCGCTGTTTGCAGTGTTGTTTCTGTTTGGTATTGCCCTCGGCATTCTGGCCAACGCAATGGTGCTGCGGCTCGGACCGGCCTCCGAGTGGCTGATCTGGCCGCTGCCGGCGCTATTGGCGCCATTTGCCGGGGTCTTCTATCCCATCGCGACCTTGCCGGCCTGGATGCAGGCGGTAGCGCGCGCATTGCCGCCTTCGTACATTTTTGAAGCTTTGCGTGCGGCTGTTGCCGGACGTGATATCGATACTGGGGGCTTGGCATGGGCGGCGGCACTCGCGCTGGTGCAGGTATTGGCTGCCTGCTGGGTCTTCACGCGCGTGTACCGCCATGTAGTGCGCAGCGGACTGCTCGCGCGCTATAGCGCCGAAAGTGTCGGCTAGCGCTGCGCGTCACCGTCAACCTTTGGACATGACGCCGGACCAGCCCGGCAGGTGCTCGGTAGCCCGCGAGTGGGCCAGCGCCATTGCTTGCGCCATGGCCTTGCGCCATTGGTGCTGAAGGCGCGCCGACGGGATCACGCCACGGTAGTAATTCGCCCACAGGAACTCAGCGTACGGCATGATTTCCTTGGCAAAGCCGCCATGTCGGCGCACTTCCGCCGCCAGCGAGCGGTAAGGATCGTCGGTGAGCTTCTCCAGGCGGTTCGGCACTGAATCAATAGCGCACCGCCGGCCCTTGGCGTTATAAGGGTGCACCCACTGGTGATGATCCATAAAAGTCCAGAAATCTGCTGCCGGCATGTTGCTCAGGTTCTTCAGCAAAATGAGCTTCACGTGCGCGACATCCTCTTCCAGCAGCGCGCGACCGAGATGGTGATGGTCGACGATGTAAAAGTGCCCATCCGGAGCGCGCACTGCAGGGAACCAGTGCGAAGCCAGCAGCTGCTCGCGCGCCTTCTTGCCGATGCTCTTCCAGATGTGCCGCCGGTAGCGCACTTCGCGAAAACCGAGCGTCATCTGGGTGGGCCGCAAATGTTTGAGCTTGGCCGAAAGTAATTCAGTGCGCGCGCGCGGCATAGGGAGACACTCCGGAGCGTTGGATCGATCTGGTAAAAAAAATCGCCGGGTCATTGTCCCCAGCCGCGCCTGCGGGTTCAATCCGCGACATTGCGGCAATCAGTAATGACATGGGCCACCGTTACGAATACTTAATGAACCGGCAGCAGCGCTTCAGCGCCGGCCGGTCAACGCACACCGAGGCCGCGCGTTGCGTGATTACGGATAGGATACGCTTCGGCCCAGGGCCGTTGACACCGGTAGGCGGCATCGAAGGCGCTAGTTATTCATGCGGAGGTCCAACATGCAGATCAAACGCCCGCTCCGCGCGCTGAGCTTGCTGGCGGCAATGCTCGCCATACCGCTGCTGGCTCCGGCGCAGATTAGTGTCGGCCTGTCCGTTAACTTTGCACCACCGGTGCTGCCGGTTTACGTACAGCCGCCGGTGCCGGGTCCTGACTATTTATGGGCGCCAGGATACTGGGCCTGGGGACCTGACGGTTATTACTGGGTGCCCGGAACGTGGGTGCTGGCTCCGACGCCGGGGTTTCTGTGGACGCCGGGCTATTGGGGCTGGGGCGGTGGTGTGTACCTCTGGCACGCCGGTTACTGGGGTCCGCATGTCGGCTTCTACGGCGGCGTCAATTACGGCTTTGGGTTTGGCGGCCATGGCTTTGAGGGTGGCTACTGGAACGGCGGCCATTTTTTCTACAACACTGCCGTGGTGAACGTTGGCGCGGCGCATATCGGCTATGTGTATAGCCGGCCGGTGATGGCTGGCGCTGCGGTGCGGAGCAGCTTTAATGGCGGTCCGGGTGGCATCGCTGCGCAGCCCAACGCCGAAGAG
>DASWBL010000006.1:0-1850 GCA_036390615.1 Steroidobacteraceae bacterium | reverse complement strand
ATTCCTGGTGACCATTTTGTGCTTCGGCATAGCAGTGCTGTACATCCCGATGCTGGTGCTGATTTCCTATTCCTTCAATGCTTCCGAACTGGTCAATGTCTGGGGTGGGTTTTCCGGGCGGTGGTACGCCGAGCTGGTGCATAACCGCCAGATCCTTGATGCCGCGGCTCTGTCACTCGAGGTCGGAGTGGTGGCTTCCACCGCTGCGGTCGCGCTTGGCACGCTCGCGGCCATTTCGCTGGTTCGGTTCACAGCTTTTCGCGGCCGCCTGCTTCTGACCGGGATGGTAAATGCGCCGCTGGTGATGCCGGAGATCATCACCGGTATCACGCAGCTGCTGCTGTTCATCGCGATGTTCAATCTGTTTGGCTGGCCGCATCGCGGCTTTACGACCATCGTCATCTCACACGTGGCCTTTGCTACCGCCTATGTCACCGTCACTGTGCGCTCACGATTGCACGGGGCCGACCGTTCGCTCGAGGAAGCGGCGATGGATCTGGGGGCAGGCCCGGTGCGCGCGTTCGTCGACATAACGCTACCCATCATCGCCCCGGCGCTGGTGTCCGGCTGGCTGCTCAGCTTTACGCTCTCGCTGGACGATCTGGTGATCTCAAGTTTTGTGTCCGGCCCTGGCACCAGCACGTTGCCGATGGTGATCTACTCCAAGGTAAAACTTGGCCTGAGTCCGGATATCAACGCGCTGGCCAGCCTGATTATTGCCACCGTCGGCGCCTGCGTCGTCGCGGGCAGCTTCGTTATGCGCCGGTCGGAACGCCGGCGGACAATCGAGCTGCAGATGGCCAACCACCCCTGATAATTCAGCCGACTGGCGTCGACGGGCCGCCGGTGTAGCGCGGGTCATGCGGCTTGTGGCTGAAAATCTGCCGAATAAGCGGCTCAAACGCTTCAAGCGGCAGGGTCTCATAAGCCGGATCGAAGGACGCCTGATCGTAATGCTCGCAAAAATGCGCGCACGCGTCATACCAGCGATGTCCGCGTAACCGCTCGCGCGCAAATCGGTCCCCGCCGGTGTGGTGCACGTAATAATAAGTCTGGAACAGCCCATGCTGTTCTACGATCCATGTGATCTCCTCGCGCACGTAGGGCCGGATGATACCGGCGGCGACCTCGGCGTGGTTATAGGGAGCAAGCGTGTCGCCGATGTCATGGATCACCGCAGCGGCGATCAACTCATCGTCGGCCCCGTCATTGCGTGCGCGGGTTGCCGTCTGCAAGCAGTGGCCGAGCCGGCTGAGCGGATAACCTTCCAGCGAATGATCCAGCTGGCGCAACGCGGCAAGGATCTGGTCGGGTAGATGCACGGCAAAATCGCGTTCGGACTGATCGAGCAGCAGATAGTCCTCGCGCGTGCCGTCCTTCATCTGCGTGAAGCTGACTATCCGGTTCACGAACCACCCCCGGCGGCCTGCTGCCGGCGCAGCACCCGGTACCAGCTGCGCGGCGCGTCGATATCGATGTAACAGCCCTGCAGGTGCCGGATGCCTTCGGCCGGATCAAAGCCGGTTCGCCCGTGCAGCAATCGGCGATTGTCGAACATCACCAGATCTCCGGCGCCCAGCAGGAAACGAATCTCAAAATCCGCCGAGCGCAGCAGGTGATCGAAGACGCTTCGGGCGCGGTAATAGGCGCTTAGCTGCGAAGGCGGCAGCAGTGGCACGTAATCGAGGCGTGGGCTGAAATGGATAGCCTGCACGGCGCCGGTCACGTCGAGTTCAATCGGCGCGGCGCTCGCGACCAATTCAGTGCTCGCGTCACGAAACCGGAATCGCACCGCCGTGTGCGAAAGTATATGGAAGGCGTCGGGATCCTTCGCCTTCAGATGCGCGGCC
>DASWBL010000005.1:0-3171 GCA_036390615.1 Steroidobacteraceae bacterium | reverse complement strand
CGGCTGGGTGGCAAAGCTGCTTGTCGCGCAGGGGTACGCTCACGTACGCTGCCATCAGGATCTGGCTGGGCACTCCCGGGTTACGGCGGGCCAGGCCCCGGAGCTGGACGCCACCCACGGCTAGCAAGAGGCACAGCAGATGGTACGTTTTGAAACTTCCCACGGCGCCTTCACGATTGAGCTCTATCCGGAGGAAGCGCCGCTCAGCGTGAAGAATTTCCTGCAGTACGTGGACAGCGGTTTTTTTGACGGCACGATCTTTCACCGCATCGTGCCTGGCTTTGTCATCCAGGGCGGCGGCCTGACTGCAGACTTCTCGCCCAAAAAAACCGAGCCACCGGTGCGCAATGAAGCCGACAACGGCCTGCGCAATGAGCGCGGCACGCTGTCGATGGCGCGGACCGATGCGCCGCACAGTGCGACCAGTCAGTTCTTCGTCAATCTGGCTGACAACGAATTCCTCGATTACCGCCCGGGCCGGCACGGCTATGCGGTGTTCGGGCGCGTGATCGACGGCATTGAAGTCGTCGACCGGATAGCCAAAGTGCCGACGGGCCGGCGCAAGGGCTATACGGACGCACCGACCGAAGATGTCATCATCCGGTCGGCACGCCAGACAGAAGCTGCGAAATAAGCCGTCATGGCCGCCCCCGGGCTGCTGCGCCGCGCCGGACGGTTACTGCTGCTGATCGGGCTGGGATTCCTGGTGGCCGTGCTGCTGGCCATCGCCGCGCTGCGCTGGGTCAACCCACCGACCAGCGCTTTCATGCTCGAGGCGCGACTGCATGCGCTGCTCGATGGCGAGCACGGCTACCGCACCGAGTATCAGTGGGTTGACCTCGAGAGCATATCGCCGCAGGCGGCCGTGGCGGTGATCGCCGCCGAGGATCAGCAGTTTCCGTTTCACATGGGATTTGATTTCCAGTCGATCCGCGAAGCGGTGCGCACCAATGCGCGGCGCCACCATGCGCGCGGCGCGAGCACCATCTCACAGCAGGTGGCCAAGAATCTGTTTCTCTGGTCTGGCGGCGGATATTTCCGCAAGGGGCTGGAGGCGTGCCTGACCTTGTTGATCGAGTGGATCTGGCCCAAGGAACGGATTCTGGAGATGTACCTGAACATTGCCCAGTTCGGCCACGGCGTCTATGGGGTGCAGGCGGCGGCGCAGCGTTTTTTCCACAGCAACGCGCGGCGTCTGGATCGCAGCGAGGCGGCGCTGCTGGCGGCAGTACTGCCGAGTCCCGAGCGCTTAAAGGCGCAGGCGCCGACGCCCTACGTCGAGGCCCGTCGCGACTGGATCCTGGGACAAATGAGCGAGCTCGGCGGCCCGCGCTACCTCGATGCACTGGATTCGGCTGCGCATCGCACGCCCTGACCCCTGCGCCAGTGCGCAGACTATTCAAGCTGGAGCACAACTTAAATGAGTAACGTCGATCACAGCCGGCAATTTCGCTACTACGATTTCATCATGGCTGCATATGTGTGCATTGTGTTGTGCTCGAACCTGATCGGACCGAGCAAAGCCACGACTGTGCATGTGCCGCTGATTGGCAGCATCAACTTTCTGGCCGGTGTCCTGTTTTTTCCGATTTCCTATATTTTCGGCGACATTCTTACTGAAGTTTACGGCTATGCCCGCGACCGGCGGGTTGTCTGGGCCGGATTCGGCGCGCTCGCCTTCGCGGCACTGATGGCCTACGTCATCGTCGCCTTGCCGCCAGCTGCCGACTGGCGCGAGCACCAGCCGGCAGTCGAATACATCTTTGGTAACACGCCGCGGATCATCGCCGCGTCGATTATTGCTTTCTGGTGCGGCTCATTCGTCAACAGTTTTGTCATGGCCAAGATGAAGCTGTGGAGCCAAGGCCGCTGGCTGTGGACGCGCGCGGTTGGTTCCACGCTCTGCGGTGAAGCGGTCGATTCGGGATTGTTTTACACCATCGCTTTCTTGGGCTTGTGGCGGCCTTCCATGCTGCTCGCCTATACCCTGACCCAGTATTGCCTTAAATGCGGCTGGGAGATCGTCATGATTCCCGTGACCTATCGCGTCGTCGCCTTCCTCAAGCGCGCCGAGCGCGAGGATTACTACGATCGGGACACGAACTTCACGCCGTTCTCGCTCAAGACCTGAGCGCTAAAGGACGCTGCGGCTCAATTGATGGACGCGGGACCTGCCGGCACCGCGCCCGGCGCAAACAACCGTTCCACGTCCACGGCATCAAAGCGATAGGGTCGCTGGCAGAACTCACAGGTCACGCTCACGGCACCCTGCTCAGCCAGCACCGAGCGGACCTCTTCGGCCCCAAGCGAGCGGAGCAACTCGGCCACGCGCTCGTGGCTGCAGCCACAGGCGTGGCGTACGGCCGTAGCGGCATACAAGCGGCAGTCATAGGCGCCGCACAGTCGCTGCAGCGATTCGTTCACGGGTCCGGCCAGCACTTGCCGGGGCTCGAGCGCCGCGAGGCCCTGCTGCAGGTCCTCCCAGACCTGCTCGAGGCGCCCTGACCGCGCTTCGCCGCGGTCACGCTCGGGCAGCTTCTGAATCAGCACGCCCGCTGCAGTGGCGGCGTCGGCGGTGAGCATCAGTCGGGTCGGTAGCTGCTCGGAGGTCGCAAAGTAGCGCGCGATGCATTCGCCCATGCTCGCACCGTCAAGCGGCACAATGCCCTGATAGCGCGAGGCGCGCTCGCCAGTCTCTATTGTCACGACCAGCCGGCCGTCACCGACAAAGCTGCGGAAAGGTCCCTCGCCGCTGGCTTTCGCATCGTGCTGTGCGACCGCGCGGATCCGGAAATCATGCGTGCATTGCGCCACCAGCAGACCAACGGGCCCGGACCCGGTCAGCTGCAGCGTCAGCCGGCCATCAAACTTGAGGGTCGCAGCCAGCAGCACCGCCGCGGTAACCGTTTCCCCAAGCAAGGCTTCGATTGCCGGCGGATAGTGCTGGTGGGCGCGCAGCTGCCGCCACGCTGCACCGAGGTGCACCCAGTGTCCCCGCACCGGGTGCTCCTCCAGGATAAACCGGCGCAGCTCATCGGACTCGTCCACGGCAGCGCTCAGGCGCCGCCGAGACGCTTTTTCAGCAGCTCGTTCAACCGCGCCGGGTTGGCCTTGCCTTGGGTGCGCTTCATCACCTGCCCGACAAAGAATCCGAACAGCTTGTCCTTGCCC
>DASWBL010000004.1:0-3375 GCA_036390615.1 Steroidobacteraceae bacterium | reverse complement strand
ATCAGTACCTGCCCGATGTGGTGCGCTACGAACCCGGTGCCTTGAGCGATGCCGAGCTGAAATGGCTTAGCGATATCGGCCACACGCTGCAGCTTTCCTCCAGGCGCTGGGGCAACATGCAGGTCATTGTCGCGGACCAGGGCAGCGGCGCCGTGCAGGCGGCTGCCGACCCGCGTGGCGACGGGGCGGCACTGGTGCAATGAGCGCCGCGACGGGTGCCGCACTGATTGATGGCACGTGGATTCCCGTTGCCGCCGAAGTTTCCGGCAGTAACCTCGACGTGCGCCAGCTTAGGGTCGCGCGCTTGGTCATCGCCATGCCGGACTATCGCATCGTCGATCAGCACGATGCGACGCTTGATGCCGGCACCGCACAGCTCGGTGAATCCGTCAGCCCTCGCACGCTTGATCTTCAGGTTGTCGAGGGCCCGTATGCCGGGCGGCGGCTGTGCGCCATTGTGGCGCTGCAGGCCGATCGGCTGTGCGTGTGCTACGACCTGGAATGCAATGAACGGCCGCACAGCTGGCAGGCCGAGGCGGGCCAGCTGTTGCTGAGCATTACTTACGCGCGCGCCGCCGGGATACCGCTCGCCTCGTGAGTTTGCGTACCGCGCGGCGCGGCGTACGGCGCTTTTGCTGCGCCACGCGCGGCCGCCACGCCGGCTTGGGTAATTTGCCGGCGCGGGCCAGCTCCACCGCGCGCCATAAATACCAGGCGGCCATCGTGCGATGCGGCTTCCAGCGCTCGGCAAATTTCGCCAACGCCGCGCGCGTGGGCATGCCGCGCAGGCCATAGGCACGTTGAAAGCCGTACTGCAGGGCAAAATCATCGGCTGGAAACACATCGGGCCGGCCCAGCTGAAACATCAGCAGCATCTGGACGGTCCACGGTCCTACGCCGCGCACCTGCGTCAGCCGCTCGATGATCACCTCATCGGCCAGCGGATGAAGCTCTTCGCTGGCAGGCACGGTGCCGCAAAGCGTCTTTTCAGCCAGGTCGCGCAGTGCGCGTACCTTGGCATAGGAAAATCCGACGCCACGCAGCACTTCATCGGCGGTGCGGAGCACCGCCTCGGGCGGAGGAAACGGCGCGGGAGCGTAAAGCGCGACGAACCGCCCGAAGATTCGGCCGGCGGCCGTGCCATTGAGCTGCTGATAGGCGATGGCGCGGGCCAGCGATGCAAACGGACTGTGCGCCGATTCGGAACGCAGCCGGCAGGGGCCGACCGCCTGCATGATTGCCGCCATCACCGGGTCACGGCGCAGATGCGCAGCGCCGCGCCGGGTCGCTGCAGGATTGCGCTTCAGTTCTGACACGACGGGCAATAGTAACTGGAGCGCTGTCCCTGGGTCAGCTTGCGGATCGGCGTGCGGCAGACCCTGCACGGCCGGCCGGCGCGTTCGTAGACATAAAGCTTCTGGCGAAATTGTCCGGGGTTGCCGTCAGCGCCGACATAGTCGCGCAGTGTCGTGCCGCCAGCCCGGATCGCCTGCGCGAGGACGGCGCGAACGGCGCGCACCAGGCGCTGGCAGTCGCCGAGGCTTAAGCGCCCGGCGCGGCGCTGCGGCCGGATGCGGGCGCGAAACAGTGCTTCGCTGGCGTAGATATTGCCGACACCCGTCACCAGCTGACCGTTGAGCAGCAATTGCTTGACGGCCACGCGGCGCCCGTGCGCGGCCGCGTGCAGGTAGGCGGCATCAAATTGCCGGCCGAGCGGTTCCGGGGCGAGCCGGCGCAGCAGCACGTGCTTGCCCGGATCGGCGTCCGTGTACAGGCAGCTGCCAAAACGGCGCGGATCGTTGAGCCTGAGCATCTGGCCGCTGTCGAGCACTAATTCCAGGTGATCGTGCGGCAGCCGGCGAGTGGCCTGCGGCAGCACCCGCAGGCTCCCGGACATGCCGAGGTGCAGGATGATGGTGCCGCGCTCGAGGCGCAGCAGCAGATATTTGGCGCGGCGCTGCACCGCGACCATGCGTTGACCCGTGACGGTGGCGGCCATGCCAGGATCGACGGGCCAGCGCAGGCGCCCATCGTGCACCCGCACTTCGCGGATGCGGCGGCCTTTCAGGTGCTTCGCAATGCCGCGGCGGGTGGTTTCGACTTCGGGCAACTCGGGCATCGGCGCATCATCGCCGGGCGCGCCGCCGCAGACAATCGCAGCGCGAAGGCCTACTTGATCTTGGTTTCTTTGTAGCCAACGTGCTTGCGCACGACCGGATCAAACTTGCGCACTTCCATCTTCTCCGGATGCAGGCGCTTGTTCTTCATGGCCACATAAAAATGGCCGGTGCCGGCCGAAGACAGGAGTTTTACTTTTTCGCGCATGACCGGTGCTTCCTAAATGCCTTGAGCTTTCAGATGCGCTCGCCGCGGGAGCGCAGCTTGGCGACGACGGCATCGATACCGTTCTTCTCCACCGTCCGCAGCGCATTCGTCGACAGCCGCAGCGAAATCCAGCGCTTCTCACCTTCCAGCCAGAAGCGCTGCGTGTGCAGGTTGGGCAGAAAGCGGCGCCGCTTGCGGTTATTCGCGTGCGACACGGTATTACCCGATACGGGACGCTTGCCGGTGACCTGACAGACGCGCGACATGGTGAGATCCTTGAAAATCAACAACTTAACGTGGAATTCGCCGGCCCTAAAGACTGGCGAAGGGCCGGCTTTATACCAGTCTGGGCTATCGGGAGCAACTGCGACGGGTGGCCGGCCAATCGCGCCGCCGTGCGTGTGGACATTATAAATCTATATATGTAGACTTAGACCATGGAACGAATCCGACGACCCTCCGGCCGCACAGTGTCCCTGCTGGAGGTCCTGAGCGAGAAGCCACACTCCTGGCGCTATGGCTATGAGCTCACGCAGATCACGGGGCTCAAGTCCGGGACGCTCTATCCGATTTTGATGCGGTTATCAGATCGCGGCCTGCTCGATTCTCGATGGCAACCCGCAAAACAGCCGGGGCGTCCGCCGCGCCACGTTTACCGCCTCACCGCGAGCGGTGCGACCTTTGCCCGGGAAGCCCTCGGTCAGGTCGCAGATCTGGGCGGTCGCGGACTGGCCGGAGAAGTTGGATGACGCTCCCAACAACGCCTACGCGAAATCTGGCGAGCATCCTAGTTGCACACGCCGCGCGCGTAGCTCCAGAAGATCGTCGCAGCTGGTTGGAGGGAATGATCAGTGAAATGGATCATCTCCCGTCAGGTGCCGCGAGTCTGCAATGGGCGATGGGATGTCTTTTTGTCAGTTATACGGAGAGAGGACGCATGCTTGGTCAATCACTGACGAAGCTGCCACGCTGGCTGCTAATCCTTGAAATGGTCGTCTGCCTTGTGCCGATGACCTGGCTCTTCGTTACCGTGCTGGCATGGACTGCCAG
>DASWBL010000003.1:0-3080 GCA_036390615.1 Steroidobacteraceae bacterium | reverse complement strand
CGCTGCCCGGTCGCTCGGATCGTGCGCCGTAGACTAAGCGCCGAGAGCACATAGTAGACCCCCTTGAAGGCGCGCAGCGACCGCCAGATCGGGGTCGGCCCGAATATGTCGCCTGCCAGCACCGACAACAGCGCCTCCTTGATCCGCCACGTGTTGCGCGGATGCATGAACATGTCGCGCATCGTCGGGGTGGTGACCCGATAAATGAACCAGGAAAACGTCCGCGGGCCATGGCGCATCAGGCGGTCGAATGAGTGCAGCGCTTGCGCCGCGGCCGGCGGCTGCCGCAAACAGGTATTGACCGCCGCAGCGCCTGCGGCCGCGCTTTTCATGGCAAGCCAGACGCCGGTGGAAAACACCGGATCAATGAATGCATAGGCATCGCCAAGCAGCAGGTCGTTGTCGCCGTGGCTTACGGTCGCCGCATATGAGTAATTGCCCGTTGCCTCGGGCGTCGTGATCATCGTGGCGCCGACGAGCCGTTCAGCCAGCGGCGGGCACTGCGCAATGGTTGCCAGAAAAAAATCCTGCAGCGATGATTTCCTGGATTTCAGGTAATACGGCCAGACCACGACGCCGACGCTGGTGGCGCCGTCTGCCAGCGGTATGAACCAGAACCAGCCGTGATCAAACCAATAAAGCAGGATGTTGCCGGCGCCCCTGCCGGTATCGCGCCGCACGCCGGAAAAATGCGCAAAGATTGCGGCACTGTTGTGCCTGGGGTTGCGGCGCTTGGCGCCTAGCCGCGATGCCAGAAAAGTATCGCGGCCGGAGGCGTCGATAAGAAAGCGCGCTTGCCAGCTCTCGCTGCGGCCGTCCTCGTGCTCGGCCCGCACTTCGATGCGCTCACCGGCACCGGCGAGCGTAACGTCGGTCACGCGACAGCCTTCGATGACGTCGGCTCCCTGCTCGGCGGCACGCCGGATCAGGATCTCGTCGAACTCTGAGCGCCTGACGTGATAAGCAAAGGGCTGGTCCTTGTTCCAGCAGTCGGAGAATTCGAACAGCTCGCTGCGGCCATGCACAGCGGAAACAAACTCTGCACCGAACTTTTGCATGCCGATGGCGCGGATTTGTTCGCCCACACCGAGCTTCTCTAGCAACGGCAGATTCGCTGGCAGCAGGGATTCGCCAATGTGAAAGCGCGGATGCCGGGATTTCTCGAGCAGCGTGACCTGATGCCCAAAGCCGCGCAGCAGCGTAGCGGCGGTTGACCCGGCCGGTCCGCCGCCAATGATCAGCACGTCGGTACGATTGTGGGTCGCGTCGCTAGGCACTTTGGTGCAAAGATCCGTTGTGGGCGCCGATGCGAGCTTGGCCATCCTGTTGACTGGCGCCTGGCTGGTCCAGGCAGCGCTTTACCGATCGGTCGGACTCCCCTGCGCGCGACGCCGTGCTGGCCGTGCCCGCAATTGATTCTATCGTAGTCCGAGATTTAGCAGCAATGCGATGAGGCCGGTTCGAACGTCGGTGCCACTCAATCAGCCGCCTGCTGCAGCCAACGCCCCGCCTGGCGCGTGGCCGATCAATTGAGCTTGATCTGCACGTCCACGCCGGCCGGCAATTCCAGACGCATCAGCGCGTCCACCGTCTTGTCGGTCGGATTGAGAATGTCCATCAGCCGCTTGTGCGTGCGCAGTTCCAGCTGATCGCGGGCATCTTTATCCGAATGCGGCGACACCAGCAGCGTGAAGCGTTCCATCTTGGTCGGCAGCGGCACCGGCCCGCGCACAGTGGCGCCCGTGCGTCGCGCGGTCTCGACAATTTCCCGGGCCGAGTTGTCGATCAGCCGGTGATCGAAGGCCTTGAGCCGGATGCGGATGTTCTGGTTAGCCATAAATACTGCCTATGCTTGCGCGGTCTGGTAACCGAAAATTACTTCAGGATCTTCGCCACGACGCCGGCGCCGACCGTGCGACCGCCCTCGCGGATCGCAAAGCGCAGCCCCTGCTCCATCGCTATCGGGGCGATCAGCTCCACCGTCATCTTGATGTTGTCCCCCGGCATCACCATCTCGGTGCCGCTGGGTAACTCGATCAGTCCCGTCACATCGGTCGTGCGAAAATAAAACTGCGGCCGATAGCCCTTGAAAAACGGCGTGTGCCGCCCGCCCTCTTCCTTCGTCAGCACGTACACCTCGCACTCAAACTGCGTGTGCGGGGTGATCGAGCCTGGCTTGGCCAGCACCTGGCCGCGCTCCACTTCCTCGCGCTTCGTGCCGCGCAGCAGCACCCCGACGTTATCGCCTGCCTGCCCCTCATCGAGGAGCTTGCGGAACATCTCCACCCCCGTGCAGGTGGTCTTCAGCGTCGCCTTTAAGCCAATGATCTCGACTTCATCATTGATCTTCACGATCCCGCGCTCGATACGGCCCGTCACCACCGTGCCGCGGCCCGAGATCGAAAACACATCTTCCACCGGCATCAAAAACGGCTTGTCGATCTCCCGCTTCGGCACCGGGATGTACGCATCCATCTGCTCCACGAGCTTGATCACCGAGTTGACCCCAAGGTCGCTCTTCTCACCCTCAAGGGCCTTCAAGGCCGAGCCGATCACGATCGGGGTCTTATCCCCGGGGAACTTGTACAGCGTCAAAAGCTCCCGCACCTCCATCTCCACCAGCTCGAGCAGCTCCTTGTCATCGACCATGTCCGCCTTGTTCATGTACACCACGATGTACGGCACCCCGACCTGGCGGGCCAGCAATATGTGCTCGCGCGTCTGCGGCATCGGCCCATCGGCCGCGCTCACCACCAGGATCGCCCCGTCCATCTGCGCCGCACCCGTGATCATGTTCTTCACGTAATCGGCATGCCCCGGGCAATCCACATGCGCGTAGTGCCGCGCCTTGCTCTGATACTCCACGTGCGCCGTTGAGATCGTGATCCCGCGCGCCTTCTCCTCGGGGGCCTTGTCGATCTGGTCGTAGGCCATGAACGTGCCGCCGTGCGTCTCGGCCATCACCTTCGTCAGTGCCGCCGTCAGCGTCGTCTTGCCATGGTCCACGTGCCCGATCGTCCCCACGTTCACATGCGGCTTGGTGCGCTCAAATTTCTCTTTCGACACGACGGCGTTCCTCT
>DASWBL010000002.1:0-5619 GCA_036390615.1 Steroidobacteraceae bacterium | reverse complement strand
AGTCCTTGCGCGCTGCATAGGCGGCGCCGCGACGCCGGAAGCCTGCCGCGCCCGTGGGACCCGGCGGTGCGCTTTCTGGGCCGGCATTCGCAGTCCTGGTTCCGGTGTCTGTAGCGGCGGCCGGCGGGGCAGGTTCCGGCTGGGTGCGGCGCGCTTCGTTCAGGTTGAATACCGGGCCCCCGTTGTAAGTGAAGAAGATTTTGCGCTGGCTTTTCGCGATGAAAATGCGGTGCGACAGGAAAAAATCCGCCCCCAGCAGCATCTCCGCATTGGTTAATTCGATGTCGGCGATGATCAGGCGCCCGTTCTTGATCTCTTCACCTCCCAGGTCAAGACTGTCAAACCGCGCAATCCAGGAGTCAATTCCCCGTGCGCCAACGCCGTTAACAATGCCGCTGGCAATGACCTTTTCATCGCCCGGTTTGACGCCGGCACGATAGGCGGCTTTGAGCGTCAGCATCGACTGCGACGCACCCGAGTCGAACAGGACCCGGATCCTCGTCCCGTTCAATAAGGCCTCGCCAATCACGTTCGGCGACGCGTCGGACGTGTACTCCATTTTCATTTCCGCGAACGCGTCCGCGTCTGTACCGCGCCAGTAGGCAAGGTTTTGGCCTTTGCAGTCCTTGAGGATAAACAGGCGGATGGCGCCGTTCGCGAGATCATATTCCGTGTCGGTGTCGCCAATAATATTCTGACCAATCAGGCCGGCCGCCTCTGTGGCAATTTCATTCCCGACCACCACGAAATCGACGTCCTTGAACGGGTGCTTGCCGTAACCGGCCAGCGCAAACTCCTTGGCGGTTGTCACATAGGCGATTTCGCCGCCACCGATGCCACGCACGTCCAAATCCACGGGTGGCATCCTGAGCTTAAGCTGATGTTTTACCGCGGCTTCACGCGTCAGCGCGCTGAAGAACGAGCCACTGTCGGCAATGAACCGGGCGTCGACGCCGTTGATCGATCCCGTGACGAGGGGCGTTGGTCCGTCCATCGTCACCGGCAGTTCTGCGTATCTTTCAAGCTTGCAGGATTCAGCCGGCAGCCGCTGCGAAAGCAGAATAGCGGCTAGGGCCAGGCATGCACCTAGTGTCCTGCTGCGTATTCCAAACACCCCGTTGTCAATAAGTGCAGTAATGGCGCCTTCTCTGGGTGAGACGCTGAGTCACTATACATATTCTGCGGCCGACAACGATGACAGGCACTAATTGTTCCAAGTGTGCGCCTTGAGCGTCGGTTCACACCCAGTGCCAGTAACATGAGGAATCGCCTGCTGCAGGATTCCTTTTGAATACAAAACATTTCAGTGCGCCGTCACGCTATGGACTCGCGGTGTTGTCGGTGTTGGTACTGCTGTTGGTGGCCTATAACTTCATCGGCGAATGGTGGTTCTGGGAGCACCGGATGAGCGCTGCAGGATATTTTGTCGGCACCCGGGCTCACTGGCTCGGCCGGCTGAATCTGCTGTGGGCGGGCGCGGTGCTATGTGCCGCGCTAGCGGCATTCGAGTTCTTGCGCACGGTTCCTAAGCTTACGCGGCTCGCTGGCGCGGCGGGAATTGCGGCCCTGGTCTTGGGAGTGATGCCGTGGGTGCTTCGATACCTGATCCAAAATTGAGCCGCGCTCTGGCAATCGCCGGATCCGCCTGAGCCAGATGACATTTGGGACTCGACAGCCTGCCGGATCTCGGGCATAAAGATTTTCTCGCCGATAATTGCGCCTTTGGCGCCGGAAATGAGGCCATGTCAGGGGATGAAACAACGGGCACGACACCTGTCGAGCCACGACCGGGCAGCGCCGGGCCGGCGCCGCCGCCGCGCCGTGTCCCGGACGGACATCTGGGCCGGTTTGTGGTCAAGTTGTCCCTTGGCGTCGTCGCATTCTCCCTGGCCTGGCTTGCCTACATCGATGCGCCGATCACTGACCTTTGCCTGCTGGTGCTGGCCCTCGCGGTGCTGTGCTCGTTGGTGGCGGCTACGGCAGGTTTTGCCATCGAGCGGTGTGACGATCAATGGCCCGGGCCCGAAGCTGATGCGGTGACAATCGCGCAACTTCAGCGATCGCGCCTGCGCCGCAGCCGCCTGGCTGTCACGTTTTTGCTGATCGCGTATGCGCTGGCCGCCCTCAGCTGCGGGCTCGCGCTTAATCTGCGCGGGTACGGCAACGACAGCAGTGAGCAGCAGACGGTACGCACGGCGCAGCCGCTTTAGCAGCGTTTCCAAGGCCAAGCCGCAGCGGCGGCGCAGGGGATAGAGCAAATGGCAGACCCAATGCGGCTGAGCGGCCGCAAGCGCGATCTCGGTGGTGGCTTCATCGTGCAGCGCGTGCTGCCAGCCGCGCAGCGGCCGTCGGTCGGACCGTTCGTATTCTTTGACCATTTTGGCCCGACCGTCGGCACGCCTGACCGGAATTTCGACGTGCGTCCTCATCCGCACATTGGACTGGCGACAGTCACCTATCTGTTCGACGGCGCGATGCTCCACCGCGACAGCCTGGGCAACGTGCAGCGCATCGAGCCCGGAGCGATCAACTGGATGTCTGCTGGCCGCGGCATAGTGCACTCCGAACGCCGGCCCGAGGATCTGCGGCAGGCAACTTACTCCTTACATGGCCTGCAGCTGTGGGTAGCGCTGCCGAAATCGGCAGAGGACGGGCAGCCGGAATTTACGCATTATCCCGCCGCCGCACTACCGCAGCTTGAGCACGACCGGGCGATTGTCCGGGTGTTGGTGGGTGAGGCTCTTGGTGCCCGCTCCCCGGTGCAGACGGCAACGCCAACGTTGTATGTCGACGTGCAGCTGCCTGCGGGCGCTACCCTGAACTGGCCTGGCCGCGCGATCGAGCAGGCCGTGTACAGCGTCGATCATCCGTTGCAGCTTGATGGAGAAGCTCTGGCGGCACAGACACTGGCGATTTTGCCGCCGAAAATGCCGGCACGGCTGAACGCGCCCGACGGCGCGAGACTCGTGTTCGTCGGCGGCGAACCGCTCGATGGCCCGCGATTGATCTGGTGGAATTTCGTGGCCTCGACGCAGGCGCGGATCGACGCCGCCAAGAGCGCCTGGCTCGAGCAGCAATTCGGCCAAGTGCCAGGTGATGAGGAATTCATTCCGTTGCCGGAGCGCTGAACCGCCGGCGGCACCGGCAATTCAGAACGCGCTCAGGCCCGTCAGTTCGCGGCCGATGGCCAGCTGGTGAATGGTCTCAGTGCCCTCGTAAGTGATGACGCTTTCCAGGTTGAGCATGTGCCGGATCGGGGAAAATTCGGCACTGATACCGGCACCGCCCAGCATGTCGCGGCAATCGCGGGCAATGTCGAGGGCGGTGCGGCAGTTATGCCACTTGGCCATCGACACCTGCGCCGGCGTCATGACGCCGCGATCCTTCAGCCGGCCGAGTTGCAGTGCGAGCAGTTGCATGGTGGTGACGCCGCGGGCCATCTCAGCCAGCCGCACCTGGATCGCCTGGTTCTGCGCCAGCGGCCGCGAGAACAACGTTCGCGTCGCCGTGTAATCGAGCAGCTCTGCCAGGCAGGCCTGCGCTGCGCCGATCACGCCCCAGGCTATGCCGTAGCGGGCCTGCGTCAGGCACGACAACGGGCCCTTGAGACCCTGCGCTGCGGGCAGCATCTGTGCCGCGGGCACCGTCACGTCATCGAAAAACAGCGCTGACGTGACCGAGGCGCGCAGCGAAAACTTGTTTTCAATCTCCGGCGCGGAAAATCCCGGCGTACCCTTATCGATGATGAAGCCGCGGATGCCTTCATCGGTCATCGCCCAGCAAATGCACAGGTCGGCGATCGCGCCGTTGGTGATCCACATCTTCGAGCCGTTGATCACCCAGTCAGTGCCGCGGCGGCGGGCGTGGGTCTTCATGTTGGCCGGGTCGGAGCCGCCCTGGGGTTCCGTCAGCCCAAAGCAGCCGATCAGCTCGCCTTTGGCCATTCGCGGCAGGTAGCGCTGCTTCTGCTCCTCGCTGCCGAAGCTGTAGATCGGGTACATGCACAGCGACGACTGCACCGAGACGAAGCTGCGCAGCGCCGAATCGCCGCGCTCCAGCTCCTGGCAAATCAGCCCGGAGGCGACCGCGTTGAGCCCGGCGCAGCCATAGCCTTCGAGGCTGCTGCCGAGCAGCCCAAGCGCTGCGAGGTCGGCGATGAGCTCGCGGGGGAAGCGGTGCTGCTCGAAGCACTGGCGGATGATCGGCAGCACCTTGGCATCCACCAGGCGCGCGACACTGTCCTGCACCGCCTGTTCTTCGGTGCTCAGCGAGTCGCGGACGTTGTACAGGTCAAGTGGCTGCATGGGTGCCCCGCAACTCAATCGATATCGAATTTCACGCCCTGCGCCAGCTGTACAGCGGGCGAGTAATTGACCGTCTGGGTCTGGCGTCGCATGTACGCCTTCCAGGCATCGCTCCCCGACTCGCGGCCGCCGCCGGTTTCTTCCTCGCCGCCGAAGGCGCCGCCAATCTCGGCGCCGCTTGGGCCTGCGTTGACGTTGGCGATGCCGCAATCGCTGCCGGTGGCGGATAAAAACGTTTCCGCTTCGAGCAGATTATTCGTGAATATAGCCGAAGACAGCCCGTGCTTGACGTCATTTTGCATCTGGATCGCGTCACTGAAGTCGCGGTATGGAAAGACATACAGAATGGGTGCGAAGGTCTCCTCGCGTGAACGCTCAGTGGGCGCGTTGAGCTCGACGATGGCGGGGTGCACGTACTGGCCACCGCTCAGCCCGGGCGGCGTCACCGCCTCACCGCCGCTCACGCGGCCACCGGCCGCGCGGGCCTCGCCAAGTGCCGATTGCATTCGTTCCATGGCGCGCTGATCGATCAGCGGACCGACCAGCGTTCCGGCAGCGAGCGGATCGCCGATCGGCAAGCTCGCATAGGCTCGCTTCAGGCGCGGTAGCAGCTGATCATAAATATCGGCGTGCACCAGTAAGCGCCGCAACGAAGTGCAGCGCTGACCGGCGGTGCCGGCGGCGGCAAAAACGATGGCGCGTGCCGCCAGCGGCAGATCAGCCGCGGCGGTGACGATCGCGGCGTTGTTGCCGCCCAGCTCGAGTAGCGAGCGGCCGAAGCGGGCAGCGACCCGTTGACCCACGGCGCGTCCCATTTCGGTGCTGCCAGTGGCGCTGATGAGCGGGATGGCGCGGTGGCCGGCCAGCTGCTCGCCGATGGCGCGGTCGCCTATGGCAAGCTGCGACAAGCCGGCCGGGGCCGCGGGCGTCTCGGCGAGCACTTCTTCAAGCAGCCGGTGCAGGGCGAGCGCGCACAGCGGCGTCTTGTCCGACGGCTTCCAGATGACCGAATTTCCGCACACCAGCGCGAGCGTCGCGTTCCACGCCCAAACGGCCATCGGAAAGTTGAACGCGCTGATCACGGCCACCGGGCCGAGTGGGTGCCAGCGCTCGAGCATGTGGTGCGCCGGCCGTTCCGAAGCGATCGTCAGTCCGTACAGTTGCCGCGACAATCCGGCAGCAAAATCACATATATCAACGATCTCTTGCACCTCGCCCAGGCCTTCGCTCAGGATCTTGCCGGTCTCGAGCGTAATCAGCGCTCCGAGAGCCGGCTTGTGCTCGCGCACCTTGTCGGCGAAGCGACGCACGAGGT
>DASWBL010000001.1:0-3652 GCA_036390615.1 Steroidobacteraceae bacterium | reverse complement strand
CGGCCGGCTTCAGGGTTTTTCCGCAGCCCCGTTGCGCGTGAGCGGCAGGGCACCGCTGCTGACTCCACCCCTGAGCACGTAGGCATCGAAGCCGCGCTCCACCAGGATGAACGCCGCCGCGGAACTGCGCCGGCCGGTATCGCAATACACGACGTACGGGGCAGTGGCATCGAGGGTCGAGATCTTCAGGCGGATGAAATAAAGCGGAATGTTGATGGCCCCGTCGATCGCTAAGTTCTGGTACTCGGACGGCAGCCTAACGTCGAGCCAGCGGGCGCCGCCGGCGATGAGCTTCTGCGCCTCTTCGTAGCTGACCCACTGCTGCAGCGGCTCATTCATCAGCTCCCGAAAGTCGGCTTTGCTCAGGCGCATCAGCACCCCGTCGCTCATCATCGCCACGGTCGCATTGCGCTTGGCCTCCGAGATCAGCGCTTCCTCGCCAAAGGTGTCGCCGACCCCAAGCTCGGCCAGGCGGATACCCTCCCGGTTGAGCGGCGTTTCGCGGGTCACGACGCAGCGGCCGCTCACGATGGCGTAAAAAAAGTCGCCCTCGGCGCCCTGCTGAATGATCACATCTCCCTGGCGGCAGTTGACGCGCTGCATGCGCATGAAGATCGCCTGGATGTTGGCGGGCGGGATGCGGTGAAAGGCTTTGGTCTGCAGCAGCGTCGTCATCCAGTCGTCGCCGGCGGTGGCGCCGAAGTGGCTCTGCAGCTCGGTCACCTCGTAGGTGCCGGTCTGGTCCCAGGTGATCATCATGTCCAGCAGATCGCTGTCGATGGCCAGGTACTCGATCGGGTCAACCGCCCGGGCGGTGAGCTTGCGGGGCAGGCTCGGGGAGAGCGGGGTGCGGGTTTCCGGCGTTCCGCCGCGGATCATGGCCACCGTGCGGTCCCCGTCGCGCAGCTCAAGGAGTCCCGATACCAGCCAGATCGTGCGCCGGTCGGTATCCCCCGTCTTGAAGAGCAGCCGGTTGGCCGGAAGCTGCGAGACCGACACCTTCCGTGCCAGCGCGTTCAGGTTGTCATTCTTCATGCCGTCGAGCGGCGAGAACTTGCGCAGCAGCTTTACTTCGGAAGTCGGCTCGCTCATGTACTGGATTTTCCGTCAGGCGTTGGGCCGGCACGGTCTTTTAGGGGCTCGCCCATCCCATCGATGTTATCACAGCGACCGCAGCACTCTTTTGGGTCGGCTGTGCAGCGCGATTGCTACGGGCCAAGCAGTGCGGTCCAGCCCGCGTCAGGCGAGAAGCGCGGCCCATAACGGCCAGCCAGCTCAAGCAGCCGCGCGTGCACGGCGGCAAAGCCGCGGCCGCGGGCATATTGCATCGGGCCGCCGCGGAACGGGGCAAAACCCGTCCCGAAAACCACGCCGGCATCGAGCAGATCGGCATCCTCCACCACCTGTTCGCGCAGGCACGCTACGCATTCGTTAACCAGCGCAAGAATCAGTCTATCTTCAAGATCCGCCGGCGGCTCGCCGCTTGCCGCAGGCCGCTGCGCCTTGCCGTCGATCCAGGTGTAAAACCCTTCGCCACTCTTGCGGCCGAGTTTCTTGGCAGCCACCAGCTCGCTCATCCGCGCGGCAAACGGCGGGTTCTGCCTTCCTAACTGCTCGGTCACGATCTGGCCGACGTGCAGCGTGACATCAAGGCCCACGACGTCGCACAACTCGATCGGTCCCATCGGCATGCCAAAGTCCGCGGCCACCCGATCTATGAGTGGCAGCGCGACGCCGTCGCCCGCGGCCCAAAGGGCCTCGTGCAAATAGGGGAACAGCACCCGGTTGACGAGAAATCCGGGCCCGCTGCGGCACGGCAGTGGCAGCTTGTCGATCCGGCGCACAAAGCTCAGCGCGGCGGCCAGCGGCTCCGGATGCGTCGTGGCGGTATGGATCACTTCCACCAGTGGCATCTGGGCCACCGGGTTGAAAAAATGCAGGCCCACCAGCCGGCTCGGGTCGCGCAACTGCGCCGCGATGGATTCGAGCGTCAGGCTCGAGGTGTTGCTGGCGAGCACCGCCTCTGGCCGAAGGCGTGGCTCGGCCATGGCAAATAGCTTGCGCTTGGCATCGAGGTCCTCAAAGATCGCCTCGATCAGCACATCGGCGTCGGCGACGCCGCTACCGGCCACGTCCGCGCGCAGGCGTTCCCCGGCCTTGCGTCGCTCGGCCGGATCCTTGATACGTTTCTGAAACAGGGCGCCGGCCCGCTGCAGGGCAGGCTCGATGTATTTAAGTTCCCGGTCCTGCAGCGTCACGTCGAGTCCGCGCAGCGCGCCCCAGGCGGCAATATCGCCCCCCATGACGCCCGCGCCAATGACGTGCAGGCGCCCGATGCTCGGCCCGCCGCGTCCGGCCAGGCCCTTGAGCCGATCCTGCAGCAGGAACATGCGCACCAGGTTGCGCGCGGTCTCGCTGTTGAAAAGGCTCGCGATCGAGCGCGCTTCGGCTTCATAGGCGGCCGGACCGCGGGCGCCGTAGCGCTCCCAGAGATTGATGATGGCGTAGGGCGCCGGATAATGCGCAGGCCGCGCGCGGCGCGCCACCTGGGCAACGAGGCGCGGCTTGAGCAGGCCGCGGATAAGCGGCCAGCTGAGCATGCGCTCGGTTAAGGCCGGGCGTCGTGGCGGCGGGGGCTGCTGGACAATACGGCGCGCAGCCGCATCCAACTCGGTGGCGTTGACCAGGCGGTCCACCAGACCCATGCGCAAGGCCTGATCGGCGCGCACGGTGCGCCCGGTAAGCATCAGATCCATCGCCGCCCGCACGCCGAGCAACCTGACCGAGCGCACCGTGCCGCCAAATCCCGGATGGATGCCTAGCTGCACTTCCGGCAACCCAAGTGCAAGGCGTGAGTCATTGACGCCAATGCGGTAGCGGCAGGCGAGCGCCAGCTCCAGGCCGCCGCCAAGCGCAAAGCCGTGGATGGCGGCGATGGTCGGGCAGGGCAGCGCGTCGAGCAGCGCAAAGGCACGCTGGCCGATGATGATCTGATCGTAGGCGTCCTGCTCGCTCTTGAAAGCGGTGAACTCGCGGATGTCGGCACCGGCGATGAACCCGGAGCTCTTGGCTGACCGTACCACCACGCCACGCGGGGCGGTCGCGGCCAGGGACTTGAGGTGGACTTCCAGTTCCAGCAGCACTAATCGGCCGAGCGTGTTGGCCGAGCCGCCCGGCTTGTCGATCGTCAGCCAGGCGATGCCGTCGTTGTCACGCTCCAGTGTCCAGGCGGGCTGTGTGCTCATGCAGGACCCCCATGATCGCCACCCGGCGCTGGCGGCGGCTGCTTAATATGAAAATCGCATACCAGCGGCCGGTGGTCGGAGTAGCGGACATCCGGGATTCTAAACCCGGTGACATCGATGCCGGCGCTGACCAGCACGAAATCGAGTTCAACCCGGGGGCGGCGCGCCGGGTAGGAGGGCAGCCCCAGGGCGTTGGCGCTGCGCAGTCCCGAGGCGTGCATGAATAAGTAAATCTCGTGCGTCCCCCAGAAGGCGTTGAAGTCACCGGCCACGATTACCGGCTTGGTCACGTTGGACAATAAGTCGTGCAGCGTGCGCAGCTGGTACTGGCGGTGCCGGTATTTGAGCGACAAGTGCACAAGGAAAATACACACCTCGTCCAGCTCAAGCTCGATGATCAGCCGCTT